>CAUZJT010000016.1:0-32591 GCA_963580215.1 Gammaproteobacteria bacterium
TTGTCACCTTGAGAGTGGAGGTCTGTGGCCACTTGGCGACCTTTGTGTGAAGCCAGGTCACCTTACTGAGGTCGAGACTGCTGGCGTCAGGCTTAATAGGCGAAGATAGCGTACCAGCACAGGCAAAGAGTGGTTGTATACCGCTTTAAACTACACATAACGCTGAAACGCAACTTTAAGATCATGCCAGTAATTAGGCGGCGAAAGTTTTTTCTGTAACCAGTCTCAGATCAGGGGGAACACCTGGTGTGTTATTACGACTGGTAAATCAACTGCAGTCGGAGAGAATGAAAGACAATGGAGTCGGTCTCGAAACTGGCGCGTTCTGAGCAAATCGTTCAATCAGATAACGGAGTCGGCCAGAGCGCCCGCAGCGCCAACAAAAAGTCGGCGAAGTGAGCCTAGTCCTTTGCCCCGCTGTGGTTGGGATGCGTTTCCTGATGGTTATCAGGTGGCCTGGTGGGCCATCTAGGGGTGTGCAATAAACTGATACAATGAATTTGACTGGTCAAAGGGGCCGGGCCATCCCTGACAGTGCCGACTACCTTAACCCTGATTATTAGAATACGGAAAGAGCTCCATGTGGACCCCCTCTGAGTTTGATCAGGCGCTTTCGGTAGTTTCAGAAAAATACAAGACTCTGGAGCGCCAAATGAGCTGGCTTAAGCCCTATGATCGAGATCAGGCCTATGCGCTCTATAGGAATGCCAACGACTCGGTTTTCGGGTTTCTAGTTGTGGGCGGACCCGTATCAATTCTAAAAGAGACCGCTTTAAAGGTAGTTCAATTGAGGAAATCGATCTGTACAACCTCGGTGCCACCTATCACAGCACCCAAAAGCAGGACGTAAGGGCATCACTCACAGGTAAAGGCAGCATCCTTCATTACAACAAGGACTGGCATTTCCTGCTAAATGACTCTTGGCTACTCGGTGGAGTTCACGCTGAAGCCGAGTTTCATCTTGCGTCTCCAAGACATCGAGACAATATTGTCGATCCAGCCGGAGGGTATCTTACTGTTACCGGACGCGAGCTCACGGGGCTTAAGGAGTTTGGTTACTGATTTGTGTCAGCCGGTTACCTGGATCAAGAAATTGCGATTTGTTCTAACAAGGCGGCAGCCCGAACAGCAGACTTTGCCAAAATTTGGGCAGCTGTAGAAAGGCAAGATAATGGAGCGAGGATCGATCAGTCTCTGATCGATCCGGCCACCAACTTAGTCGACCCCGGCCAAGGTAACGTGGACAAATGGCAGAAAACCGTACCTTTTGGCCCACAACAAAATTTCTGAGTGCCCGAGTCTTGTAAATATCACGGGCAACGATTTAGGCCAGATCTTCCTTTATAGCGGGGAACTCTGGTAACGAAATCGAATCTGGACACCATTGCCGCAAACGACGGGGTTACGCAAGGGAGCCACTACCAGGTTGGAGGAGCGGACTTACGCGCGCTGAGATCAGGCCTGCCTTTTGGGGCTCTGTTGACGCTCGGGAACTGGAAGGAATTCAATTCTGTAGGGTTTTTCAGCACGCAAAAGCCACGGTTTCTGTTTTCGAGGCGGACCAAAGAGACCAAGCAACTGGATCTGGCATTTACCCAGTTTGAGGCAGCCTATGGAAGCAGTATTTGGAAGTCCGGTGAGATTGGGGACCGCATCAGCACAGCGTCGGAGAAGAAAGCGTCACAGGGCAGTTATGATGGCAGGCGACATGATCAGATCCGCCGCGGGGTGAAATTTGAGTCAGAGAAAGCCGTTCGCGAGGGCATTAATAAGGAAAAGTACGCCTTGCGTGACATCATGATCGTAGGCCAGGATGCGTTGAATATCGGTTTGAAGGTCTTGCACCAACTGATTGGTAGTGTCGATCAATGGTTGACGGTAAAAGAGAAAACAGAAATTTCAACCAGGACGGCGTCGATCTTTTTTTTGAGAAATCTCTTGAATGTTGAAACTGACGCCCTGTCTGAGGAGATAAAGCACCCTGGGGTCTTCTAGCCTTCCCTGACGGAAAGTTAGAATCTGCGTCCCAACGGGCGACACTATCAGTCGGGGTCGGGTGCATTCAGAAAATAGAGTTAGCGGCAATCGGTCGTTGACTGCTTTGTATCCTCCGCTTTTGGCCGACACGCGCTGTACTGTCGAAGGCCATACTTTGTTTTCAGACTCAGAATCACAAATCTGGGATCGTACAGGTGATGTTCAATATCGGGTCTTGTCTTAAAACATAGGATTCGGTTCGATACCCGCGGTTTTTGCAAAAAGAAGGTTGTACCCCCGTCAGTGGAGAAATTACCGTACACACTCACTGGGTGCATTAACTGCGGCCCGCCCAGGTAGGTCTGTTGGGAGGCATTGTCTGATTTATCGGTTTTCTCTTCTGTTGCATCGATGATCGAAAAATAAGCGCAGTGATTTTCAATTGCGACCTCAGCAGAACGCAGCAGGGCAAAGTCAATGACTTGTTCACGAGAGCTAAAGGCGTTTCCTCGAAATCGGATTTCAAAGATATTGCTTTCGATGGATTTGTCCGAATAGCCGCCCAGCAGATATTTATGCTGGCTGACATAGGGGGTTGCCACGCAAGCCGACACCAGCAAGCTCAATGCGATAAGCGTACCGCTGGAGATCATGCGTAGGAGCGGCCAGGAGATGATTGTCATGGTGTCAATTGGCTGCGTTGGGCTGCAGCGATCTTTCGCGCAAGAGCCGAACGGAAACCCCCAGATGTGTAGATACCGTCGCGTTGGCGCACTCGTGTGCAGTTATCCAAAAACCTCCAAAATCCGACCGACAGGGCCGGAAACCCGCCGGATGACAATGATGGCGCGTGGGATGCTGTGGCGACACCGATGCTATTAGGAAGGCAAAGAGGCTTCTTCTTCTCATCTCGGGCTTGCGGGCTGAGTGTGAATTATATCCACCGGACTGTCGGGAACTCCCGAGGGAGTTCTGAACGACTGCGTTAGTGCAAAAGACTTGGAGATTTTGCATAATCAGGTGCAATGAAGGTAGGCGGGCCAGGTCCACACTGTTATTGTGCAACGCTGTGTGGTCTAAAATCAAACCAGCGATCCTGTTAGTGTTTCAGAATCCTCTGTATTAGTATCGGAGTCCGATGAAAATCTCGATTCAAGTCGTAGAGCAACCCGACGAATCTCCTGCTCCGAAAAGAGTCGTCGATATATCCGAAGACGGGGGATCGATAGGCCGCGCATTCGACTGCAGCCTTCAGTTACCCGGAGTTAGTATCTCCAGACTTCAGGCGCGGATCGAAAAAGTGGACAACGGCTTTACCCTTACGGATTGTGGAAAGAACCCGATCAGCGTCAATTTGCAACCGGCGCCCCGGGAAATGCCACAGGCCCTTTATGATGGTGATATGATCTCAATTGCTGGATTCTCCCTGCTAGTGACGGACATCCAACGCGGCGCAGAGACAAGGCAGCGCGGCCATTCCACAGAAGTTGATCGCCATGATATTGAGGATAAGCCGGATGAGTGTTTGTTCTCGGACCCAATGCAGATCAGTAACGAAGATATTGTTGCGTCTCTGGATCCGGATCCGCAATCAGCACCAAGTGCGAGCCTGGACTACGTGGGCGAACAGCTTCTTCAGGAGTTCTCCGAGCACATGGTTGGTGTTGCACAAGACCGTCAACAGGGGCAGCCCTTCGGCGAGGATCCATTTGAAATTACCCCTGATATTTCTGTATTAGCTGGTACTGATGAAAGCGAGTTGGCCTCTGGCGAGGTGTCGGTAATCTCTCGGCCCGAAAATACCCCAAATGCTGGGGTGGGCGGCGATGATCGATACAGGCGAATTTTCGATGCGACAGATGGATCCTCGTCACTGATGCGAACTGCAAGCCAGCCGCGCCCAGGTCCAACATCGGATCAACTGAACGATGAACTCGATGAAGCGATCGATCAGTTTGTGCTTCAATTTAGCCCCACAGTTCTTCAGGAACAACTATCGAAAGGCCGCCTCAACCGGTTTGGGCGAGAGAAGTCGCTTTGGAAGGCCTATTGTGGTTTTTTCAGGGAAAAATACGAGAAAAAAGAGTTTCACGCCCAATTTAAGGGGTTGGTTCGTAAGCAATACCACGAAGCTGAGCTTAGAAGCCGTTAATGTCTGTGATAAAAAGTCTAGCCGTTTGCTGTTTGGCCATCTTGGTCAGCGCGTGTATGGGTACCGCTCCTGTCGATCCCCTCCTCAAGTTCAAGGTAATTGTGTATGCAGACGATACCATCAATCCTTCCAAGGGAGTTCCCGCAAAACCAGTCTTACTAAGGTTTTATCAGCTGAAAGACCCTGGTAAGTTTATGGGTGAGAAGGGGCCGGGCCTGTTCACCTCTGATGACGCGATATTGGCGGGTAGCCTGCTCGGAAAAGAGGAGCTCACGCCGCTGGTCCCAGGAGAGACCCGGGAAGTAGAGGTATTGATTCACAAGGAGGCAAAGTTCTTTGCCGTGCTGGCTGAGTTCTCTGATTACCAGTCTGCCAACTACCGCTCGGTACTGCCGCTGGGTACGCACAAAACGTCCCAGTCTGCTGATGACACCATCCTCGTAACCTTATCGGGTAATAATGTGGCGGTGTTCAGGCCTGCCGTAAAAAAACCCTGGTGGAAGATCTAAAAAGGAATTATTTCGATGAGTGATTCGACCAAGGTAATCTGGAAGGAGGGTATGTTTGTAACGCCTCAGCACTTCCAGCAGCAGGAGCGATACCTCCGGTGGTATATAGACCATAATGCGGCGGTTTCATCGAGTCTTCGACCCCGGGCGGGACTGATCTCAATGGAAATCAACCACGACCTTGGTAAGGTCGGAAAATTTGCAATTTCAGGTGTCTCCGGAGTGTTTCCCGGTGGGGGGTTTTTCGTTGACGATGAAGAGTTGGTGATACAGATTTCTCCTGGCACGATCGAAAAAAAGGTATTTCTTTGTCTTCCAGTTGCCCGCAAGGGTGGACCAGAGTACCTTGACGATCCGGATGCGGTAACGCAATACACAGGCAAAGAGGTTACCGTTTTTGACAACGCCAGCGATGACAGCAGCTCAGTTCAACTCCTGGTTGGACAGCCTAATCTTCAACTACGACTGGAAGGTGAGGATCTGTCGGGATTTTTGTTAATTCCAGTTGCTCGGGTACTGCAGACCTCTGACACAGGCGAAGTGATTCTGGATGAGAGCTTTCTTCCTATGTGTATGGTATTTGGGGCATCGACACAGATGGTCGATCGCATCAAGGAGATTGAGACGTTGACTCAAAGTCGTGCCAGGAATCAACTGGCGAAGATCACGGCGGAGGTTAATCCCAATACCCAGCATGTTCTGTTCAGGGAGTACATGCTACTGCAAACGCTTTACCGCTGGGCACCATGGTTATGTGCGACTCTGGAAAACTGTCGGCTAGACACCCATGAGCTATACATCAATCTGTGCCGGTTTAACGCAGAACTTGCCAGTCTTGGGCCGGAGAGTTGCCCTGAAATTGAGTACTATGATCCATCAGATTGCTTCGGAGCATTTAACCTTGTACTGAGCAGTCTTCGCGAGCGATTAACCCTCTCGCAACAGGATTCGGTCGTTGAATTCCAGTTCAATCGAGATCTTTTTGAAGAGCACCGGTTACTGCGAGCGTCCATCAGTAATCCTCAAGAGCTATTGCGGTACCGGTTTTTTCTCTCGGTGACCGCTGATGACAGTCGTGAACAGCTACAGGACCTGTTTGCCAATGTCGCGAAGGTCGCGGGCGCCAAAAGCATCAATGAACTTATCCGCAGTTCTTTGTCCGGAGTCGATCTGACACTGCTGCCAGTGGCTCCGCCGGAGCTTAGGCCAGATGCCAACGCGGTTTATTTTCGAATTAATACTGACAGCCCCATCTGGCGTGAACTGGTCAAGAACCGGGATTTGGTTGCTCTGCATGTGGATACCCGGATTCCAAATCCCACGGTTCGGTTTTTTGCTATACGGTAAGGCAGGAAAATGGATAATCTAGATGAACCCACCCTGACCATAGATCAGTCAGATCAAACGGGCAGCAGCGACGCGTCCAGCACGGGCGCGCCGGACGGCAGCGACAAGATTCTAGCGGTCGGAGCCAGTGCCAGCGCTCTTTTCCAGGGTTCTGCCTTTCCGGATAATCAGTTGATGATGATCGCCTCAGAATTGCTGGCGCTTTGTGTCAAGTTGCCGCGTATTCCAGAGCCCGATAATCTTGGCGAATTCCGGCGTCGGGTTTACGGGATGATTCATGCCCTGAAAATCAAGGGTAGTCAGATAGACCTTCCGGTCGAGAAGGTCGATAAAGCGTGTTTCTTGTTTGCGATTGTGATCGATGAATTGGTGTTGTGCAGTAATTGGACAAATGCCGATATCTGGGCCAACGACTCCCTGCTGAGTAGGATTTTCAAGGTTCGAAACGGAGGTGAACTCTTTTTTACACTGACAGACCGAATGCTGCGTCAACCGCGAAACTATGCCGATCTTCTTGAACTGGCATTCTTTTTTCTGGCGATCGGCTTTCGGGGCAAACACCGTGGCGAAAAAACCGATGCGATTCATCGCGTTCAGCACGATATCAAAGTGCAACTCGAAAAATATATCCCGGTGGTCGAGGCCAGTGGGAGCGCAGAGGTTCCAAGAGAAAGATCCAAGTCCAAAGTGATGCGTATCCGCCTTGGGCTGATCGGTATGGTCGGGGCTGCCTTGGCGCTTCTGGTCGTTCTGGGCGGCAATATGTTTCTCAGGGCCAACGCCGTCAGTCGGGGGCAGCAGTTCCAGCAGTTGACTGTAGAGATAGATAAGGTTGTCGTCGGCGCCAAGAGTGTGAATACAAAAACCGAATAACCGCAGGAATTGCCTGAACTGGGCTGCATAAATCATTTGGTGAAACCGTGAACCTGGAGCTCACTGAATGTGGGCTTGATCAGGGAAATTAGACAGGTGTAAACGAAATAATGGAGAGTCTTAGTTGAGTGTTCGCTTAATCGTCTGCCTTGTGATCAGTACGCTGGTAACCGTGTTGGCGGCCGTGTTTTTCCATCTGGCGGCTATTCCTTCACAGCTCTGGCAGCAACTGTTGCTTCTCCTGATGTTGTTTGGCTTGGTTTTTGTTGTGTCCTACTATGGTGGCTCGCTGGCTCGACGCTCAGGTCGGCAGATTCGAAACTGGTGGCACCGTCCGAATCTCAGGCGACAGCTCATGATTCTGTGGGCGAGTATTCGACGTTTATATCGGCCCCGATCCAAATACGAGTTGCCGTTGTTTCTCCTGTTGACTGATGACCTGGGTCGGGAGAAACCAATACTGGGTAAGATGGGTCTCAAGCCAATCGAGAAAATCGGCAGTGATTCGCCGGTGCAATATTGGTTGGGAGAGGAGTCAGCGTTTATTACATTGGACCGGGGCTCCACCTTTGCTTACCCACATTTGGCGCGCGATCTGGGCCGCGCCCTGCGGCGGTTTCGACACCGCCAGCCACTTAACGGCATCATCGTCAATATTGATTGTGAGCTGTTGTTGGATGATTCAGAAGCGCCGGCCCATGATTTTGCCTCGGCGACCCGGGAGGCATTGATCCGTTTTTCTCGTGCGGCGGGCATCAGTGCGCCCGTCTATACGCTCTTGTCAGGTATGTCCTCGCTCGCGGATTTCTGCCAGTTTTTCTCTACAGCGACGGAAGAGTTCTGTGATGCCCCGTTAGGTGCCTTAATCAAGGCGGATCACGCTGGCCAGTTCGATGAAGATCAGTTTAACGTCGCCTATGCGCAGATACTTCAGATGCTGTCCGATCGGCGAGTGTCCAGCCTAGCGAGTCAGCTGGATGCGGACTACCGCACCAGTATTGCCGCTGCGCCACTGCAGGCGGTCATGCTGAAACCGGCACTGACGCGCATTTTCCACCAGCTAACGCGCTCAGCCCGCAATGACCCACCGGTGTGGATGAGAGGGCTCTTTCTGATCAATACGGTGTCTGGGCGAACCCCGAAAGACCTTCTGGCTGGCGCCGTCGCCGGAGCAGTGGGATTGCGCTTTACTCTGCCGGGATTGCAGGTACCAAGCACCCGGTCTTTGTTTGTCCGGAATCTGATCAATCAAGCTCTGCACCCGGATTCACAGGTAATTGGTGTGCGTCGCGGTGCCAATCTGCGCGCCAAGCTGGCCGCGCTAGCGCTGGCAATCGGGTGCGTTGCGATCCTAGGTTTTATGATCTGGTCTTTGCGGGTTGAATTCATTTTCAAAAACGAGCAATTTCAACAGGCAATCGATGGCATAAATACCTATCGTGAGCACGTTAAGGCCAATCCCCAAGCGATGTTTGAGGCAACTCACGGTATCGATGAGTTAAGCGCATTGCGGGCCGAGACTTATGCGATTTACCAGAAGAAAAGACCTCAAACCAGTTTCTGGATTCCTAATGACAACAGTTTGGCCAATGTAACCAATATGTACAGTGCTGAGCTATCGCGCTTTGCGTTACCGATGCTGGCCAAGGCGGAAACGGACGAAATCCATCAATATAGGCTTAAACCAAGCAGGTTCACATTAGCGCCGGCCGTTCGGGCTGCGGCTATTTATGTGCACCTGGCGCAGAAAAGTAAGGCCGGCAATATTGAATGGCGTCTTGCGTATCAAGACTTCTTCTTGCAAGCGTTCTCCGAACTGGATCAAGCAAGAAGGGCGAAACTTGCAACGCTTTTGCAGGACATCGATTCGTTCCCTTTGGGAGAAGTTAAAGCGGCAACAAAAATGCAAAAGATTGCTGTTGCCGAGTTGAGCAAGTACAGCCTGGCGCAGGTGGTCTATCAGCTGATCCGAACTGAACGGGCGAATATGGGACCGGTTGAATTGATTTCAGTGTTGGGTACTGGCTTTCAAGATGTGTTTGAGATTACCGGAGGTACGGAACTTTTTAGTATCAGTGACGATCCGATGCCGTCATTGACTGTGCCGGTGTTCTTTACCCACGACGGCTTTAGTGCTTTGGATCTTTCCACCGATTCAAAACAACTCCGAACTGCACTTGAATGGGTGAAGGCCCTGGATCCGAGCTTGCATGGGTCGTTGGCGTTTAACGGCTACGACGTGTTGGCAGCCCAGGTTCAACAACTTTATATAAGAGACTACATCGACGTCTGGAACGGCATTCTGGAATCTATTCATACGAAGCCGGTCACCAGCAAGTCGGGGTTAGGGCAAAGTCTGGCCATTGCTGGGTCTGCCAGCTCATCGCCTCTGGCCAAGATCATCAATCTGGTGAATGCGCATACCCGGCTTGCGGTAACCCTGCCAGTGTCGACAGGCGCCACGCCGAAGGCGCCGACCCTGTTGAGTAAGGTGGAAAAGGCAGAGAAGGTGGTTGCGGGCACGGGCAGAGCCGATATCGGCGTCGGCCTTAAACAGGCGGCGGCCAAGGATATTACCGATGCATTCTCGGCGTATCACAAACTGGCCGAACCGGCCACTAAGAAAACCCAGGTCGCGATCTTGCTTCAGTCCATTCATATGCTCAATCAGTGGGTTCAGCCCTTTATCGGGGCAGACGGTAATGCCGGCGAGATTTTTTCACAGTGGGCCGACGTCGAAGCGGCCAAGGTTAATCCGCTGGCCAAGATGCGTCTGTCAGCAGACAATTTCCCACCGGTAGTCAAGCAATGGCTGGTGACAATCTCGAACGATGCCAATGTGGTCTTGATGGCGGCTGCGAAGGACTGGTTATCCAGCTACTGGCAAGCGACTGTGTATCGACGCTTTCAGCAACGCTTGGCGGGCAAGTACCCTTTTGATCCAGACAGCAAAGTCGATGCGAAACTTGATGATGTAGTGAGGTTTTTTGGCAAAAAAGGTGTGATCGACTCGTTTGTTACGAACTGGATCGCGCCTTTTCGGTACGGGGCACAGGTTAAAGGAGTTCCGACCAGTTTTCTTTGGGCAAGCAACATAGAACTCAGCCCGACTGTGCAATCAGATATCGAAAGGGCCACGCAGATTCGTCAGGCTCTGTTTGACCCTACCGGTAAGAAACTTGAGGTGGGTTTCGATCTTCAGGTCAGTAAGATGAGTGCGTCATTAACGGCGTTCAGCATCGAAGCGGATACTCCACTGCTTCTGTATCGTCATGGTCCCGTGCTGTGGTTACCGCAGCACTGGCCAGTGCACGGTGAGCGCTTGCAGCTGCAGACGAATCGGGGCGTTGCCGTTGCCGGTAAACGGGAACTTAACTCGCCGTGGTCGTGGTTTAAGTTGCTGTCGGGCGCTAGAGTAACAAACCAGGATCGGGAGTTGACCACACAGCTTGCTGTGGATTCCGAGCGCATCGGGGTGCAGATCAGACTTCACGATCTCGAGAATCCCTTTGATTCGTCACTGCTCCCTGGTTATGTCCCGCCTGAGAAACTCTAGCATTTTCTGCTCGGTGCACAGCGAGAGATGCGGGACTGGCCATACGAGTCGCTTAATCGACCTCGACCGTCTTCGGCGAAACGAAAAATGGACCCTTGTCGATGGATCAGTAATTCGAAAATTTGCCCGATCGCAGGTGCAGCGTGGTGTACTTCGGAATGAAGCGCACGTTCTTGAAGATCTTCGCCATCAATCGATTCCCAAGCTTGTTGAGCTTAAGGAATCAACAACCAGCACGGAGCTGGTTCTCCAGACCTTGCCCGGCCGCCCGCTGGCAGAATTGGTGCAACAGGGGGTACTGATTAAAGTCGACTGGTATCATATTGTCCGTGGGGTTCTTGCCTGCCTCCGTGAGAATGGCCTGAGTCACGGGGACATCAAACCGGCCAATATTCTGATTTCCTCGCACGGTGTGTACCTGATCGACTTCGGTGCGTCCAGCCCGCTTGGCGCCAGATATGATTCAATTCCCTATCGCTGTTTTAGTCCGCCATACGCGGCTTGGGGGCAGGTTACCGGTCGTAGTGCGGTATCGGCTGAAGACGACTTGTATTCTCTGGCGTGCACCGATTTCGTTGCGACCCATCGACGCCATCCATTCGAGATGGAGTCTATTGCTGAGTATTTTTCTCGTGGCGCGCCAACTCCGGTGAACCTTACTTCACGCTTTGGGGAGAGATTAGCAAGGCGTATCCTGCAACAGTGGCGAAAAGCCTGTCAGACAGATATCCAGGAGTATTCGACGAAAATTCAACACTACCAGGCAACTCACATGTAACGGGGTATGGATTATGGACGCAGATTTTAATCCCGACAGCAGCCGTCTACGTGCAGTAGATAGTGACGGAAAGCAATATCTTGTGGGACGCCTTACGGTGCAAGAGGCGCTTTCCGAGGTTGGTCATATTACCGTCCAACTGGTTGCTAAGAGCCTAAAACCAGATACTCTGATCGGAAAGAAGTTAACCTGTTCTGTATACGATGCATCGGGGAGTAGCGCAAAAAAGCAAAGAGAGTTCGAGGGTTATATTGAGAAAGTGCGCGCTGGTATTGCCGTTGAAATCAGTGGGATGCGGACTTATGAAGTGACTCTGTGCCCGTGGTTTTGGTTGCTCAGTTTTACCCGGAATTATCGGGTATTTCAGAGTCAAAATACGCAGGCCATTGTCTCAAGCATTTTTGAGGATGCGGGCTTTAGCGGTGAGTTCAAGTTTCTTGCGGTGCCAGGCTTAGTTCGACCTTACTGTTTGCAATATGGCGAGAGTGACTATGAGTTCGTTCGGCGGTTACTGGCTGAGGTTGGTGTGAATTTCTATTTCGAACAAGAAATCAGCGGTCACAAAATGGTAATGCAGGATGCGGCGACCACATCGCAGAAGTTAAGTGGATCCGGCTTTGTCTATCAGACCGATCCGGAGGAAGGAAAAAACACTATTTTTGAGTGGCAGCCAGAGCATAGTTTTCACGATGCGTCTGTTCAGTTGGCAAATTACGATTATGAACAGACTAAATATGCGCAGACCGCCAAACAGAAAACAGCAGATAAACTTGCCAACGCCAGCTCACTAACGAGTGCGTCATTTACCGAGCCCACCGTATCTGGAAAAACAGAGACGCTCTCAGACACTCTTTTGAAACGTAGATCAGAGCAGAGTGGACGAAACTATGAAGTCATCAAGGGAGAGAGCGCGAGCAGCAATTTGACACTTAACAAGACATTTAGTCTCTTGGCTCATTTTGACAGCGCCCAACTGGGTGACTATCTTCTGGTTGCTATTACCCACGATTTTATCAACGAGGCAGATGAGACATTTCGCTGCTCGAATCGCTTCAGCTGTATAGATTCTGTGAGATCGTTTTATCCGCCTCTGCATCGAAAACCGATCCCCCCTGGCATCACCAGTGGGGTTGTGGAAGGTAAGGATTCGGGGAAACCGCAGCAGGATAATCAGGCCCGTGTAAGAGTTCGCTTTCACTGGGACAGTACCAGTGGTGACTCGCCCAGTTGCTGGATCCGGGTGGCACAGACGATGGCGGGCAAAACAAGGGGCGCACAGTTTGTTCCTAGAGCGGGTGATGAAGTTCTGGTTGGCTTTATTGATGAGGATATAGACCGCCCGGTGGTGATCGCCAGTGTGTATAACAGTGTAAATACCGCCATCTTTCCGGAGGCTAATTCGACTAAGACCGGCTTCAGTACAAAGCTTTCAGGTAAGAGTAATGAGCTTTATTTTGATGATAAATCCGGAGAGGAACTGGTGTATATGCACGCAGCAGCGGACATGACTGTCGATGTCGAAAAAGATCTAAACGAGACCATCAAGGGAGAACTGAACCAGAAAATCGAAAAGAAAGCTGAGGTTAATGCCGATGATACCTATCTTCTTGAAGCACAGAACAGCCTTACTGAGAAGTCCAAGGAGATCACTATTGAAGGAAAAGAGAGAGTCGTAATCAAGGTCGCGGATAATTCCATCACACTGGACAAAAGTGGCATCACCATAAAAGCGGGAACTCTTAATACATCAACGACAAAAGATACCAGTATCTCTGCAGCGGCAGGGTTGACCTGCAAATCCAGTACTAGCGCCGAATTTACGGGAACATCGGGAGTCAAGATAAACAGCCCGACTACGGTTGATATTCAGGGCGATAGTGGAGCGACAATCAAGTCGTCGGCACAGACACAGCTATCAGGGACGATTACCGAGATCAAAGGCGCTTTGGTGAAAATTAATTGACCCCATTAAGAAAAATTATCGATAAGACGAGCGCGGACATTCTGTCTCGATACGAACCTTCCGACATTTGCGTGGGGCTGGCGCTAGACGATCTTGCACCCAGTGAGACGATCCAGCGTTTACATAATGATCAGCAATATTCTGATCTTGTCCAGTTTTTGTGTTTTGCGTTCCCGATCCGGGATAGCATCTGGTACGGGGTACAGTGCCTTGACTTTCGACAAGGTCATTGGACGCCAGCGGAAGAACAAGCTTTGGAGGCGGCCCGGATGTGGGCTTGGGATCCAGGTGAGATTCACCGTATCCGGGCGCAAAAAACCGCTGCGAGGGTCGGCCTCAGATCAGGGCCCGGCTGGCTTGCGCAGGCGGTTTTCTGGAACGGATCGGGCAGTATCAGCGAGCCTGGTGAGGAGGCGCTGGCGCCGCCGGCTTACTTGTACGCGCATGCGGTGGTAGCCGCTATCAATTCGGCGGCCGTGATACCCCCGTGGCCTCCCAGTGCATTGGGTAAAGAGGCCTACTATGGCCATGCCGGCGACGTTGGTATAGCCCTCGCACACGGGCAAAGTGCCAGTGCGGTTGGGCACCACAACGAGAAGATAAATGACGGTGTTGAAGACAAGTGACGGTGTTGTATGAGATGCGGAGAGATTCCCGATTTTTTCGGATCATGATTGATCTGGCCCGAAATGTAGCCTATATTTAGGAATTCCTGGCGGTATCAAGCAAGATCTGCACGGATCAATGTAAATAATTCTGAGGAGTAAGATTTATGGCAACGTTGTTCATGCGAATTGATAAGAACGACAAGATTAAAGGGGGCGCTTCGGTCGAGAAGATTGGCGGCAAAGAGGGATGGTTTGCATTGCAGTCAGCCGGTTGGTCTGGTGCCCGCGGCGTTAATATTGAAATCGGCAATGCCGAAAACCGTGACTCCGGTATCGTGCATATGGGCGAACTCTCCTGTAGCAAATCTTTTGATGGGGCATCTGCGTATATCGCCACATTTTTGTTTATGCCGGGCGATAAAGGTAAAACGGTTTATATTGCCAACACCAAGCCAAACCGCCAAGGCGACGGCGTCGTACCTTATCTCGAATTTGAACTTGAGAGTAGCCGGATCTCGAACTATTCATTGCAAACGACCGATGGGGGAGAGCCTTCTGAGAGTTTCAGTCTTGCTTATACCAAGGTGACGATCACCTACTATATCGAAACAGAAGGCGGCAAGATCGAAAAGACAGCAACCGTGGCGTACGATACACCCACGGCGAAACTTGTCTCAAAAGCCGACTTAAAATAACCAAGTGATCAAGGACAAGGAGCCGAGTAATGGCATTGAATGAACAACACAAACGAGTATCCAAAAATCGCGTCAGCATCACCTATGATGTAGAGACTGGTGGCGCAGTCGAGACCATCGAACTCCCGTTCATTATCGGGGTTTTGGGAGACTTTTCAGCCGATAAAGAAGAGCGCGCCCCACTAGAGGAGCGTACTTTTGTCGATCTCAATAAAGACAACTTTGATCAGGTTATGGAAAGAGTCGCCCCACGACTGCAGATGAAGGTGGAGAACACACTTGAAGGTGACGATAGCGTCATTGAAGCAGATCTGACTTTTTCGTCGATGAAGGATTTTGAACCCGAAGCATTAATCGAGAAGGTCGAACCGCTTGCCAAGTTAATGGAAACGCGCACCCAGCTTAAGGATTTGCTGGCCAAAGCCGACAGATCAAGAGATTTGGAGGCGTTGCTGAAAGAGGTGCTTCAGGACGCCGATACTGTTGCAGCGTTATCTAAAGAACTCGGCGTTAGTGCTGAGCCCAAGTCTGAGTAGTTAAGGGAGATAGAAATGGCAGAAAAAAAACAGGTAAGTAAGGGCGCAGCAGGCGAGGCTAAAGAGGCTCCGGCAAGTTATCTCGAACGGGCGCTTCAGGCGACTGAGAGAACGCCGGCAGAAACAACCAAACAACTGCTCTCGGTCATCACACAAGAGGCGCTTAAGGGCGTGGTTACATGGGACAAGAATGTCACCAAGACGATCGAGACCGCGATCGAGAAGATTGACCAGGAGGCATCGAAACAACTGGCCGCGGTTATGCAGCAGGATAAATTTCGGCGACTTGAGGGGTCTTGGCGTGGCCTGCAAAAACTGGTTCGAGAGAGCGACCTTGGCCCTGGACTCAAGATCAAACTGAACGACTTTAATCAACGGGAACTGTTACAACAGTTTCAGGACGCGCCGGCCACTGATCGTAGTCCGTTATTCAACCTGATTTATCAGGAAGAGTACGGCACTGCAGGGGGCTCGCCTTTCGGAGCGCTTCTGGGCGATTATGAATTCGGGCCAAGCACGGACGATATGGCCTTGCTCACCGATATGTCACAGGTGGCGGCTGCGAGTCACGCGCCGTTTTTTGCCGCAGCCTCACCAGCGATGTTCGACTACGAAACATTTGAATCATTTAACGATAACAAACCGGTCGCCGCTTCTTTTGATTTACCTACGTACGCTGCTTGGAGCGGATTTCGTGCAACTGATGAATCCCGGTATGTTGCTCTGACTTTGCCCAGGACGATGGCCCGTATGCCCTATGGTGCTAAGGGCGCATTTACCGATGCCTTTCAGTACGAGGAACTCGGGACCGATGTCGACGGTAATCCCAACCCGAAGAGTGATGCGCAGTTGGTCTGGTCAAATGCGGCCTATGAAATGGGCCTGAACATGTCCCAGGCCTTTACGGCCAGTGGCTGGTGTACGGCGATCAGAGGTGTGGAGAATGGTGGCAAGGTCGAAGGTCTGCCCAATCTTGTGCGGCGCACGGAAGAAGGTGATCTTCAGCAGGTGTGCCCGGTTGTAGTCAATCTAACCGATGAGCGGGAAAAAGAGCTGGGCGACCTTGGGTTTTTACCTTTGGTGCATTTCAAAGACAGCAACTATGCGGCATTCATCGGCAGCCAGACTTGTCAGAAGCCAAAGACTTATACTGAACCAGAAGCAACCAGCAACGCTGCTATTTCTGCACGGCTGTCGTACATTATGGCAAGCAGTCGAATTGCCCACTACCTCAAGATTATGGGTAGAAACTGGCTTGGTTCTGCCTATGAGGCTCCGGATATTACGCGCATGTACACCGACTGGATCAATACCTTTACCAACTCAGGCGCTATTGGCAATGCATCCCGAGCAAAGACTCCCCTAGCGGCGTCAGCGGTGACCGTCGAACCGCAGCCGGGTCGACCGGGGTCGTATCAGGCAGTCGCATATCTGAGACCATGGCTGCAGTTGGAGGAGCTCACAACCTCCATTCGAATGGTTGCCAACATCCCCGGGGGTTGATACTGGCTTCGGTTTCAATATAGACAGGCTTGACTAACGCTACCAACTGGTAGCGTTAGTCACCAGCGGATGAAATCTCAGCTCACAGAACTCAGCGCGCTGGCACCGGATGTAAAAGACTATTTGCCACAGGTGGCGCGGATTCTGGCTGACATTGACCCGAGAGCCTTTGAGTCCCGCGATTATCTGCTTGCGTTGCTGAACAGGCTCATCGCTGAGATTGACAGCAGTGTGTCGCGCCAACTAGAGAAAATTCTCGCCGACACTCGGTTCATATCCCTAAAAACCAGCTGGCTGGATGTTGCGAGCCTGATAGAAATGCCAGTGTCGCGGCGGCGAACCGGGGTTCGTATACTGGATGTCTCGGCTCAAGAGCTTACGGGAGATCTCGACGTTTTTGAGGATGTCTCTCGCACTGCGCTATACAATCTGGTAGCCAACCGGGAATTCAACACGGCCGGCGGGCAACCCTTTGGGCTGTTGCTGAGCTCATTTTTTCTCGCGATAGATGCAGATACCGAAACTGCCTATTTAGATCTGGAAACCGCCTCGCGTCTGGGCCAACTTGGCCAAGCGTGTCTTTGCCCAGTCATCTTGGCACCGGCACCGACGTTCTTTGGAGAAACCGACGCCGGGTGGTTCGCAGATACGGCGAGAATGCACAAACTGTTATCGGGTCCGTACTTCTCGTCGTGGCGGGAGTTTCGCCAACGCCCATCAGCGAAATACGTTGCTGTGGTTATGTCATCTTTTCGTCTGCACGGGCGGTATCACAATTACCAGGCAGGTGTTCTGTTCGATCAGAATCCGTCGCATTCGACGGATCTGTGGTGTAACCCGGTATTCGTCTTTGCCGCCGTCGTAATGCGGGAGTTTTCCAGAACCTCCTGGTTTGGATTTCTGCGCAGTGTCTGGCCTGGAAAGTATCAAGGGTCGATGATCAACCTCGCCCCCCAGAGCCACGCACCCGAGTTCCTGGTTGAGCCGGTCGCCAAGTATAGTTTCTCCAAGAACTTGGCCGAGTTCTACGGCCGATGGGGTTTTATCGCGGCAACACGAAACCGTATTACCGGTAAGTACCTTTTTCTTGATAATCCGTCCGTGTCTGACGCCGCCAAATTACCCCAGCACAGGATTGATTCACGGATTGAAACGACACTCGCGATCTGTCGTGTCGCACATTATGTTAAAAAGCGGATTCGTCACTTACTGGGGCGACTGCTCACCCCGGCGGAATGCGAGAGTGAGTTGAGAGCCTGGCTGTCGCGTTACACGACCGAGTTGGATTCAGGCGATGAGAGCCTTCTTTGTCGTTATCCGTTGAGGACGTTTTCTTTGAGTCTCGATGAGGTCGAAGATACTCGAGTACTGCACTGCGTTCTCAAAGTCGTACCGCAGTGGCAGTTGGATGATATCGGCGGAGAGATTACCGTCGCGATAGAGCGTGAGCAATGAAAGCGACCGAACTATCCACCAGTCTTTTGGGCCGACTCCTTGCGGGGTCAGCTACATCTTTTGACCTGGTCGAAGATCTTCAGCGCAACCTCTCGCTGATGCTCGGATCTTTGCCTGTTCTGATAGAGCAACATGGCACGCAAGTATTGGACGGTTCAATACTTTCCTTTGGTAGTTACCCGGTAAACTACCATGGTGATCGCCAGGAGTTGGCCCGACATCTGGAAGACGCTATCGTTTCATTTGAGCCACGACTGCGGGAGGTGACTGTTAAAATTTACCCGGACCAGACCAGTGGGGCGTATCTTCGAATCGGGATTTCAGGTGTCGCTAAAGTCCGCGAGCGATGGACCGATATTTTTTTTGGTGCCAATTTACAACGGAATGGAACCTGGATTGAGGTGACGGAGTCAGAACTTGACTGAAGACTTTCTGAAATACTTTGAGTTCGAGTTGTCTTTGATCAGAAACGCCTATCGGGAATTTCTGGCAGGGGAGTCGATGCAGGATGATGGGGAATCTCCTGCAGTTTACGATGATCCGCATATGCAACGTCTGCTCGAGGGCGTGGCGTTCCTGACGGCCAAGACCGAACATTCGTTGGATCAGCAGTTTCCAGAACTGACACGCTCGTTACTGCAACTTAATTACCCCGGCCTGGACGATATCGTGCCGGCTGCAACGTTACTGGCATTAAGGCCAGATCGTGAATCACTGGGCGCCATTAAGCCAATTCAAAAAGGTGCGCGTCTTTCGCCGCAGGGAAAAGAAGCATCGTCCATTATTTGTAGTGTGGCAGCGGACACCTGTCTGTACCCATTTGTGGTACACGCCGTTCAGGCCCAGGTATCGCCTTTTGAGTTCATGGGTGAAGAGTTTGATTCCAGCGCTGATGTTGTGATCCGCGTTGCTCTGGAGATGAACGACCCTTCAGCCACATTCGCCTCTTTGGATCTGAATGAACTGGACTTTTTGATTGAAGGGGATCGCGCAGCGTCTGGTCGGATGCAGGAGATTCTGTTCTCCCGATTAACCAATATTCATCTGGGGCAAGGGGATGGCACTTCTTTAGGCTTTCTTGATCTGGACAGTCTTAAGCCAAGGGCGTTTGATGAAGACTTTTGCTTTTTGGAGAAGTCAGGCAACAGTTATCTTGGATTACAGATAGTCAAGGAGTTCTTTGCTTACCCGATAAAGCAGGCCTTTGTGCGTTTGCGAGATCTGGGTGACGCGGTTAGGCAATGCCACAGCCGACACCTGTGGATCGATTTCTTCGTGAAAAACATGACTGCCCACGAGATTCGTGCAGTGTCCAGTACCACTTTTCAGATAAACATTGTGCCTATTGTGAATCAGTTTGTGGCTCGGGGTGAGCCCATCCGATATGAGCATACCTCTATTCGGGTGCCAGTCTTCGCAGATGCGAACGCATCAGAGCATACAAAGATCTCCCGGGTTGATGCCGTATTCGAAGTCACTCCCCAGGGAGAGGTGGAGATTCCGCGGTTGTACTCGTTTGGATACTCTAAACGTACGCCGCGGGTTTGTTGGGAGGCGCAAAGAAGGCTTGATTCGCGCGGGCGACTGCGTCACGAGGTTTTGTTTTCACTGCCGAATGTTGATCTGGATACACTGCCATTGCTATTTTCAGCACGGGTGATCTGCACTAATGGCGATCTTTCGCTGCGCTATGACAGGTTGACGGACTGGGCATGTATAGACTCGGTGGAGTTTCCAGGCCAACTGGAAATGCTGACATCGTTCTCGACCGAGGTGGAGCCGAGCGACGATGAGCAGAGCAATTGGAGATTACTGGCAATATTGAATTTTAATTTTCACAATATCGTGGGGAGTGAAAAACCCTGTGATGCCCTAAAACAGTTCCTGTTGCTGTGTGCGCCGGGGGACCTCACCCCAACTCAGGTATCGGCCATTTCCAAAGTTTCCATCAGTCATCCAGTTAAATTGTTGATGATTCAGGGCCACAGTGTTGTGTCTCAGGGCACTCATTTTTCGGTTGTAATCGATTCGAAAAAAAATCGAAATCAATATTCGATGTTGGGCCGTCTGGTGCATCATGTTTTTCTTGATATGTGCAGTTTCGACCGTTACGTCGAGACCGATGTCTATATCGAAGGCGTTGCAGAAAAAGTGGCCACCTATGGGCCTGATCACGGAAGCCAGATATGCACCTGAGTGAATTTCTGAGTATTAACCGGGGTTCTGTCAAGCTTGCCCAGTTATGGCGTCTGCTCGGGAGGAGTGATAGGGATAAGGGGTCTGAACGCAATACGATTGTTGCGTTAGAGCCAACTCCGGTCGGCCCGGGGGATGAATTGGTTAACGTAGAGGTGGGGCGGACGCAAGTGCGTGTGACAGTGAATATACCGGCGATCTCCGGGCCACAAAGCGTACTTCCTGATTATTTTCAGGAGTCACTAATCGATAGCCACAATCAGGGCGATACCCGCATGGCGACCCTGCTTGGTCTTTTTGATGATCAGTACCTATCTCTTCGGCGTTTGTTGGATCGACGCAGCCCAATGGCAATTCGATTTGAAGATCAGGCCAGCGTCGGACAGGAGGGTTTTCAGCACGATGCGGTATTTTTCTCCAATCTGGCGGGAATCAGTCAGAGCGGCATACCCCCACAAAAACTGGTTCAATATCTTGCTTTGCTGTCGCCACGGTCCCGAGGGCTACGAGGTATGCGCGATATGTTAAGTGACTACCTTGGTATGCAGGTGGTGGTTTCGAGTGTTTTCGCCGAACCGGTTATTTTGTCACCACAATCCACCAGCCGCCTGGGAACGCGGGATGGACAGCGTAATTTGCTGGGGGGCACGTTAATGCTGGGGACTCGTAGCGCGTTCTATTTTCGTCGACTACTGGCTGTAATTAATGTGACATCACGGAGTCAGTTTGAGAGGTTGAAACGGGACGACGCCCTGGTCAGGGAGGTGCGCGAATTGATTCGTATTTATTCACGTTCATCTGTGCCTGTGAGAGTCATGGTCTCGGTAGTTCGGGAATTTCTGTCGCCTCCGGTATTATCCTCAAAGCCGGCACTCGGGTTTCGTCTTGGGCAGACAACCGTGCTGGACCCGTTACGTGTTCCAAAAGCGCGCGTTACCCCGGAACTGGTGAACACGGGCTCATGACCCAGGTCGTATTACAGAGGCTAGTGGCCCATCTGGAACCCTCTTTGCGCGAGGCATTGGAAAGCGCGGCGGGCGCCGCACTACGTTCGGGCGCTGAGGCGATTGAAATTGAGCATTGGTTGCTTGAACTGTGTAATCTTGCAGACGAGAATCTTGTCGAGTTTCTTTCCCGGCAGAAGGTCGATACCGGCGAGTTCAAGCGCGAGCTCGAAGGTCGAATCAGCCGCTATGCGGTATCGGAAAATCGCCAGCCCACTTTGAGCGGTGAGGTTGTTCAGTTGTTGCAAGACAGTTGGTTGTTGGCGTCGATCAATTTTTCCGACTCTATGATCAACACCCTGCACCTTGTGCTAGCCGTTTTGCACGCAGAAGTTCTTGGGATCAAGACAACTCGACTCAAATCTTTTGCTAGTGTTTCTGTTGAAGGATTGCAGAATCAGTTGAAGCTGGTATCGGCGAGCAAGGGTGCCAATCTGCCTGTTACTGATGGCATAACGACAGATGACATCGCCGGTGGGTTATCCAAGTATTCGGTAAATCTGACTGAAGAGGCTCGTCAGCAACGATTACCGCCTATTGTCGGTCGTACTGGTGAGATCAGGCAGCTTGTTGATATTCTTGCGCGCAAGGGCCGTAATAACCCTATTATCGTGGGTGAGCCAGGTGTGGGAAAAACGGCGGTTGTCGAGGCGTTAGCGCAACGCATTGTGTCGGGTAAGGTTCCAAAGATCTTGGAGGGAGTCGAAATTTACAGCCTTGATCTTGGCCTGCTGGAGGCCGGCGCTAGTGTCAAGGGTGAGTTCGAACGGCGCCTAAAAGATGTCATCAACGAGGTCAAAAACAGCGAGACGCCGATCATTGTTTTTATAGACGAGGCACACCTGCTGATCGGTGATGCCACCGGCGGCCGTATGGACGCGGCGAATCTTCTAAAGCCGGCCTTGGCACGCGGTGAATTCCGTACGATTGCAGCGACAACCTGGGCCGAATACAAAAGACATATAGAAAAAGATCCCGCCTTGACTCGCAGGTTTGACGTAGTCAAGGTAGGAGAGCCTACAGTAGAAGATACCTTACAGATCCTTCGCGGCGCTGTTCCGAATCTTGAGAAGCACCATGAGGTTGTGGTATCGGATGACGCAATTGATGCCGCGGTGGATTTAACGGTTCGCTATCTGCCAGAACGCCGTTTGCCGGATAAGGCGTTAGGAATCCTGGATACGGCCTGCGCCCGGGTCGCGATTGCGCAAGATATGGCGCCGAGAAGCCTCGAGCAAGCAGAAGATCTAGTCGCCTATCTTGATGCGCAGCGCCTTGCGCTGGAGCGTGATGGCGCTCGTGTGTTGGATGTCGACGAAAAGAAGAAGTCGCTGTCGGCAGAGGTTGTTGGCGCAGTCAAGACAGTTAAGAAATTGCGCAAACAGTGGGACGCTGAGAAGGGGATCGTTGGGGAGCTTAATGCACTTTTTGGCGTTGCCTCTGATCGATCGAAGGCGCCTGTGAAAACCCAGACGGTTCTGAAACTGCGCCAAGACCTAGATGCCTTGCAGACCGATGGTTCGATGATTTCAGAAATGGTCGACCGTCAGGCAATTGCAGAAATTATCTCCGAATGGACTGGAGTTCCTGCAGGTAAGGTTGTCGATACAGAAGCAGCTCAGTTGGAAAACCTGGAGGGGGCGATGGCAGCGCGGGTGGTAGGTCAGCATGCAGCTATTTCAAGTATCTCGGAAAGAATTCGTATGTCCCGTGCAGGCCTGCACGATGAGCGCAAACCAATAGGGGTTTTTCTGCTGTGTGGGCCCAGCGGTGTGGGTAAGACAGAGACCGCTTTGGCGCTGACTGAGAAACTTTTTGGCTCCGAACAAAATATAACAACCATCAATATGTCCGAATTCAAGGAGGAGCACAAGGTCTCGATGCTTTTGGGCGCTCCAGCGGGATATGTTGGTTATGGTGAAGGTGGCGTGCTGACCGAGGCGGTCCGGCGACAGCCGTACAGCGTTTTGTTACTAGATGAGTTTGAGAAGGCTCATCCTGGTGTTCACGATATTTTCTATCAGATCTTTGATAAAGGCACCGCAAGAGATAGCGAGGGACGAGATGTCGATTTCAGAAATACCGTGATCGTGATGACCTCCAATGCCGGGGATAGTGTTGTGTCGGCATTTGCTGAGACGCACGGACCCGATGCAGACTATAAAGAGGTTGTTGATGTGGTTCGGCCCGAGTTGTTGCATTTTTTTAAGCCAGCCTTTCTGGGTCGGCTGGATATCGTGCCGTATTTCCCCTTATCCCGAGAGGAACTGGTGAGTATTGGCCAACTGGCGATGGCGCGTATACGCCGACAGATAGAGCAGCGCTACGGCGCCTCTTTTGAATATACTGAAAAGTGCCTCGAAGATTTAGTGGATGAGTACCATGATCCGAACCTGGGAGGGCGCGCGGTAGAGCAAGCACTGGCACAGCGACTCCTTCCAGATCTGGCGCGGGAGTGCTTAAGCCGGCTTGCAGCAGGAGAGCCGATCTCCCGCATCAAGGTGCGTCAGGGCAAGACAGGAAAAGAGCTGGAACTGACAGTCCAATAGGCATTGGACGGGCTTTGTTAGGGGTATCATTTTTACACGCGGGATAAAGAGGCGGATCATGAGAAGGTTTCTGGGTTTGATAGTGTTGAGCTGGGTAGTGCTGTTGATCACGAACAGTGAAGTACTGGTTGGGGAAGAGGGGCCGGTCAGTTTGCAGCAGATATCCGAACACGAATCACGGTACCTCGACAGCAAAGAGATTTATATAGAAGGAATTGGCAAGTTCCGCGTTCGGGATCCGATCACACCGGACGAGTTTGCCCATCTTATCCGCCTGGTGACTCAGTTTCACTGCACCTACTTTACTGGGAGAATGTTTGTCAGTCGTCAGCACCCAGCGAATCCGACGCCACAGAATGTGACAGCACATGCTTGCCCCAATATGCTGTGGTTTAACACGGCCCCGAGCGATGCAGATAAGAGTGCGTCATGGGAGATGCATTCAACCCACCCTATCGAGCCTGCATGGGATGATCTGAAACACAGCGAAGGAGATGAATCTATGTTTCCTGAACTCTCCGGATTCTGGAGCGAATGGATAGCGCGCCTGACCGATGCTGAGACGCAAGACTGAGTTCGTTATCAGAAAGGCTCTCTGTTGGGGCTGTAGATCTGACATTGTCTGGTTTGCGTCTTGGCTAACGCATTACAGAAGTTGATTTCATATTCGCCTCAATGCGCGGTCTAGAGTATCCGCTCCCCAGTGACGGATAGCAGCGCCAGTCAATCCAATTACGAAATGGATCCACCTAAGACTCTCCCGTATTTCAACAATCTTGGTGCCACGCTGGCTGAGGAAATTCAAAGCGCCGTTCACTCTTTGATTCTCGTGGGTGAGGGTATCTCAGACCCAGGTTTTCAGGCCGTGCTGGCTGAGCGGGAGGCTGCGGGTGTTCACATCGTTTTGCTGGAATGCGGCCCTACTTCAGAAAGATCTTTATTAGTCAAAAAAGGTTTTGGGTGCAAGCAGTTCATCGAAAATGGAGCGGGACACAGCGTTGTATTCCCGGCCTGGACAGCACCTGTGGACGAAGGCAAGCTAGTATTGATTGATCAGCGAAAGATAGTGCTCGGCCGGTTTGCCTGGAAATCGGGTGCCTCAGTAGCACATAAAGACCTTTTCCTTGTTGAGTTTGATAAGGCGCATCGCGATTCTATGGAAGTGTTGTTGGCCAAAGCGGGGAATTCATCTTTGTCGGCAGCAGACAGTCGTGTACAGGCAGCCGATTCACAAAGCACCCGTCTTGTGCCGTACCCCGAGTCATCCGGCTTCTCCTTAGCCCAAAAAGAGAAAGAACTGCGAACGCTTCAGTTGCGCTCCTATCTGAATTACCATGTTGAGATCGAAGGCGTTCTCAGTCGCTTTCAGCAGCGAAAACTCAGGTGTCTTGGTGCCGTAGTGGAGCGTTTCCTGAAAATCAAGCGGGATCAGTTTCGCCCCGGGACGCCAGGGGATGACCCGAAACGCTATCACAGGCTTGGCCGAGAGTATCAAGACTACGCAGAGAGCCTGGATCAGGCGGTCAGTGAAACTGCACCTTGTGTGTTGTCGGCTGAGTCCCAAGAGGAGTTGAAGGGGCTATACAAGAAAGGATCGCTGCTTTGTCACCCGGATCGGGTCGGTGAGGAGTTACAGAGCAGGGCAACCGCATTGTTTCAAGAGTTGTCGGCGGCCTACCGAGCCGGTGATATTGATCAGTTGCGACAAATTGTACAGACCATCACTACTGAGGGATTGGGCGGGGGTGATATTGGTGAGTCGCTGTCAGAGGGTGATCAGATGGATATGCTGCTTCGTTTGAGAACAGCAGCATGCACAAAGGCCGATGAAGTGCGTGACATACTGCTTTCTGATGACTGGCGGGTTCTCGAAGAGTACGATGATTGGGATCTGTATTTTATCGATCAGGAGCGCCGGCTTCACGAGGAAATTGATAAAATGACAGGGGCGTCGATCTGAGTCACATGATCTTTGCTTGAGCAGAATATGAGAGACTCAAATTATCTTCCGGTAAATACGGGGCAGGCCTTGTCGGCGTGTGAACGCCGCGCCGTCGGACTGCTTAACCAGGTGTTAGGTGGCCTGGCACCTTCGTCGAAAACTTTGGATCAATGGTTTAAGGAAGCGTGGGAGTTTTTCCGGCGCAAGACCCCTGAAGATTACAGCCGGGCTGTTTCTCTTTGGCGCCGGGCCGCAGAAGCTGGCCACCTCGAATCTCAATACAACCTTGCCGATTGCTACGCAGAAGGCGAAGGTGTAACCCGCAACCTGGCCCTAGCCGTGTACTGGTGGGGTCTGGCAGCTCAACACAATGATGCAGATGCGCAACATGCGCTCGGAGCTTGTTATTTTGAGGGGCGCGGGGTAACAGAAAACCCACAGAGGGCTTGCGAGTTGTGGCATCAGGCGGCTCAACAGGATCACACCGCGGCGCAATGTTCGCTGGGGTCAAGTTTCTTCTATGGTAAAGGGGTATCTCTGGATTGTGAGTCAGCTGTACTTTGGTGGAAAAAGGCAGCTGATGCGGATTTTCCGCAAGCTCAGTATCGTTATGGAAAGTGCCTACTTGATGGCACTGGCATCTCGCCTAGTGCAGCACACGCGGTACAGTGGATAGAACGTGCAGCAAAGGCCGGACACGAGGAGGCTCAGGTACAACTGGGGATTTGCTTTTCGACCGGAAGGGGCGTTGCCAAGTCATCCGAGCAGGCAGTGTTCTGGTGGGAGAAGGCCTCATCTGAGGGTAATCCGAACGCTAGGTGCTTGCTCGGGTTGTGTTATCTGCGTGGCGACGGCGTTGCGATTGATACGGCTAAAGCCGAAGATCTGCTTTTTAGTGCCGCCACGCTTGATCATATCGAGGCCCGATTTGCCCTGGGTACAGGTTACTGGCCCGATGGTGGATTTAAAACTGATGTAGATCGGGCGGCGCGACTCTGGCAGGAGGCAGCAGCTGGCGGACATATTAAAGCGCAATACTGGCTGGGGGTTTGTTATTTCGTTGGCCAGGGCTTGCCAGTCGATAAGACACTGGCTGTCGATTACTGGGTTAAAGCAGCGGAACAGGGAGATGTTGATGCCAGGCAGGCATTGGCTGGTGCTTACGCGGCGGGGGAGGGTGTTGATCAAGACCTTGAAAAGAGTTTCTTTTGGTGTCGTGCCAGCTCTCAATCGGGTGATGCACAGGCGTTGTTGAAATTGGGACTTCATTATTTCAGCGGTTTGGGAGTAACTCGGGATAAGCGAACTGCGGTCCGGTGCTGGCAGCAAGCTGCCGATCAGGGAAACCTGGACGCCAAGTGCGCGCTGGCAAACTGCTATCGTCGTGGCGACGGTGTTGCAAAGGATATGAGTGCGGCGCTTCAACTCTGGTCCGAGGCTGCTCAAAGTGGTCACACCCAGGCCAAGAACGCGTTGGCTGGCTCCTACCTTAGTGGTGACGGCCTTGGAGTTGATCAGCAAGAGGCGGTTGCGTTGTGGGCTGAGAACGCCGCGCAGGGAGATTCGGCGGCCCAGCATAATTTGGGTGTCTGCCATTTCTTTGGTGATGGGGTTCCAGTGAATAAGATTGAGGCGGCAAGATGGTGGCAATTGGCAGCAGACCAGGGACACCCGGACGGACTTTACTGGATGGGACTTTGTTATCTGCAAGGGCATGGCGTCCCGACGGACAGTATTCGAGGCCTGTCTTTTCTTGAATCTGCAGCATTGCTGGGTGTCGTTGTCGCCCGCGACAAGATTCAAGGGCAGCAAGATACGTAATTATGGGAAATCCAGCCGCCCGATCCGGAGATATGGTCCTACAGACCGCGCCGCATTGTCATGCACCTATTCACCCACCGGCCCCGGTGCCGACACCGGCGCCACACCCGGCTCTCCCATTAGCTATTGTTTCGGGGCAGCCAACGGTCTTGATCGGAGGTATGCCTGCAGCCCGGGTATCGGATCCGACGGCTCCTTGCGTATTACCGGGATGTGTTCCGGGCGGCCCCGGCCTGATCGCCGTTGGTTCAGCAACAGTCTTGGTCGGGGGTATGCCAGCAGCGCGTATACAGGATATGTCTTCACATCCCACCTGTGTTGCACCCATACCCAGTCCTACGGGCAAGGTAATGCCCCCCGGGTGCCCATCTGTGATGATTGGCTGATAATGAAATTAACTCATTTTGAGCAGCTTGCGCCGGTCTGCCCGCTTTGTCGTGTGTTGGGCCGAGGTGAACCGAAGCTGGAAATAGCCCGTAAGGTAGAACAATCCGGTAATGACCTTATCGCTGGGATTTTGCAGTGCAGCGATGCACAGTGTCAGATGGAATATCCGATTATCGATGGCATTCCGATCATCCATTCGAATGTGCGCGGGCAGATTGAAACGAATCTACTGCATTTGATTGCGCGGGACGATCTTCCGGTTGAACTCGAAAGCCTCGTCTCAGATGCGGTGGGGCCGGGTAGCGCGTTTGATTCAATGAAACAAGCATTGAGTACCTATGCGTGGGATCATTATGGGGATCTCAACCCGGATCTGATTGCACAAGAGGGCGCGGTTGGACCGGATATATTGAGCGACAAATCTGGACACACGCCCGGCTCTGCGCTGAGGTGCCTTCAGAAAGGGTTTGAACTGATGGGCGCCACTCCCAGTGGGATCGCGCTTGATCTTGGTTGCGCCGTGGGGCGCACCTCCTTCGAGATTGCCGGACACACACAGGATCTGGTACTCGGTGTTGATCTCAATTTCTCGATGTTGCGCGTCGCATCACGAGTGCTTCGAGAGGGTCAGGCGGTTTATCCTGAGCGCCAAGTTGGGGTAGTGTACGAACGACGTGAATTTCCTGTTGAATTCAACTGTGCGGACAGTGTTGATTTTTGGTGTTGCGACGCCCTGTGCCTTCCATTTTCGTCGGAAACTTTTGGGTTTATATCTGCTTTGAATATTCTGGACTGCATTTCTGCGCCCTTGGTTCTTCTGCAGGTCATCGAAAAGATACTCATCCAAGGTGGGTCGGTAGTTGCCTGCTCACCCTACGACTGGTCACCAGCGGCAACCTCGATTGAGGGGTGGTTAGGTGGTCATTCGCAACGGGGTGAAAACAAAGGCGACAGCGCAAGCATCGTACAGGCGCTTTTGACGCCCGGTGCATTGCCCGTTTCATTACGGGAGCTTGAGCTTGTCGCTGCTTCTGCGCAAATTCCCTGGTTTACTCGGGTACATGAAAGAAGTACCGTGGAATACCAAACCCATCTGGTGGTGGCCCGAAGAAATAGTGGATCCTAACTAGGGTTAAATAGCCGTCACTGTCCACGCAAAACTGCTGATCAGTGTGATGCTTTTAGAATCAATCGGTGCTAGAACGAAAAACGGTAGTTCAGTACTACCGTCCCACCCTCACCATACGTCAACCCAAACGTATGGGCATCGTTGATTTGTTTTTCGAAACTGAGGTAATAAAACTCGTCGACCGCCTGCATCGTGATCGGGATTGAGAACGTTGATGTCACCCACACCGCGGCAATCGCAATTCCGACGGTTGCGAATACGCCACTGTTTTTTGTCAGAAAATCTTCCTCCGTGCTGGAAGATTGGCCACAGGGAGTGATCGAGCGGCCGTTTCCGGTGCCCACAGCCCCATTCTTGCAGGCCCAGTCTCCAAAGGCCTCTGCTTCAGGCGAATCAGAGTCTAGGGAATACTCTGCGGCAATAACCGGAATCCCAAGATTCAGCGCTTCCAACAGCATTGCTTTTTTCTCCTCGATCGGCACAACGGTGTATCCCGACTGTTCATGGGTGAATCCGAGCTGAAGGAAAATATAGTCTGCTCCGGCGTAGTAGGTTGGATCCAAGTCTACGCCGCCTGAGCCAGGAGACAGGTGAACTCCAATCGGTTTTGATGTTTTTCCTTTTACCCAGTTCAACAATGTGGTCACCGTGGCACCACTCCAGTACTCGTCACATTCAAGGCAAAGAACATAGCCGGATACCTGATCATCGAGATTTCCGATCACTGCGGAAACATGATACTGCCACGCTGGGATGTTACCGGTGATATTTGGTGAGTCATCCGGCGTTAACCACAAGATGGGTTTCAGACCTGACGCATTAAGCTCAACCAGTTTATCTCGAAACCAGCTTCGATAACTTACCGGCAGAACATCGTTACTGGAGCCGTTCTGGGTGTAAAGGTAAATGTGGGTATCGCCAAGGGCGCTAAGGCGTCGCCGAAATTGACTTCGCCTGATATCCGTCATTTCGTAAGAAAGATAGTTCAAGCTTGATTCGCTAAGCGAAAAATCAAGAAGGAATGAGGCGCGCGACCCATCCAGATCACCGGTTGTGCCTGTGACCGGATAAGAGGCAATGGCAAGAAGAAAAAGAGCTGGTGTCAGTATCCTGCTAAAGGTCCAGTTGGCCCGATGTTTTTCTCTATAGGACAATGGTTGGTTGCGCTATCTGACTAAGCAAGTGTTTCGGGCATGTGCGGGTGGCGAAAGAAAAGGTTGGTGGAGTCTGGGCAGATCGAACTGTAAATTTTCGTATTGCGAACGCGACGCTTTCCTAGTTGAACTACGGTCACCATGGAACAAAATCCATATTTACTCAAAGACAAAACACGCTACAAAAAGCTTCTCTTCCGGGTTGATTATAAAGGGTTCAAAGGCGCCTGTGCCAGATCAGCGCTCATTGGTGCCTCTACACAAGTCCGCGATCAGGACGGGCGAATCATCGACCCTCTCATCCTTAAACCCCACTTTTTTGGATTCACTTCTTTGTATTGGGCATCAATCCTCTCGGTCAACCATGAACTAGAATGCGGCGCCTCCGCAAGGCTGATCAAAAAAGCCTGCGACGCGGATCCCCTTATATGCCCCATCAAGTGGTCAGATGCGGCACCCGGCGGTCATCATAGCCCTCCAGAGTGAGGGGCCAGTTGTGCCACCTGGGGGTGTTGGATATACCCCCGCGACTACGGGAACCGCAGTTCAGGCAAAAGTGACCTAAGCGCCACATCCCACGCCGTGACCGCCTCTTCAAGCAGGTCTTTCAGATGACGCTCGATACAGTCCACGTCTAGGTTCGAGCGCATTACAGCGAAATACTCATCCTGGAGTGGAAGACACCGCATGAACCAGAGGTCACCCCCGTTGACCCGGTAGAATAAGGCGAAACCCAGTAGGATGAACATCCGGGGTCAAGCGCCGCAGTGGACAAGTTCGGCATGGTATCAAGGATGCGACAGTGCGCCGTTCCACAATGCTTGGTTTCCTTAATTATTGGGGATTAAAAGAATCCTGAAGGACGGATGAGCTTCGACCTTTTCAAGGCCCTCTTTAATCACCCATCAATGTGTTGGCAGCGAACTTAAATTTTAACAAGCGACTGTAATGCAGCTCAATCTCCCCGATCGTGCCTACAGTAAATACGAACGCACTCAGGGAAATTTCCCCCTGGCTCTCAAGGTGTCCCTATATTTCGTAACCTTGCTCTGGGTTGTTACATTGCTGAACCGGGATTGGAAATGGAATTAACCCGTCTCGGCACGTTCCCGATCGCTTCCAGGTCTGTCTGGTGTTCTGGTTGAACCATTTCTGCACGCAGACTTTTCCCACTTGATTTTGAACTCACTGCCACTACTGGTCTTGGGGACTGGGATGCTCTACTTGTAACCACATTCATCGCTTAAGGTAATACCGGCCGTCTACCTGCCCAGGCTTGGCAGCCTGAGTGCTCGGGCGATGATCCCTGCACATCGGCGCCAGCGCATTGGTCTATGGGCTAGTGATTTACATTCTCATATCAGGAATCAAGCGATGGGATACCTGGGCTGTAAGCGTCGTCATGCTTGTTTTTTCTATACCGAACATTACTTTGGGGTTGTTGCCAAACCATTCGAGCCTCTCTTAGGAGATCCACCTGATAGCAGCACTCATTGGCCTGGTACTTGCCTTATTTCTTTGTCGGCTGGATGTTCCTTTGCGAAAACGTTACAACTGGGAGAATTAGTCCCATGACGACACTACCACCAAGGTAGGTGTGTTGATCTGGCTCGATATAAAAGGGAGGTTCAGCAGGGCGTAAAAATGCCAGGCTGGGATGCAGTCCTATACCCCAAAGCTTGAGCTGCTAAACCCTAAATATACTTAATTAATGTCCGTTTATTCTCGATGGCCTCGGTTGCCAGACGAGTGTGGCTGATCCGTAAGTGTTTCAATCAGTGCATTGATCAAAAGAGGTTGGGCGCTGAGCGCTCGAAACGTGGGCTCGCGCTCCTACACGAGAAGAGAACAGTTGGTATCGGCCCGGACTGTTGCCGTTCGAGGGCGAGTATCTAAAAAAGCCATCTCGCACACCACGTTACCAACGGCCAAGTGGATGACTTGTTCCGAAAACTCAACCTTTAATAATCTGGCAAGAAAACATAGAGCGTATTGTCGACCGATCCGCTACGAATAATCGCGATACCCGTTTCGAATTTCTGCGTGCACCAACAACGCGCAATGAATCCTGAAGACCTATCGATAGTGTTTCGAAAAACTCATGACTGATTGTTGAGATCGCGCATTAATTGGACAGGCAACAATTCAATATTAAGGCAGAGTCAGTATTGAAGTACAAATATCTTGGATGTTGAGTTCAGCCAGAGCACCCGCAGCGCTTTTGCAAGGCCGATAAAAAAGTCTAACAGGCGAGCCTACTTGGTTGCCCTCACTTATGTTAATGGCACTCATTTCAGCGAAACCGGCAATGGCGGACCCGTTGGTTATAGTGATCAATCATTTGGCAGTGCTCACTGAAAGCAAATGCGTATTTGTCGGCGCCTAAACCAGATGGCACCAGAGTTTGAGTATTGATTGGGGCTTTCGTAGGTTTTACAGATCAAGATCTGGGCTAAT
>CAUZJT010000017.1:0-32110 GCA_963580215.1 Gammaproteobacteria bacterium
AACGCGCCGAGGAAGTGCGCCATCGTCAAGAAGCTGAACTGGCACAAGTCCTACGACGAGCTTCAATGGGTGAGATGGCCTCAGCTCTTGCGCATGAACTAAGTCAACCGTTGGCCGTAATTGCAAATTACGCAAACGGTCTTTTACGCCGAATTGACACCGAGACCGTGTCTGCTACGGACCTTGAAAATGCACTGCGGCAGATTCGCGATGCAGCACAACGTTCAAAAGAAATTATTAAGCATGTGAGAGATTTCGTCAATCTGAGCCGTCCGACAATTCAACGTGAGTCAGTAAGTTCAATCATTACCGAGGTCAACCAACTTCTTTATGGATCTATCAAACGCAACAACATTGGTATGGACATATCGATTCCTTTTGATGATATTGGGATACTGGCTAATCGTATCGAAATAGAACAAGTAATATTTAATCTATTGAAAAACTCAATTGATTCACTGGTTTCGTCAAAAACAACGAAACCTCAAATCAACATCAAAGTGAAACTTTCAGGGAAAGCTACCGTGATGATTCTGATCAGCGATAATGGTGATGGAATTGAACGACATCTAGTTGATAATATTTTCGACCCCTATATCACAACGAAAGAGTCTGGACTGGGCATGGGGTTATCAATAAGCCGTACCATAATTGAAGGGCATGGTGGACGGTTGACACTGGCTCGCACCGGACCCGCTGGGGCGTGCTTTCGTTTCACCTTGACTAGAGCAGACGATGCCTGACCCACAACATTCAGTCCATATAGTTGACGACGATGCGGCGGTCCGCGCCTCAATTAAATTTCTGGTTGAATCGGTCAGTCTTAATGCCCTCGAGTATTTATCCGCTGACGAGTTTATGGCCAATTACCAGGACATGAGTCCTGGATGCATTATCCTAGATTTACGTATGCCGGGGGTCAGTGGGCTTGAAGCCGTTAACATGATGCGTGATCAATCAATCCTAGAACCAATCGTCATTATGACCGGTCATGGCGATGTCCCTGTTGCTGTTAGGGCGCTTAAACTAGGGGTATTCGATTTTCTTGAAAAACCTTGTAACGATAACCTGCTGATTGAAACTGTCCACCGAGCAATCAGTAAAGATGTAAAAGATCGGCTTGAACGGGTGAGTCAGATATCAATGCAAATTTCTTTAGGCACTCTCACCGGCCGAGAAAACTCGGTTTTAGGTTTATTGGTGACTGGGCAATCGAATAAAGCGACTGCAGACACTCTCGCAGTCTCGCGAAAAACTATTGAACGTCACAGATCTAGCATCATGCGAAAGCTAAACGCGAAGTCGTTTGCCCACCTCGTGCAAATTGTAGAACGAAATCGCGGATAGATTGGCTGAAAACACCTGTACCGCGTTATCGGATGAAATTTTCTCGTTATTTTTCTTTGGCGATCATGCTGCTAGTCGCTCTAGGCGTTATCCGTGGCGGCGCCACCAGTCTTGCGAAATATGTGTCAATTAATGATATTCCTGCGGTGAGTTATGCGATGTGGCAATCATTTTTCGCAGCCAGTATTCTTATATTGTTAGCGTTTCTAAAAACTCACACTTTACCCTCATTCAAAAAAGCTGGAGCCAGATATCTGTTTTGTGGGATTGTCGGGACAGCGATTCCCAATTACCTATTTTTTACAGCAATAAAACATATTGAAGCAGGCTCGATGGCGGTGTTGTTTACATTAGCTCCTATTTTCACCTACGTGCTTACGTTGATTTTTGGTGATGAAAAAATTGACGGCAAAAGGCTCGCAGGAATCTTATTAGGGTTTTCCGGAGCGATAATTATTGCCACGGGTGGAGTCACTGAAATTTTTTCGCTAAATAAATATTATTACATTGGCTTACTGTGTCCGCTTCTTTATGCATCGATGAGCGTTTATATTGGCCGCCATGTACTCCCGTCTCAACACCCGCTGTTGATGGCCGGTGGCACCCATCTGGCCTCTTTTGCTGTTCTGTTACCGGCAGCGTTGTTAACCAATCAAGCCCACGCCATATGGATCACCCCTAGCCTTCCAGATGGTCTTATTCTATTTCATGGCGTTATCGCGGCAACTGCTTACTCTTTACTGTTTAAGATAATCGATCTGGAAGGTCCTGTTTTCTATAGTTTTAGTAGCTACATAATAGCGATCACGGGCGTTGCCTGGGGTATGCTGATTTTTAATGAACGATATGCACTAGATTTCTTATTTGCCACGTTGTTGGTGTTTAGTGGCCTATATCTAGTGAACTCGACCAAAAGACAGAATGTCAGAAAAATCTAATTAGATAAAAGGAGCGCTAGCAATACTTGACCCTCCGTCTATGTGCAACGTCTGACCTGTGATGTAACTTGCTTCATCAGACATTAAAAACTTCACCACGTTTGCGATATCCCGGGGATGCCCCAACCTGCCAAGCGGGATCCGTGCAAGTTTTTCAGCTCTAATCGCACTTCCTTCAGGATTATTTTGACGAAAGAGTTCTGTATCGACGGGTCCTGGAGCGATTGCATTGACTGTTACATGATACTTGGCTAATTCCAACGCCCAGGTTCGAGAAGCGCTGGCCAATGCTGCTTTTGATCCACCATAGGCTGTACGTGTTGGGGCGCCTAAAATCAACTCTGTTGAAATATTGACGATTCGGCCTTTTCCCAATCGTTTCATTGCCTGACTACAATATTTAGCGCAAAGTGTTGCCGCTACTAGATTAACTTCAAACACAGAATCTAAAGTAGTCAGGTTAATATCTGCTAGCAACTCTGGTCCAACTACACCCGCATTATTTATTAATCCAGTAATGGATTTCTCCTCACAGATTTCTACTAAGAATGCGGTCAATGATTCTCTGTCTGCAAGATCTACCTCATAGAACTCCCCTGGAAATTTCTCAGTTGGTCGCTTCCTTGCAATACCTATAATTTTAAACCCTGCTTCAGCAAGGACAATCGAACACTCTCGACCAATTCCCTTGCTCGCACCTGTTATTAATGTGAAGACTTGTTGTTTATCTGCCATGGTCAGTTAGGTACTAAAGTTCATTAGATTTCAATTGTATCTCGAGGAGTATTTCTGGAAAGAAAATCCAAAAGATTATCTTTGATATTCAGTGCAAGTTTCTCCTCGAGATCCTTTTCACCAAAACCAGCAATATGGGGCGTTAGAATGACGTTTGGTAGGGATCGTAACGGATGGTCAAAGGCTAGTGGCTCCTTAGCAAAAACATCAAGTCCTGCACAGCCAATATGCTTTTTCGTAAGTGCTTCGACAAGAGCTACTTGGTTGACGACTCCACCCCTTGAAACATCGATCAGGATAGCAGTTTTTTTCATCAATCCCAATTGGGTCGTCGAAATTAAATCAGTAGTGTCTGGGGTTAAAGGTATTGCGAGGAAGACAACGTCCGATTGCGACAACTCACCGTTTAAATCAGAAACCTCCTTTACATCTATATCACCATCGACTCTTTTATTGCGGGCCAGGCCAGTAACGTGCGGCCCAAAAACACGCAGCAGCCGACTAATTTCCGATCCGATAGCACCGTAACCGACAATCAATACTCGCAAGTCTTTTACCGCCTTTAAATGTGGAATCAGCAATTCTCGACCCCAATCAGACTTATTTGCTGAGTTGAAACTGATATGCAAACCTCTGGTCAGAGCCAACAGCGTAGCTACTGCGTGCTCGGCTACAGCTCCGGACCACAGCTTACCGCTTGTAGAAACGATCGCCGCTTTTGGAATCGGAAACTTCAGAAGAGGATCTATTCCGGCGGTCACAAAGTGAATCCATTTGATCTCTTGTTGTAGAACCCACCGTGACAGCGAAGCGGTGTAGTGGCTTGAATAAACGATCAGCCCCTCACACGGCTCTATAGATCCATCGAAAGCTGCCTGTTCAGAAAATTTAACGACTTCAACATTTGGGACATGTCGAAAGACCTTTTTGATCTCATCTAAGCCGAAAGATAATGCGCATGCTATTCGAAAGACGGATTTTCCTGCATTCTTTGACCGCTTGCTCGATCCGACGACGACCATAAACTATGTCTCCTAATAACCTTTTTATTTGTAATAAGGCATTACCCTTATTTAATGAGTGGAATCGGTCAACAAAATAGTAATGTACACAGTATAAAAACATTTCACTTCACGATAATGTATAGCTACGATATTGATGGTCAATCAAATCCATCTACAAAGATAACGGTAAAAAAGTGTTATAGGAGCTAAAGTTGTCAGACGACCTACCCAACAATGCTTACATAGAAAAGATTCGGGACTATCGCAATGTATCCCAAACCGTTTTTGGGGGATACCACAAGGCCCAACGGCCGGATGAGGACTCTGAACTTACTCATGTAGGCCCGAATACCCCTTGTGGCGAATACTTCCGTCGCTTTTGGATTCCGGTTGCGATTGTAGATGAAGTAAAGGATGTGCCGCTACGCCTGAAAATACTAGGGGAAGATCTGGTTCTCTTTAAGGATCGGCGAAATTGCTTTGGACTACTTCATCTTCATTGTAGCCATCGGAATGCTTCGCTGGAATTTGGAGTCGTCGAGGACCGCGGCCTACGCTGTTGTTATCATGGTTGGCTATACGACATCGACGGAACCATACTTGAGACGCCGGCCCAAAATACCAAAATTAAAGAAAAGATTTGTCACGGAGCATATCCCACGGTCGAGTATCTGGGATTAATTTTCGCTTACATGGGACCACCCGAAAAGCGACCTGATTTTCCAAGATGGGATACTACTACTCTCGACGATGTCGAGATGGTACCTTACTCAATACACTACCCTTGTAATTGGCTTCAGATCTGTGAAAATACTATGGATCCGTGGCACACCGTCTTTCTTCATGCTCGAGTAACCGACGTTCATTTCGGGGATACCTGGGGCATCGCGCCAGTAACCGAATTTTTCGAAAAAGCCGACAAGATCTACACAACTTTGACGTATAGAATCGATGACATGATTTGGATTCGCTCCCAGGAAACTATCTCTCCATCATTTAGTCAGGTTGGTGCATGGTGGGAAAATGGTCGTGAGGAGAAATACTTCAAACGGGCGAGTATTACCAAATGGACGATCCCGCATGACAACGAGAACTGCATGATCATTGCCTGGAGAAGTTTTGGCCCTGGGATCGACCCACAAGGTCATGGTGACAGAAGCCAGGTAGGCAAAAACTGCGTAGACTTTCCAGGTCAAACCGGGGTCGAACCCTACGAATTTCGACAAAGGCACCCAAATGACTATGAAGCACAGGTATCACAAGGACCAATTAATGCACATGCGGCAGAAAATCTTGGCTCGACTGACACTGGGGTAGCTTACCTGCGTCGGAAATTGCGAAGAGCAATCCGCTCCGTTGCAGCAGGAGAACCACTTCCGGCAGTGGAACGATTCAATGATGAGTTTCTTACGCACACTCAGGATACGGTGATACCTATCCCACCACATCCAACCGATGACGAACAGTTGCTTCGTGATGTCACCAAAGCGGTTATGGAAATAGTTTTCAAAGGCGACGATATGGGCGGCAAAGAACGCTCAGATTTCATTATCTCTAACCTTAAAAAAATCAAAGACCGCCCACAATTTAAAATTCATGCTTGATTGAAATGGATCAATTTCTAAATTCTACCTCGGTGAGTTCTGATCACTCTAGCCAGACATGAAAACGCGCTGGGAAATCGTACTGCTACCGAGCTTCTTATTAGTCGGCTTACTGATCGTCGCCAGCCAGTATGTTTTTTTAAAGGGCAGTTTCTTTAAGGATCTCGGCCTGGGGCGGATAAATGACACAGCGACATTCGTCAATTACATCCGGTTTTTTACTGATTCATTTTACTTGAATACTTTATGGATTACCGTAAAAACCTCTGCATTAGCCGCTCTTTTTACGCTGATATTAGGGTTCCCAGTTGCTTATCTAATTGCCCGAATGCGATCTAAATGGGCAATGATATTACTTGCCAGCATAGTCGTTGCCACTTTTGTGACGATTGTCATAAAGGTTTTTGGGTTAATTATAATTTTTTCTGCAGATGGTTTAATCAACCAAGCACTAATGGGCCTTAATATCATCGACCGTCCTTACACAATCATTGGCAACCAAACCGGCGTGGTAGTTGGCTTAATGCACTTTACCTTAGGCTTCGGTGTACTGCTTCTTTATAGCGTAATACAAACTATTCCAAGATCTTTTGAGGATGCCGCTCAGATTCATGGAGCAAGTCGATGGCGCATGCATCTAAGAGTGCTTCTTCCTCTTAGTCTACCTGGTGTCACGGTTGGGACATTGATGATGTTTAACATGTGTATGGGAGCATTCACTTCTGCAGCATTACTCGGCGGCGGCAGAGTCTTTACCTTGCCAGTACTTATACAGCGTACTGTGATGATGGAAATCAAGTATTCAATGGCAGGAACCCTAGCGGCGGTCCTGCTCATCACGGTTCTTTTAATTAACCTGCTGTCTATTTACTTAATACACAGATTGAAATCGGCGCGACTGGTTATAGCGTAGTGTCTATGGAAACTAAACCAACCAACAAAGTCCAGCTCGCCCAAACGTCTTCCTCAATTACCCGTATTGCGGCAAGACGCCGCTCAGGCCCCCCACCGCGGCGAGGATATCCCTGGGGAAAACTTGGCCACTATATCTACTGTAGCCTTTCATATATTTTTCTACTATCGCCAATGATTGTCGTTATCGGGGCATCATTTCACGGCGGCGAATACTACACAGCTATAAAATTCCCACCTGATGATCCCTCTTTTCAGTGGTATACCAAAATTCCTGCGGCCCAATTTGAGGCATTAGCGCTTAGTTTTGGTCTTGCAGCCCTTGCTGCACTAGGTGCATGTATTATTGGCATACCTGCAGCTTTGGGCATTGTTCGTGGAGTGCTTCCAGGCCGCAGTGTTATATCGTCAATATTTAGGGCCCCATTACAGATTCCTGCAATTGTCACCGGAATTGCTTTTTTGCAGCTGTATTACCTCTTTGGAGATGCAACTGGGTTGTATTTTCAAGGTACTTTTTTAGGTCTATATATTGGACACCTGTTTGTTGCTACACCTTTTGTTGTTGGCACGGTCACCGCCATATTACAAAGATTCGATACTCGACTCGAGGAAGCTGCGTTTAGCCTCGGCGCCAATCGTTGGAGCACGTTTTGGCGTGTAACTCTCCCGGTAATAAAGCCGGGTGTATACGCCGGGGGCTTGTATTCTTTTATGGTGTCGTTTGGTGATGTTCCTATTTCAATATTTTTAACCTCACCTGGTTTTGTCACCTACCCGGTGGAGTTATTTTATGGAATGGAAAATGACTTTGACCCCAGCATTCTTGCTTCAGCCTCACTCGTAATATTTTTCTGTTTGCTTGTCTTACTGGGCATGCAGAAACTTGTTGGTCTCGATACTCTATTGAGATCAGGTAGCCGATAGTATTTCTTAAACTATCTTAATTCACTAACCCGTTAAAAATAACATTATGAGTCAAGGAGAAAGATAATGAGACGCTTAAATCATAGATCGAAACTAATCTCACAAAGCATTGCCTTAAGTGTAGGTTTAATAATCGGTGGTTCTAGTTTTGCCGGCCAGTTCGATGGCGTAACCCTTCGAGTAGCCACTTGGGGGGGGTCTTGGAAAGAAAACATGGTGACGGCAATCGTGCCTAAATTCGAGGCACTAGGTGGGAAAATCGAGTTTGTTACCGGAAGTCCACAAGCAAATCTTGCCAAATTAATCGCAGCTCGCGGTTCAGCACCATTTGATGTAATGGAAACTCTTGATGCACAGGAAAAAGACTTTTTTTCGACAAAGGAATTCATACAGAAGATCGACCTTACTCAGCTTACAAACAAAAAGTATCTTGATGATTGGCAGTACAACGACTGGCGTGTGGCATCATGGAGTACGCAAGAAGTGATCTGCTATGACACAGAAAAGTACAAAGAACTTGGGCTTCCAACGCCTACTACCTATCAAGATCTAGTCAATGAGAAATTAACCGGAAGAGTTGTCATTCCTGATATTACTTCTGGAGGCGGCTTTGCGAATTTTGGTGGCATTGCTTATGCCGCCGGAGGCGATGAAAAAAATATTGGTCCAGGCCTTGAATTAATTAAAAGTCTAAATTCTCTAAAGTTCTGGTCTCGAGGTGGAGAGGTTGTTACTCAATTCCAATCTGGCGATGTATACGCTGCAATCGTACATGCTGGTTGGTGTCTTAGAGCGAGAAAGGCTGGTGCCAGTGTCGATACTGTTCATCCGGTGATAACTGGCACAGACCACGTTGGTGTAGGGAAATATGGGTGGCTGGTAATCCCCAAGCACAGCAAGGTTCCAGAGGCTGCATCATGGTTTATTAATGAATATCAGGAGCCTGATTTCCAAATGCTTTATGCCGTAAAGAGTGGTGTCGTTCCAACTAATCGAAAATCTATCTCCCGATTAGCCACTGATCCGATTTTCGCGGAGATGCTTGAGTTAGATCCGACCAAGATCGCAAAGCAACTTCAAATTGATTACAAAAAAGTTGACATCTCGGACTGGATGGATCAATGGAATCGAACCGTTTCTCAATAAGCACTTCTTTTTAAATTAGTGCATTGTAATATTAGCTACTGAATCGATGGGCCGCTTAGAAGCGGTCCATCGATGGTGGCAAAATCATCCTTACACAGCATAGAGTCTCATCATGTCACGAGTAATCCTTAAGAAGGTCAAGAAGTCTTTCGGTGACTTTGTTGCGCTTCATGAACTCGATTTAGATATACAAGAGGGCGAATTCTTAACCTTACTTGGCCCATCTGGATGCGGAAAGACAACTACTCTGCGACTTGTCGCCGGTTTTATTGAGCCGACTAATGGATCAATATTGCTTGGGGATCAAGATGTAACTCAAGTTGCCCCCCAACATAGGGAAATCGGTATGGTATTTCAGGACTATGCCCTTTTTCCGCATATGACAATCGCGGACAATATCGGTTTTGGGCTGAAAGAACGACGATATCCAAAAAAAGATATAAATGAACGAGTTAGAGAACTTCTGGATTTGATACGGTTGCCGGAGGTGCATGACCGGTATCCTGCCGAAGTTAGTGGTGGCCAACAACAAAGAATTGCAGTTGCTCGGGCAGTAGCGTACCCACCAAAAGTTCTTCTTATGGACGAGCCACTAGGTGCTCTTGATCTAAAGCTTCGGGAAACCATGCAGATAGAACTTCGCCGCATTCAGCAGGAACTGGCGATTACTACAATCTATGTTACACACGATCAAATTGAAGCAATGAATATGTCTGATAGGATCGTCGTGATGAACGCTGGTCGTATCGAGCAAATGGGCGGTGCAGAGGACATCTATAATTTTCCAAAGACCCGCTTTGTTGCGGACTTTGTCGGCCAGATAAATCTTTTTGACGCTGTAATTAAAAAAGAGACGCCAGAATACCTGTTGGTGGGCATTGCTAATACAGAAATCAGAGCGCCCCTTCCGTCAATCAAAATGGAAGGGGGAATTTCTGTTGGGGTTAGGCCAGAACATATTAACCTGGTTGATACTGCTGAACCCGCTTCAACCAGCAATTCACTTACTGGAACATTGGTTGGGCGCACATTTACCGGAAACCTCACACGGTTATTCATCGATGTGGGACTGGATAAACCAGTCGTAGTTGAAACAAATCCGCAAAACGCGCCTTCGACAATTGGCTCTAACGTAACACTGAGTTGGCCGATAAACCTTTCTATAATCTTACCCGGATAATCGACTTCGTGTTCACAGGTAAATTTTAGATCTCTATGGAACAGCGGATCCCTGTTAATCCTGGTCGAGTTGACTGGGCGGGCGATAACCCAGCAATTTTCCTACGAGAAGATGTGGATGGCCCTTGGACCGGGTTGGGTATATTCTTTAATGTAACCTACTCCCAATACGGTCGTGGATACACCATGATTGCTCTTGGCGAACCGACCGCCCCTAAAGGGTACCCCGATTCATTAAATATCTGTATTACAAATAACAAAGAATTAACAAACTATCTGCTGGCCAATTTTGTTTCTAAGTTTCCTGCATTTGTAGATCAGCCAGGACTTGCTGCCATGGCCATTATAGAAGCCGAGTCTCATCAATCAGGTGGGGATATGAAAACTTCCTGGTATGAAACAGTCTGTGCATCAGATGTCCAGATTAAAATGGAGTGGAAAAATCTAGCAACACCAATGGCCGTTGAAGTTGGTCCTGAAAATTGTGTAACTAAACTTCATGATATGTATAGCGTCTTCTTTGAGGCAAAGGACGCAGTGATCTATGTTAATCAAACTCCTCTCAAGGGAGTGGTTACGGATCGTCAATTTTTTGGCAGAAAAATGAGCACAGCATTTCTAGCAGTCTCTGAGACATGGGTCATACCTGAGTCCTATCCAAGCGAGAATAATTGAATGCCGTTGACCAACCCTATCCATCCAGGAGAAGTTGTCTGGACTGGAGAAAACCCCGGAATTCTTCTCAAAGAGTCCGATGATGGACCCTTTTCTGCTATTGCACTTTTTTTTAGAATTTATTACTCCCCTGTAGGGCGCGGCACTGCCCTACTGATACTTGAAGAGCCAAATGATCCGGTCTCGCTCCCGAGTGCTTGTAATGCCCTAATTTCTGATAACCCAGAGTTAGCCGCATATTTAAAAAAAGATTTTATTGAAAAATTACCCGTGTTCGCCGCATTGCCAGGATACCAAGCGTCTACAGTTGTTGCTCTAACCGAGAGTTACCCACTAGGCGACCCTCGTACATGCTATCGGGAAATCATCAAAACAGATGCACTAGACATTGAGTTAGTCTGGGACCAACTAAGCCAACCAACCGCACTTGAGCTTCCCGCAGAGCTTACCGGTGCGAAGGAGAACGAGCTTTATACCATCTTAATCGAATCCCGCGATCCAACTATTAATATTAATGGCAAAAGGTTACGAGGAAACCCAGTGGAACGGATTCAAGCGGGGATCAAAACCACAACTGCGTTTCTATATTTTTCTGAAACCTGGATCAGGCCGGCCTGAGATCATCTTTTGACATATTCAGTCAGTCATCCTGCAGACCTCGAGGCGCTGAAACGAGTTCTTGCCACAAGACCTTGCTGGATGGGTATGGCAACTGCTCGAGATTCGATTTCGTTGGATAAAGATATCCTTCTCCATGCCGGACCCGGATTGGACAATCTAGAAGAACTGCCATCTCCCATCTTAAATTCAGCTAAGGTTGCCGCTGTTTACGAGGGCCTTTGTGATAATTTCGCCGCCGCAGAAAAACAAATCACGACTGGCAAGATCAGGCTTATGCCGGCTCAAGATTATGATGTTGTTACCCCATTGGCAGCGGTTGTTTCGAGCTCTATGCATTTGCACAAAGTCCTCGACGTCGGCTCAAACTCCAGTGTCGCATGGGCCCCACTTAATGGGGGATCTGGAGTCGCACCTAGACTCGGAATCTGTAGTGAGGCTGCACTATCTCATTTATCCTGGATGCATGATTCTTTCGCTCCAATTCTTGCCCAGAGACAAAAAAAAGAAATCGACTTGATCGACATTGCCCAAAAGGCAATTCAAAAAGGAGATGACTGCCATGGTCGCACTCCAGTTGGAACGAGTCAATTGCTCGAACAGCTAATTAATGATGGCGTATTGTCGAAATCAGCTTACGAGGCTTATAGCTTTATAGCTAACGGTCCCAGCTTTTTCCTTAACCTTTGGATGGCGGCTTGTAAATGTATGCTTAATGCCGCTCGGAACATCAATGACAGCACTCTAGTAATAAGTGCTGGCGCAAATGGTATAGAAACCGGGATTCAGATCGCAGCGTCTCCGGACCAATGGTTTACCGCACCCGCTTCGGTACCCAATGGGCTCATAAAAGGCGATGAGACCGGGCTAGGGGCGATTGGCGATAGCGCAATCGTAGACAACATGGGATTTGGAGCAATGGCTATGCCGTTTGCCCCAGAACAAAAGCAACTGCTCGGATCGTACATGCCCCCCAATACTGAGTCTATAGGCGCCGATCTTTTATCTGTTATCGATACTCGTTTCATTGATCTCCAACTCCCTATCGGCCTAACCGCACGGGCCTGCGTGGATACTGGAACTAGCCCAGTTGTCAGTCTCGGCATACTTGATGCCAAAGGCGAAGCTGGTCGAATTGGCGGTGGCATATTCACTCAACCGCTCGCGCTTTATCAAAACGCTGTTGAGTGGCTTGATGCATCCTAGGAGCTCGTTAATCATCTCTTATATTTTCATAAAGCCATGAAGCGTGCGCGACTAACTTATCATCTTGGTGAAGATCAGCGCTTAACTGAACCCCAAGTGGTAAGTGATTTGCCCCCGCACCCAATGGCAACGTGATTGCAGGACCACCCAATAGAGTCAATCCACGTGAAAAGATCGGATCACCAGTACTTGTCAATCCTTCCGGAGCCTCGCCAGGTGCGCTTGGAGAGATAAAGAAATCATAGTGAGAGAGTTCTTTTCTTAGTTTTTCTCGGACCTGATTTCTTGCGTCCAGCGCTTTGCGATAACTAGATTCACTAATCTGCCATCCATCAGCTACAAGCTTGCGGAATGGATCGCTTAGATCTTTATAGTGACGGTGAAATTCATAAGCTCTCGAGCGTGCCGACTCGAATGCTATTACAGTTTTATGGGCCTGCACTAAGTCAATACTTCCGACGATATCTAGTTCGACATCATCAACTCGAACCCCTTCGCCACGAATATCGTCAACTACTCTTTCAAGCAACGTCTGGCTCTCTAAACAAAGACTTTCCCAGTGAGGAGTACGAACCAACGCGATACAATTTGGCCGTTTTGGACCTTGAATCTGAACTTGTGCCCTTAATACCTTTCTGATGATTGCCAAGTCACCAGGGTGACGCACAAAAAACCCTAAAGAATCCATTGACTGTGATAGGGCGCAAACACCACCAAGGGAAAACTCACCAACGGTCGACTTATACCCCACCACACCACAATAGGCAGCAGGCCGAATCACTGATGCTGCTGTTTGAGATCCTAGAGCGAAGGGAATCATACAATCTGATACCGCTGCTGCCGATCCTTGAGAAGATCCACCAGGAGTATGATTTAGGTTCCGTGGATTACGAGTTTTGCCTGGCTCAAAGTAGGCAAACTCTGTAGTAACCGTTTTACCGAATACGATGGCCCCCTTATATCTCAGAGATGCAACGATGGCTGCATCAGCTTTTGGTTGGAAGCCCTCATAAATTTTACTCCCATATTGGGTGGGTAGATCATAAGTATCCATAATGTCTTTGACCCCAAAAGGAATTCCAAAGAGTTCGTTGCTCCTTTCCTTTGACGAATTTAGGTCTATTGATTCTTGCATCTTCTCAAAATCAATGATTTGAAATGCACCTACAGAATCATCTCTTTCTAGCACTCGATCAATACAACTTTGCCACATCTCTTGTAAGCTAAAATCACCTCGGGTGAGACCTTTATCAAGCTCGGAGATAGTCATCTGGTAAATTTCTGACACGCCTATAGCTCCTAATTTTGACTGAATCACTCCATAGGATTCGATCGACTCCTATTTTTAATTCAGATCGTTAATTGCACAAATTTCCCATCTCCTCAATGATCTAATTATAATAATTGAGGTTTATTTTTTGGATCAATTGCTGCAAATTATAGCCCTAGAAAAATAAAGCAGTCTTAAAAGGAGAAATCTTATGATTGGTGAAAAAAACGAAAAAACCGAGGAGTTCTGGCGACGCGCCTGCTCAACCAAAGATAGTGAATTCCAGTCCAAATTTCCTGGGATTGACGATGCTGATTATCATTGCTTAACCTTCGGTAGCCCAAAGTATCAAGACTATAGCGATCACATTACAGAATTAGCCATTAAAGGAGTTAAACGAGCTACCACGCACTTAAAGATTGATTTCGACATTAATGATGTACCGCGCAGGTGTACTGGTGATTACTGGATGATTTTGTGGGAAAACCTAACTCCGGCTGTGATAGTAAAATTAGTCAATGTTGAAGAATGTGCATTTAGAGATGTCAGTGCGGCGTTTGCAGCACGGGAGGGCGAGGGAGATGGGAGTTTGGAATTTTGGAAAAACTGCCACGAAGAATACTTTAAGCTTCAACTTGCGGACTGGAATCGAGATTGGTCAGAAGATCTGATTGTCGTACTCGAATCTTTTGAAGTAGTGATGGCAAATCCGGAAGACGGATAGTCCTCACAGTAAGGCTAGGTAAGTTTGCAGGTTTTCTTGGGTTAAAAGATTATGATACTAGGTTTTCTTGGGACAGGTGCAATAAGCGAAGCGATGGTTCGGGGACTATGTGGCAACGCTGAATATTCGAATCCCATTTTGGTTTCTGGCCGCAGTCAGGCGCGCTCTGAAAGGCTCTCAAGCGATTATCGCCAAGTAGAAGTTATTCCAGAGAATACCTTGCTGGTAGAAAAATGCGACTGGGTGATTGTCGCTGTACTGCCAGACCAGGTAGAGGCGACTCTTGGGAAACTTACTTTTAGATCGGACCAAAAAGTGATCAGCCTGGCCGCTGGCATACCTCTTGCCCGGCTGTCTGAATGGGTATTCCCATGCACGAATGTGAGCCGAGCCATTCCAATGCCGCCTATCGAATTTGGCATGGGGCCAGTAGCGCTCTGCCCACAAGACCGATCTATCGAAGCGCTATTCGGACGGATTGGAACAGCAGTCAGTGTATCGGATGAAGAACAGTTCAACCTGTTTGGCGCCGCCAGCGCTGTTATGGCCGATTATTTCGATCAGGTTGCAACCGTATCATCGTGGATGGAATCACACGCCATGGAGCCAGACACCGCTGCACGCTACACAACTTCGCTTTACCATGCACTCGCTTCGCTGACTCTGGGGCAAGCACCTGACTCTTTGCAATCGATGAGTGCTGAGTATGTGACCCCAGGAGGGCTAAACGAGCAATTCCTGACCAAGTGCACAGCTAGCGGATCTCGCGATACGTTAAAGGCTGGGTTAGACGATGTGCTGGCCCGCCTTGGGTCAAACGCCGATAGCACCTCATAATCTATCTCACTCTAAGATTACTTTGAAAATGAAAAAAAAGAAACCATCGGAGTCTTCCGAAACGGAAAACGATCAGGATAGCTCGAGTCTGCCCAAATCGCCTGTCAACAAGGAGCGATCACCAGTTGGTCGCGGCAAGATGTACTGGAAATTTGCAACACTTCGGGGCTGGCGTGCCAATGACCACAGACCATCTGCCAATAACAAGATTGCAGATAAAGAGTAACCACGGCGACACTCGATTATCCCGACAAACCTTCACTCTATGACAGCATCACACGATCCAACAAAGGATGACTTTAACGCCCAAAGTACAGGCTACCTTTTTGATCACCTGGGAATGAGCTTTTCTTTTGCTGATTCTGGGGAGGTCACTGCCCGGCTGGAACTTGAAAGGCATCACTTTGCCTGGAAGGGCCGCATCCATGCCGGCACCCTGTTTGCCCTGGCAGACTCATGCGCCGGGCATGGTTGTATCAAGTCTCTCCCCGAGGGGGCTAGCGGCTTTGCCACCATCGAGGCCAAAACCAATTTCGTGGCCACAGTCGATAGCGGTGCGGTGCGCGCTGTTGCGCGGCCACTTCATCTTGGTAAAAAGACGCAGTTATGGGATGTAGAAGTCACCAGTGAGGAAAATCAGCAGATACTGGCCTATTTTCGTTGCACTCAGATGATTATCTGGCCGCGCTAGAATTCTATGACTATGCCTTCTAACCAATCTGCTCACCGCAAACAATTAATCTCGGAAGTTGCTCAGCACTATATCGATAAAGGCGAGTTCGCCAGTATCGAATGGCGCATTCTGCGTAAAGACGAACTCCTTGATGCCGGCGCCATAGGGTCCCAAACCGCCGCAGCCCCTTTACCTGAAAGACCCATCTATCGAATCTACTCGATGACCAAGCCCATTGTCGCTGCGATGGCCATCATGCTTCTGGAGCGCTGCAAACTGCATCTGTTTGATCCACTGGGAAAATTCCTGCCGGAATTTCGAGACCTGCAAGTCCTAAAAGATGACGGCAGCACAGAGCCTGCCGCACCGATCACGATTGAACAACTTTTTACCCACCGTGCAGGCTTCAGCTATAACTTCATGCCGGATTGCCCTGTCGGTGCGCAGTACCAGGCCGATGGACTGATCAGTGACGCTGACTGTTCGCTCGCAGCCTTCGCCAGTCGAGCCGCGGGTTTCCCGCTTGCTTTTCAGCCAGGCACAAGATGGCATTACAGCATCGCGACCGATATTCTGGCACGTGTTTTGGAAGTTGTTACGGGCCTACCTCTAGGCACTTTGCTACAACGAGAGATCTTCGACCCCTTAGGCATGGAGGAGACCCAGTTTTTTGTGCCCAAGAGCGAGCAGCACCGACTGCTGCCCATGTATGGTCGATCACTGGATGAAATTCTTGCCGCACCAGAATCTGACACCTCATTGAAACTTCTTGATGTAGAACCATCCTACCCCAGCGACCCGCAAAGCGGTTTTGCTCGCGGTGGCCATGGCCTTTTTTCAACCGCACAGGACTACCTACGTTTTGCCAGTTTTACCTTGGACGGATGCACCCCATTGGGGGCGTCGTTGATTTCACGGAAAATGGTCGAATTCATGTGGCAAAACCGCTTATCCAAAGCATTATTGCCTTATTGGCTCGGACCATTTGCAAACCCTGGCTATGGCTTCAACCTTTTGGGGCGGGTAATGCTCGACCCCGGTCAGGCAGTCTCTCTTTCGGGACCCGGCGAAGGGGGGTGGGGAGGCGCTGCTTCTACCTATTATTGGGCTGATCGAACAGAGGATTTTGCCGGCGTTATTATGACCCAGCAGCTAGGCTCACTGTCCCTGATGCGAACTGACCTGATGGCAGCCGCCTACCAGGCGATCGATTAGCGCGCTCGATTGCCCCCTCGGGTGCTGTTGCGAGCGATCGAGATCGCCCCGTCCAGCCCAACTGCCCCCAGGATAATTGCGCCTCCTAACAGCGTCGCCTGCGCTGGCAACTCAGCGACCACAAGCCAGGCCCAAGTCGGTGCAAGCACAGGTTCGACCAGAGCGAGTAACCCCACCTGGGCTGCCGGGACATAACGTGCGCCCAAGATCATAAGGACAAAGCCCGCCCCAACCTGGAAAATTCCGAGATACAACGAGACGCCCAGATCATGACTACTGATTGAGAACTCACCCACGAAAGGCAGTGTAACCAAAGTTGCAAACCCTGCGGCGAGACACAGCGCGACCAACATATCGGGTTGCCGAGAGCGGCGCACCAGGATTACTGAGATCGAGTAAGACAATGGTATCCAAAGTGCTATTAGGTTCCCGAGTTGGCGCCCTCCGGTCAGCCCACCACCGACCATGATTCCAAGCCCGATCATCGCTGCAGCGATCGCCGCCCAGGTTTGTGGTGCCACCCGCTCACGCAAAATGAACCAGCCCAGCACGGCCGCAAAAAAGGGTGCCGAACTGAAAATAAATAACGCATTTGCGACTGTCGTTTCCAGCAACGCAAACACGTAGGCTACAAATCCACTGCCCAGAACCACTGCGAGCAACCAGTCTTCTCCAGTTAGCCGCCGAAAACGTGCGATGACCTGACCGCGATGAGTAAATGTTAAAACAACAAAAACCATCAGCATCATACTGGTGGAGCGGTAAAATAAGATCTGCCAGCCACTGGCGCCCTCAATGATCCGTAGTCCAATACCTGAGGTACTTAGGCAAAGCGCTGAGCCTATGATCATCAGGATGCCCCGCATATAGCTACTCACAAACGATCTCCTGTCGCGACTATTACCTACGTTTCAGTTCTTTTAGTCAAGGGTTTCTGAGTTAACCACAAGCCAGACAATACAAGTATCAGCGCTATAGCATGAAATTGGCCAAACTTTTCTCCTAACAAGGAAACCGCAAGTAGTGCAGCAAATATTGGCGTCAAATTGCAGAATAAACCGCACAGACCCGCACCGATCAGTTGAACGCTACGAATATAAAAAAGGTGGGCTAGAAACGATGTACAAAGTGTAACGTATATAACGATTAGCCAACCTTTGCTCGTTGGCCATACTATCTCATTGCTAACGACCTCATAAATTAGCCCGGGTGCTGTGATAAGTTGAGTCGTCGCTGAAAGAATTAGTAACCCGATGATTTCATCGCCATCCGGCCTCTTTTGTAGCCCCAAGGTATAGCTGGCAAACAATACACACCCGAGAAGCATATACATATCTCCAATATTCAGATCAACCTCGATCAATCGCTGTAAATTGCCGCCAGAAGCTAATTCGAGAACACCAATCAACCCAATCACTATTCCAACCGACTGGGTTACAGTTATTTTCTTTTTAAATAGAAAAAATGATCCAACAATAACAACAATTGGTATTGATCCTTGAAGAATTCCTAAATTGATTGCTGTTGTGTGGTGAGCCGCTGTATAAAAGAGCATATTAAATCCCCCCAAAGCGATGCCTCCGATTACAAAATATTTCCACCAACCTAGAAAATGCTGAAATATTTCAGCAAGTCGTTTTCTATATATAAATAAAAGTAAAACCGTCAGAATGGACCATCGTAAATAGGTCAACAAAAACGGTGAAATATTCCCCATCGCAAATCGGCCCGCGACTGCATTGCCACCCCAAAATAGAGTCGCTAGACACAGCATAATCACAGGTCGATCCCAAATTCGAAATATTTTCTTGGTCACCGATTACCCCGCAGGGTACCTTCCATTTCTTCAAGTTCAGCCCAGCGCCCAAGGTGGCGATCTAACTCGCTTTGAAGATCAGTCAACTGATCAAGAACCGGCTGGGTATCTGTATAGGGTTGTTCATAAAAACCAAGATCCAGGGTCTGCTCACGCAGTCTTTTAAGATTGTGCTCAACCGAGTCGATGATCTGGGGAAGCTCATTGAGCTCCCGTTGAAGCTTATACGACAGCTTGGTTCCACTTTTTAAACCACGTGAAGATGTCTGGTCTTCGTTGGGCAAGCGCTCGGCCGACGCCGCTAAATCGACAGAAGCCAAAGACTTGCCTCGACGCAGCCATTCGCTGTAGTTACCCAGATAAGCATGAACCGCGCCATCTTGTTCAAAGGTGAGTATGCTGGTCACTGTGTTGTCTAAAAAGGCACGGTCGTGGCTCACTACGATCAATGTACCGCTGTATTGGGCCAGGCGTCCCTCAAGAACCTCTAGTGTTTCCACATCCAGATCATTGGTCGGTTCATCCAATATCAGCAGGTTCGCGGGCTGAGTAAAAAGCCGGGCCAGAATGACGCGATTGCGCTCACCCCCAGATAGCGCCCGAATCGGCGTCAGGGCCCGCTTGGCACTAAATAGAAACCCCCGTAAATAGCCTATGACATGCCGTGGCTTGCCATCCAGCGTAATGTAGTCACGCCCCTCGCCGACGACCTCGGCCACTGTTTTATCCAGATCCAATTCCCGCCTATGCTGGTCAAAATAGCCTACCTGGACATTAACCCCCCACTTGATAGATCCTAAATGGGGTTCCAGTTCACCAAGTAATAAACGCAGTAACGTGCTCTTGCCGACGCCGTTATTACCCACCAGTCCGATTCGGTCACCACGGCGGATCTGCAGCGAGAAATCGCGAAATAGTGGACACGTCCCGTAACCGAATGCAATATGTCGGGCATCCAGCACCTTGCGGCCCGAATTTTCGGCTTCCTCGATGTGCACCCGGGCGCGCGCTTCTGGATTAACCCGCCCAGAGCGCTCTACACGCATGGCCTCAAGCGCCCGAACCCTACCCTCGTTACGGGTCCGTCGAGCCTTGACCCCTTGGCGGATCCACGCCTCCTCCTCGGCCAGTTTGCGATCGAATTCGCCATCTGCCAGGCGCTCGGTCGCCAACACTGCCGCACGCCGTTCAAGGAACTGTGCGTAATCACCTGGCCAACTGCGCAGTTGGCCACGATCTATCTCGACAATACGGGTAGCCAGACGTTGAAGAAAAGCCCGATCATGGGTAATAAACAACACGGCACCAGCAAAACCGGTGAGACGCCCCTCCAGCCACGCGATGGCCTCGAAATCCAGATGATTAGTTGGCTCGTCGAGTAATAGCAGATTCGGCCGAATCACCAGAGCCCTAGCGAGCGCGGCCCGCCGCCGCCATCCACCGGAAAGCTCACTCATCGGCTGGGCCGGATCAAGACCCATTTCGGTGCAGACCGTCTCCACCTGCTGCTGCGGATGCCAGCCACCATGAGCGTCGATATGCCCGTGCAACTCCTGCAACTCACGCAGTCCGCGAGCATCAAGCGTCGACTCAGCCTGAGCTTGATACTGGCGGGTCAACGCAATGATCTCGGCCAAACCTACGGATACAAATTCGCCGACCAGACCGTTTTCATCCGCAGGCAACACCTGGGCAAGCTCGCTGATGCATAGATCACCCTGGCGCCGAACCTCGCCCTCGTCCGGCTCCAGTTCCCCACTCACCAGATGCAAAAGGGAAGTCTTACCGGCCCCATTGCGCCCAACCAGACACACCCGTTCGCCTGCCTCGATAGACAAATTAGCTTTGCGCAGTAATTTATGGGCACCAAACGCCAGGTTGACCGCATCAATTCGAACAAGAAACATATTGAAAGATTGGATTTAAAGCTAAATTTCTGGTTGGGCTCTACACCCGGCAAAGCGCGATATTAACCGACCTACACCCTGTACTTGTGACTCGCTTGCGCCATGTTCGCCAATCCCTAGAAGATCCTGCGTTTGTCGCTAATGGATAGGCCCTTGCTTGGCGCCGACAATCCGGTCAGGCCGTCAAAAATAATTTTCTTTTTGTCGGTTTTTCTCTTTTCAATAGGTGCACACAAGCGTAGAATTCGCCGCCATTTTCTGTGAATGTCAGTAGATTCCTGCCGTGATTTTTGCCCTTTCTATTTTACGCAACCTCTCGTCACTGATGATTTCCGTGACTCTGTTGATGTTTGCCAACAGCATGTTTTCTACGCTCTTGGCACTACGAGCGAATATCGAACAATACCCCAACGAGATGATTGGCCTGATGACATCGGCCTACTTCCTGGGCTTTGTGCTGGGCACATTCCGTTCGGGGCCACTGATCAACCGCATAGGGCATATAAGAACCTTTGCCGCTCTCGCCGCGATCGCAGCCGCCTGCGCCCTACTGGTACTGATTATCCCCAACCCCTGGGCCTGGGTCGCCCTTCGAGCAGCCATGGGAGCGGCGACTGCTGGACTTTTTGTAGTGGTCGAAAGCTGGCTTAACAACCGTGCCGCCAACGAGAGTCGTGGGGTGCTGTTATCAATGTACATCGTGATTGGTTACATCGCATCCGCCGTGGGGCAACAGGCTATCAAACTCGGGGACCCCGGAACTTATGAGCTTTTTCTCTTTGTGGGCATCGCACTGGCCTTGTCCTTAGTGCCTGTCTCACTCACCCGGGCCACTCACCCGGATCCGGTGGAGACGCCGCATCTCAATATCCGCCGGTTGTTTCAGGTATCACCAACCTCAGTGATTGTGTGCCTCGGTGCGGGATTGATCAATTCCAGTTGGTGGGGCCTAGGCCCTGTGTATGCGCGTGAGATAGGCTTTAGCGTCAGTGGAATTGCCAGTTTCATGACCGCAGCACTGCTGGGCGGTATGCTGCTGCAACTGCCGATCGGTCGACTCTCAGATCGACTGGACCGACGCCTGGTAATTTTTGCGGTCACAATTGGGATCAGCATTCCCGCTTTTGCACTGGCGCTGGGTGGGCTTCTCCCCTCCTGGGGCACCTTGAGCGCAGTCGCAATCTTCTTTGGCTTGGCGTCTACCCTCTACCCACTCAGCATTGCCTATGCTAATGACTACCTGGACCCAAGCGACGTAGTCGCGGCCAGCGGTGGCTTTGTCATGATCTTCGGTATCGGTGCTGTAGCCGGACCGCTTGCGGCCTCAGCAGCTATGCGTATTGCCGGCCCACAAGGCATGTTCATGTACGTCATAATGATAGTCGTGCTGCTTACCGGATTCATTGCCTGGCGTATGCGAGTGCGTCAGTGGGCGCCGGTGATGGAGAAAGAGCCTTATGTGCTGCAACCGGAACTGCAGACTCCTGGAGTTATCAGCGAACTCGACCCACGAGCCGAGGTCGACGAAGGCTACGACCAGGGCCCGGACATTCTCGATACGTCGACAGCGGAAGCGGAAGAAGAAAAGCCTTTTGGCTTCTGGCTAGGACGTTCTGGTATGAACTCTAGCGATCACAATCAGGAGAACACTTACTCAGAGCCGACCGAGCAGGCTGAGGATATTGGCTCTAGAGACAGCAAGAACAGCGAACATAATCAAAATCATTGAGCGATCAGGATTCCTTTGCATCTTTTTCGATCTGGTAGCGGACCGAAAGTACTTCGTACCGACGCATCCCGCCTGGCGCCTGAAACTCGACTTCATCGCCTTCGGTCTTGCCGATCAGCGCCTTGGCAATGGGTGAGGCGTGAGAAATCATCCCCTGATCGATATTTGCCTCCAGTTCGCCGACAATACGGTAACAGACCTCGCGGTCGCCTTCTTCTTCCCATAACTCCACCCAGGCACCAAATATTACCTTGTCGCGTGGGTTCAGGCGGGTCGGGTCGATAACCTCGGCCATAGCGAGCTTGGCATCGAGCTCAGCAATACGACCTTCGATAAAACCCTGCTGCTCCCGCGCCGCATGATATTCCGCATTTTCTGAAAGATCACCATGGGCTCGCGCTTCGGCAATAGCCTCGATGATCGCAGGCCGATCTATTCGCTTGAGCCGCTGCAACTCTTCGTGCAGACGCTGGGCGCCCTCTGGGGTAAGTAATACTCGTGTCATAAATTTGGCACTCGCCGGAACGTTTGTTATCCAACAGTTAGTGGAAGGTGAATGAGGCTTATAGAGGCTTATTCAAGCACAAGTCTATACGGATTCCTTTACTGCTCCTTGCAAAGGTTAACAATAACGGTAGCCGAAGATCAGGAGAAACTGATGAAGAAACTGATGTACCTTACCAAACTCAAAAGCTGCGATACGGGTTACTTTACCCTAACAGTCAAGGAGAAGACAAAGTGGATACTCATTAGCGTCGACAGGTAGGTAACTAGATAGCCCGTTGCCGACGAAAATAAAATCCGAATTCGTAGGATCTAAGCGATACTCGTCGACCTGCGATGGTTTAAGCTGACCAGATAAGGAATATTGCTACTATCGGTCGTATCACCTTTATTTTTGAACGATGTGGACAATGTCAATATTGAATTCTGCTACCCCGATCTCGATCCAAAACTTAACATCTACTAACCTTGATGGCGCCACAGGCAGTATTTGTTTTAGCGCCATGGCAACGCTAACCTAGTCGCACCAAAACAATACTTCAGGATTGCGCTCAGCATAACTTAAGGACCTTACAAAGGAGATAACAATAAAATTAATCAAAACAATGCTTGTTGCTTTGGCGCTCGGGGCGAGTGCCATCGCCTTTGCTGGCAACGACCATCCAATTTTAACCCCCATGGAGCCTCAAGCTATGGGCCGGGCCTATACCGAGTTTTTGCTTGCCCAACCTGACTTCATCAAGAATTCAGGTTTCGATGCAAAAACCATGCAGTTAATGCACCTGGCCGCGGCCGCCGGCATGAAATGTGAATACTGCATAGTCGCGCACACGGCGATGGCAAAGGGTGCCGGGGCGACAGATGAGCAGGTCAAGACTGCCATCATGGCCGCTGGTGTTGTAGCCATAAATAGTACAATTCTCTACGGCAATCAGTATGATTTGAATGCATTAAAGAAAATGTTTGGCCAGTAATCATAGGGGAATGACAGGAGCAACACCTAGCGCGTGTTACCCCTTTTTGTTTAGACTTTGAACTTACAACCAAGACACAACCTACAAGCACAGGATCAACTTGCAAGATCATCTAAAGCCGCGAGAATCAATCCGTCTGGCTTAGCAAGCTCTTCCAATACTGAGAAGTGATCACATTCAGGGATGGGAAGATATTGACCAGGGTGGCCTTGGCACTGCCATGCATTGTAGTAGTCTTCGGATTGTCGTATTAGTTCCGGCAATTCACCCAAACCAACCGTTACGACAAGTGGGCTTGGTTCGGATGGGATGTTATTCATGGGCGAGTTCCGTAACATTTCTGCTTCATCGAGACCCAGCTTTTGGTTGAGATAATTCAACCTAATCGGCTCTAGGTCAAATAGACCACTGATCGCAATGCCCCCCGCAACGCGCTGGTCACTCATACACATCGCGGTTAAATGCCCACCAGCAGAGTGGCCGCTTATAAAAACCCGTCGTGGATCTCCACCGTACTCGTCGATGTTTACGATTACCCAATCAATAGCCTCATGAATCTCAGACACTATCTCATCCATTCTGACCTCAGGAGCTAGTGTGTATTCAACCAAAACAAAGTTGTAGCCCGACGCCAACGCCGAATCACCGATAAACCCATAGCTCTCTTTATCGCCCATCTGCCAGTACCCACCGTGGATATACAACAGCGTGGGCGCTTCAGCAGTGCCACATGAAAACACATCCAAACGTTGTCTTGGGCGCGCACCATATGGAATGTTGCATCTTGGCCTCCAGATATTGTTTACTATCTCACTACGCGTCTTCCAATCTGCTATGTAGGCGTTTCGTTGTTCAATACCAACTGCATTGGTATTGTTATATGCTGCATCTAAGGCTTCCTTTCCCAGTCCTCTATAAAGCATCTCACGTCCTCTTCATTAGAAATCTAATCCTGTATTACCTATATGGAGGGACTCACATTTCGGAGCTACTAAGTCCGGAGCGTACCTAAATTTTACCTATCTGGAGTCTACTTCTATCTATTCCAGTCCACTCGATATAACCAAGCGCCCTACTTTGATTTACTCACATATGCTCACTACCACCCCGGCATCAAGTCAAACACTGCCGTCGCTGTGTGGGCTGGATTTGTGATAACCCCGGGTTCTTAAAAGGGGGTGGGCACCCCCCCACGTTAGTGTGCTGAAAATGTGTTGAAACTGGGTCTGTTCCTGTCCTCTCCAGTCCCTTCAAGTCCGTTTGCGTCGAGTCAGAGCCTGTTATTAAAAATTTTTAGGCCTGTTACTAAGGAGCGCCCTGCCTTCACACGGCAGGGGTCGCTGGTTCGAATCCTCTCACCCCGACCAATATCTTAAGTAATTGCGCCATGGCCCTTTGTGATCCTTTGTAATCCCCCCGGGCGCGGTTGCACTACCATCGGTAAAGAGTGTTTGAAGCAACCAAATTAAATATCGACACTACATCGATCCGAATACATCAGGATAGTGTTGTTCGACGATTTGAGGATAACTACGTAAAAAATAGTTCCATAACTGTTCACCATAAACAGTGGGCTTATAAGCCGAACTCATATCGCTAACACCCGCCTTTGTTTCTTCCATACGTGCCATAAAACCGGCATCACGATGACGTGGGCTTGCGGCCACGGCGTCGTAGTATTTTTGCGTCAATGGCAATGGCTCCAAACGCGTATGCAATGACGGACCATGAAAGTAGCCGACCGCATAACGCCAGTCTTGAGTGATAACACGATGGGGTGTGGCAACAAAGTAATTACCGGTTATGCCTTGCAACATCTCACCCAGATTTATCACCAAACCATTTTCAACTGGCACCACTGGCAACCAATCACCATCATTATTTTGAACCTCAAGACCGGGGGTTTTACCTGGCGCTAGAACTGTCAAGAAGCCTGTGTCGTGATGTGCGTTAACACCTGCGGAATTCGTCGGTGTGGGGGGATATCGGATGAACTTTGTCAGGGACATTTGTTCATCACCGAACAAGTTATTGATGTAGTCTTCACCTAAGTCGAGCCCAGTGGACATAATGCCTAAAAGCGTAGTCGCCAATTGCCCGGCCTGGTTTATCCAGGCGAGACTCGTTTTTCGATAATCTGGCAACACGTCATCCGTTAACCATTGATTTGGGCCTAGCAAACGGAGATACGCCGGCAGAATATCCACCGGTCGCGCTTTTGTTTCACTCCAGATATCCACTTGTTCTCGTATATCCGGTCGATTGTTGGTGTATTCGGTACCTGTTGCCTCCCACCCTCTAAAATGTCGGGATTTACGCTTGTCCATAATCAGTTTGGCATCTTCGGGCAATGCAAACAGTCGTTCCAACATGTCAAACAAGTCGTTCATGAACGATGGCGAAATACCGTGATTGACCACCTGCAGGAATCCGACCTTATGACAGATTGTGCATATCTCTTCCGCCAATGCCCCTCGTTCGGTTTCGGAACCTTGCCACCGAGCGAGATCAACTACGGGTATATTGGTAAACGACTTTGGCGGCTTCATCGACACCACACCTCAATTTATCTGAAACAATACCGGCACATAGATAGACAATTTTGCCACCGCCAGTTCCTGGGATACAGGTGGTAGTGACCTGGTCCGTTGTAACATTCGCTCGGCCGCTTCGTCGAGGAATCCGATTTTGCTTTTGGCAGATGCGGGGCCGTGACCCATCAGCATGTCCGAAGCCTTAGCCGTTGCCTGTTTGACGTCACCTTTTTTAGTCCTAATGGACATGTCGGCGCCCTGCTGTTTTCTCTTTGAGACTCACAGTACACCATTTGCAGTCTTATAAATGTATAGTAATTTTCAGGAGTTATCTGAGCCATAACGCTATCTATAAAAGATGACCGTTGTTCTTATCATTCTTGGACTCCTTCTGGCCCTTCAATTGTTCCCAGATAGGCGCCAACGATTGATGGATTTTGACGTGCCTCAAGACCACTACCCTGCCAACTGCTACGTCCAGACTCCATAACAACTACCTGATCTGCCACATCAAGCGCTCGCTGCGTACTTTGCTCTACCAGCATAATCAGGAGCCCTTGATCTTTGAGCGCATCAATAACTCGATAACACTCATCCACCATTTTCGGCATGAGGCCAAGAGAAAGCTCATCAACCAATAAAACAGTCGGGCTAGCCATTACTGCTCGACCAATCGCCAGCATTTGCTGTTCACCACCAGACAGAGAACCTGCCAGCTGTGATCGGCGTTCGGCAAGACGAGGGAACGTTGTATACACATTGTCACGATTCGCCTTTAGTTCTGCGAGATTCTGCAAATGCCCGCCTACCGTCAGATTATCCTCCACGGATAGATCAGCAAATACTCTTCGCCCCTCAGGAACCAATGCAACACCGCGCGCCAATCTGCCCCTGGGTCCAATCGATGTTACGTCATCTCCTCCAAGGTGTATGGAACCAGAACGTGGAAAAAGATGACCCGCAAGCGCCATGATGGTGGTTGTCTTGCCAGCACCGTTTGCACCGATTAAGGCGAATATTTCTCCCGCGCGCGCCTCAAAAGACAAATCATGCAGCGCAAGAATATCGCCATAACTGCATTGAAGATTCTGAACAGAAAGCATCAGGTCTTCGCCTCGCCAAGGTAGGCCATGCGAACCTTGGGGTTCGCCATGACTTCGGAGGTGGGCCCAAAATCCAGGTATCGTCCCTGGTCCTGAACATACAGTTTGGGACAGATACGAATCACTTCCCGCAAATTATGCTCAATCAGAAGTATGCTTCTAGTCTCATTAACTAAAGACGAAATCAGATCGGCCATCTCTGTGGCTTCTGCCTGATTTAAGCCTGCAAGAGGCTCATCCAACAGGATAAGACGCGGCTCTAATGCCAATGCACGAGCCAATTCCAGGCACTTTAAATAACCAAGCGGCACCTCGGATGGATAAGCGTCTGACGCGCTTTTGATACCAACCATATCCAGAAACTCGCCGGCTTTTGCAAGCTCTTTATCTCTCTTGGTTTGAATCAAAGCTTGAAGAGGTGAGGCCATACGCTGGCATCCAGACGCCAGGGCTACGTTCTCCAGTAAAGTAAAGGCCGTTAGCGGTTTAACAATTTGTTGTCCCAGAGCCAGTCCATTTCTAACTCGTTTGTCTACAGCCCAGTTAGTAATGTCTTCCCCATCGAGAGCAACCGTCCCGTTAAACGGCTTAACTAATCCAGTGATAACGCGCATAAGTGTCGTTTTACCCGCTCCATTGGGGCCGATCACACCAACAAGCTCGCCAAGTCCGATATCGAGCGACACATCTTCGACAGCAACAACACCACCAAATTTGACGGTTACTTCAGAAACAGATAAAAGCGCTGACACGAGTCAAGACCGCCTATTAAGAAGGCGTTGTACAGCACCGGCTATGCCGTCGGGTGAAAACCGCATCACACCAAAGACCAATAACCCATAAATTAACAACTTGTAGTCGCTAACAAACTGAAACCAAAGTGGCAAAACAGATAGCACGGCAGCAGCGAGGGCTACAGCCCAAACTGATCCGACCCCGCCAATGATTACCATAGCAAGAACCGTAACCGACTCAACAAAACCAAAGCTGTCCGGGCCGATGTATCGAACATGGTGTGCATAAAGGGCTCCGGCAACACCCGCACCCGAGGTGCCGATCACAAAGGCCCATAATTTGAAACGCGGTACATCAATACCAAGGACTCGGGCAGTATCTTCGTCGTTTGCGATGGAATCGAACGCAAATCCCATCCACGACCGTTTTATGTAAACAGCAAGTGCAGCGAACAAGGCGGCACAGATGATTGATAAAACAAGAAGACCAGGCCGCCCGAACTGCACTGCAGGAATACCTGAGATTCCAATCTCGCCACCAAGCCATTCCTGTTTTCGAACCAAGCCGACAAACAAGAACGCCACTCCCATGGTTGTAATTGCGAGAAAGTCATGCCGTACCCGAAGTGAGGCCAACCCGACAACAAACCCTACCGAGCCGGCGACAATCGCTGCGGGTGGTAGGGCTGCTATTAACGGCCATCCTGCTTTGGTGAGCATTGCACCGGTATAAGCGCCAAGACCATAAAACGCAGCATGGCCAAGGCTAACCTGGCCGCAAAACCCGGTAATTATGTTCAAAGACAATGCAAACAAAATCGTAATGGCCATCGTAGTGGCTACGATAATCTCATAGGCCATGGCGCTAACCTGCTCTTAGCAGCCCTTGCGGCCGCAGCATTAGCGCGATTATGAGAAATGCAAATGCAATAGCATCGCGATCAAGAATATGGCCTATATAGACGGTGCCAAAAGATTCAACGATTCCAATTGCAAGCGCAGCAATTAGGGTTCCCCGTACACTGCCAAGCCCCCCAAGAACAATGATAGCGAGTGCTTTATACGATGCCACAGCACCCATAGTTGGCTCAGCCAGGTTTGTGAGTAACACAACCATCACGCCAGCAGCGCCGGCTAATGCCGATCCTATAAAAAAATTAAGGTACCGAACATTTTCGACATTGATGCCAAAAGATGCTGCCATTTGAGGATCAGTTACGGTGGCCCTCCAGGCAACCCCTGTCCGTGTACGACTCGAAAGCCATGCCAACACAGAAAGAAAGCTAACGGCCATCACGATAATCAGAATCCGCGAATAACTTAGTAACAAGCCACCACCGAATTCAATTTGGGCCCGTAATGGCGGGTTATGAAAAGATATCCCATAGCTGCCAAAAACAATCCTGAAGACTTCCTCAAAAGCGATAAACAGACCAATAGAAGCGATCAGTGCCACTAGCGGTGGCTTATCCAGCAATGGGCGATAAGCCACTCGATAAATCAGCATCCCCAGAAGGCCAACCAAAACCATTGCAGCACACAAGGCTAACGTCAAACTGCCAGTCTGATTGGTAACAATGACGCCAACGTAACCACCCAGGGTAAACAACGACGCATGGGCTACATGCAAAATTCGAAGCAGTCCGTATATCAGCGTCAGGCCTAGAGCGATCAGCGCATAGATAGCGCCTTGGACGATTCCCTGAATCAGTAAATCAACAAATAGCATGAGAGCCTGTTCAGATAACTAAGAGTGCGGGGCCGTTCGGCCCCGCACTTTCAAACGATGGAATTACTCCTCAGGGGGAGCAAGAAGCACTGGATCTGAGATAACAGCATAGTGATGCCAACTGCCATCGCGCACTATCTGTACCTGTACCGATTTTCTTACCTCACCCAACTTATTGAACGAGATATTGCCAGTGGCGGCGTTAATTGATGTAGCTGCAATTGCATCTCGTAGCGACGCTTTGTCACCCGCTCCAGATTTTTTTAAAGCAGCAGCCAGCACAAGAACCGCAGTGTGGGTTGATGCGCTCACCATATCAGCTGGATAACCTGATTTTGCCTGGAATCCTTCGATGAAGGCACTAGCCAATGGGTCAGTGGAATCTCGATCAAGAGAGGTTGTAATAATTACGCCTTCTGCGGCTTCGCCCGCTATCTTGATGAACATCTCACCATCGTAACCCTCCTGGCCAATCACTGGCACATCGATACCCGCTGCCCGTAGTTGGCTGACTAAAGGGCCAGCTGTGAAGAAATACCCAGAGGCGTAGATTGCGTCGGGTGATTCTGATTTAACCTTGGAGACAATCGGCCCGAACTCCCGGTCTTTAATACTGTAATCATATTCGCTGATGATCTCGATTCCGTATGCTGCTGATGCTTGTTTAAAGCCGGCGGCAAGGGATTTGCCAAAATCATTTGCTAACGTAATTACCGAGACCTTTTTCTTGCCCATTATCTCGCCAATAAGTTTGGCGCCAGCCCGCCCTTGCACCTCGCCCATAAACGAAGTCCTGAATACATAATCTCCCGATCGGGTGATATCCGGGTGAACCGCGTAGGCGGCAATATACGGTGTGGAATTTTCCTGGTAGATGGTGGCTGCTGCGCGCGTCGCGCCTGAGTAACTGCCAGATATACCTGCTGCAACCTTATCCTGAGTAATCAGCTTTGCTGCAAGAGGTGCTGACTCCTTGGGGCTGGCCTGATCGTCATAAACCACCAGCTCCAGGTTATCGCCGTTAATCCCGCCTGCGGCATTCACTTGTTCAACTGCCAGCTCGGCCCCTAGCAGGGCAGACTTTCCATCAGCGGCAGCAAAACCTGTCAAAGGCACATTGAGTCCGATTTTGATCGAGCCCGCTGATGCTGGTACTGCCACGCTTATCAAAGCAACTAAACCGGCAACACCAAAGTTTTTCAGCAACTTAGACATAAGAATCCTCTTTAACTTTGTTATTCGCTTTCATGAACGTTTATTGTTACACGATCGATCAAACTACATCTAGGTTTTTAACTATTGGGAAAAAGTCGGTACAACTGTGTGAACCAAAATATAAGTCTCACAGGCTCTGGTTTAAGAGAAAAGCCAACGCTTTGCGCGGTAAACTGAGATTCTCATAAGACCCAAGAGAGCGACATTGCTGCCACGCACCTACATCAACCCGCCCGATCACTGGGTAACCCAACCCGCTTTACCCTACAGCCAGGCCGTGCGCTGTGGCGAACTGCTGTTCATCACCGGGCAGGTGGCACTGGATAAGGCTCTGCAGGTTATTGCCCCGGACAATCTGCCCGGCCAGATCAGTGCAGCCATGGGCGATCTTTGTAATGTGCTCGGGGCAGCCGACATGACGCCCTCGGACCTGGTGCAACTGCGTGCCTTTTATGTCGATGAGTCCACTGCCAGCAGTGAAACAGTCGCGAAGCAAATGGCCCACGCCATGGAACCCTTATCCGGCCCAGGCCCCGCATTAACACTGGTGCCCGTACAAGCGCTGATGTCGCCTGACGTACTCTTTGAGGTAGAGGCCATTGCTATGCGCAGCCATAACGGCCAGGCAATGGCGCGCACTGCGGCCTGGGACCCAAGCTGGCATGGCCCACCGGCCCCGTTCAGCCATGCCCTTCGGGTCGGGCGAGATGTGCTTTACCAGCGGCGTGACAGCACAAAGCCACGGCTTTATCGAAGCGCCCAAAGACCTGACTGGCCAATCACATATCGTGCTGCGCCGTCTTGACACACTGCTTCGCCAGTTGGGTGCGAGCATCAACGATACGGTAAAGACCA
>CAUZJT010000018.1:0-31147 GCA_963580215.1 Gammaproteobacteria bacterium
CTTTAAAGGGGATTAAAAAAGCAGGTTAGGGTTATTTAACCTGGATCAATTCAATTTACAGCAATGTAAGGGTTTAGGCTAGTGTTTTGGGGGTTTGGGGTGGTTATGTATGGGTGGTGGGGGTGATGAAGGGTGTGTGTGGGGTGTGAAGTAATCAGCGGAAGACACCCTTTGTGAGTCAGAACGCCTAATTTGCTATCTGTGAGAATAAAGGACAAGTCCGAAAGACTTTATTTATGGTGTTAATTCAAATAGCGATCTGCTTTTCGATCAGGTCTAGAGTGCGCATTGCTGGTAAGCATTCAGCCACACTGCTGCTGGGTTCTCTGCCTTCCCGGATAGCTGAGAAAAATTCCCGATCCTCGAGTTCTATGCCGTTTTGAGATTCGGCTACGCCCGAAAGATCAACTGGGTTCTCATAACCATCAACCAGATCATCATAGCGGGCGATATAGGTCCCGTTGTCACAGATATAGCGAAAGAATGTTCCCAGCGGCCCATCATTATTAAATGAAAGTGACAGCGAGCAGGTCGCTCTGGATGGCACTTGCAGGCTGATACTCATATCCATCGCGATGCCAAGTTCCGGGTGTAACGGCCCTTGCAAAGCCTGTATTTTGTTTACGATCTCGCCAGTCTGATATTGAAACAGATCAACCGTATGGCAGGCGTGGTGCCAAAGGAGATGATCCGTCCAACTGCGTGGCTCACCCAGAGCGTTGAGGTTGCTGCGGCGGAAAAAGTAAGTCTGAACGACCAGGTGCTGAATGCTCAATTCGCCTGAAGCGATCCGATGATGCACCCATTGATGACTTGGATTAAAGCGCCGAGTATGGCCAGCCATGGCAATTCGGCCAGTCTCGCGCTGAGTCTTTACAATACTCTCGGCATCCACCAGTTTTTCGGCCATTGGAATTTCAACCAGAACATGCTTTCCCGCTCGCAGGCACTGTATTGCCTGAGCGGCATGTAGCGGCGTCGGCGTCGCTAGAATGACCGCCTCGATATCTGGTCTTGCCAGGCTTTCGCTCAAGTCGGTGGTCCAGTGTTCAATGTGCTGTTCCTTGGCAAGATCCTGTATTGAATCCGGGACTGCGTCGACAACGGAAACCACCTTTACGTCATTGATGGCCGCGATCGCTTGCAGATGTTTTCTGCCAAAGGCACCTGCGGCACCGGCAACACAGATTTTCATAGTTGGCGCTGCGTGTTGTTTGTTATCACCGAAAATCGTTCTCCAGGATTAAATGGCCAACTGCAGTATTCGATGCGGGAACATGGTAGTGGCGGTGGATTTCGTGCACTTTCTTGTTTAAGGCGCCCCGCATGATCAGCCACATCACTAATTCGATGCCTTCAGAGCCCGCTTCGCGCAGGTATTCTAGATGCGGGATTGCCCTGGCTTTGTCTGGTCTATTCACTAGATCATCGAGAAATCGGTTATCAAATTCTGAGTTAATTAATCCAGCGCGTTCTCCCTGCAGTTGGTGAGACATACCGCCGGTACCAAAAACCACAACCCGCAGGTCTTCATCAAAGGATTCCACTGCACGTTGAATTGCTTTGCCCAGGTTGTAGCAGCGGTTGCCCGTGGGCGGCGGATACTGCACTACGTTTACGCAAAACGGAATCACCGGGCAGGGCCATCGGGCAGGCTGGCCAAACAAAAGAGAAAGTGGCACGGTTAGACCATGATCTACTTCCAGACGGTTAGCGATGGTGAGATCGAATTCATCCAGAATCAGCGACTGGGCGATGTGCCAGGCGAGGTCCGGATGTCCGTAAACCCGGGGCACGGGACGCGCCCCCCAGCCCTCGTCGGCGATAGGAAATTCTTCGGCGCAGCCCAATGCAAAAGTGGGAATCAACTCCAACGAAAAGGCGGTCGCATGATCGTTGTAGACCACGATAGCCACATCTGGATTAAGATCCTTTATCCACTTTTGAGATTTTTCAAATCCTTTAAACAATGGCGTCCAGTAGTCATCAGTGGTCTTGCCCTGATCAATTGCCGCGCCTATCGCGGGGACATGTGAGGTCGCGACGCCACCAACGATTTTAGCGCTCACGCGTCCATTCCGACTTGCTGCGGTTACCATCAATGGGTCGACCACCGTTCACCATCATTTCCCGGTATTGCTCGCGACTGCTACCTGTCATGATAGCGGCTAGATCCTGAAAGGTCAGGCCGTCTGTCGCTGCGAGCTTAGAGGTGTAGTAGATGTTCCCGCCCAGACGCAGCATATCGTTCCACTGGCGTCCCAACACAGCATCCCTTTGCTCTTGGGACATGGTGAATTGTTCAAGGTAGCTGATTTCATTGGCTTTGAATGCATCTCGGTTTTCCGCGTGGCGCAGTGACATGCAAAACATGTTTAGGTGATAGCCTAGGCGGGAATGTTTAGCATCAAACACATAGGTGCCAGGGATATCTTGATAATCATTGCTAAGCGTCATTCGTATAGTTCTCTTAAGTGGAAAACAACACGGCGCAAGGCGCCCTTGGGGCCGACGATGACCTGGGTTCTAGCAGCCCAAGGTACCTGTACCGGCCAGACGTCCATGCAATATCGAGTCGAACTGTGTTCCGGTGTTCGATCCAGGCTTCACATGCCAGAAGAACTATTGGCGCTGAGTGTCAACGTTGTCGGCTGGAAGAATTAGTCTATAGTAACAACTCAATTGGAGAAAGGGTATGCGAGGCTCAGATCGTGCAGGATAGCTGGTATCTGGGAAAGATAGATTACCTGAAAATTGGAATCACACGTGATGACAGATCGTAAAACTGTACTGGTTGTTAGTGCTCATGCCGCAGACTTTGTCTGGCGAGCTGGCGGCGCTATCGCATTGCATCAACAACTGGGTTATGAAGTCACCATCGTTTGCCTGTCTTACGGCGAAAGAGGTGAGTCAGCCAAGCTATGGAAAGAACCTGGCGCAACCCTCGAAAAAGTCAAAGCATCCAGGCGCAATGAAGCTAAAGCTGCAGCGCAGGCGTTAGGCGCCCACGATATTCAGTTTTTCGACCTGGGCGATTACCCGCTGGAAATGGATCGGCAGGCCAAGTTCCAACTGGCTGATCTGATGCGTGCGGTTCAGCCCAGATTCCTGATGAGCCATTCTTTGTATGACCCTTACAACACCGATCATGCTTATGCCACCCAAGTGACTATGGAGTGCCGAATGATTGCGCAGGCGTGGGGCCATAATCCCGGTGAACAGGTATTGGGCGCTCCACAACTCTATCTTTTTGAGCCCCACCAAACTGAGCAGATGCAATGGAAACCGGACGTTTTTCTGGATATCACCTCAGTTTGGGATCGTAAGCGGGCCGCCATTGAGTGCATGGCGGGGCAACAGCATTTGTGGGATTACTATACAAACCTGGCGCAGAACCGTGGCAATCATTTCCGTAGAAATTCAGGTGGTCAGGCTGGGGGGCGCTCGGCCCGTTATGCCGAGGGATTTCAGTCGATTTACCCGCGTACAGTGGATGAGCTGTGATGCATATCGTTACCCAACATATTGAACGAGCCGACCCGGCAGTGGTGTCTGGGTTGGGCCAATGCGGCGTTGCAGCTGTCCACGAGGCCCAGGACCGTAGTGGATTACTGGCTTGTGGTATGCGACCAATCTTTGTCGGTACTCAACTGGCAGGTTCGGCAGTGACAGTCTCAGTGCCGCCGGCAGATAACTGGATGATCCATGTTGCTATTGAGCAGCTACAACGCGGTGATATCCTTGTAGTGGCGCCAACTTCTCCTTGCGACGCTGGGTATTTTGGCGACTTACTTGCGACATCAGCACAGGCTCAAGGCTGTGTTGGTCTGGTGATTGATGCCGGGGTGCGCGATGTCCGTGACCTGACACAAATGAATTTCCCGGTGTGGTCTACAGCTATATCGGCCCAAGGTACGGTTAAGGAGACGCTTGGGTCGATCAATGTACCCATTGTTTGCGCGGGCGCACTGGTTAACCCGGGTGATGTAATCGTTGCTGACGACGATGGAGTTTGCGTAGTCCCCCGAGAGACTGCGCCCGTTGTTTTGAAAACAGCGCGCGAGCGCATCGCGAGCGAGGACGGCAAGAGAGCCAAATTGGCGGCAGGTACACTTGGTCTAGACATCTATAACATGCGCGACCGCCTTGAGGCTAAGGGACTCAAATATGTCTGATGGGTTGTCCTGCATGTGGATGCGGGGCGGCACATCAAAAGGAGGCTTTTTTCTGGCCGATGAGTTGCCTGCGGACATAACAGCCCGCAATGCGTTTCTTCTGAGGGTGATGGGTTCTCCCGATGCGCGCCAGATCGACGGGATGGGTGGCGCCGATCCGCTGACGTCTAAGGTTGCCATCATTAAGCCCTCCACCCGTCAAGGCGTAGACATTGACTATCTTTTTCTGCAGGTATTTGTTGATCAAGCCATCGTCGGTGATGCCCAGAACTGCGGCAACATGCTCGCGGCTGTGGGTCCTTTCGCAATAGAAAGGGGCTTGGTCCTCCCCCGCGATGATGAGACCTCGGTCTCAATTTTTATGGAGAACACCGGCCAGATAGCGGTTGCGCGAGTGCAGACTCCTTCTGGGACTGTCAGGTACACCGGCAGCGCGCGAATAGACGGCGTCCCGGGCACTGCGAGTCCAATTCCAATCGCTTTTCGAGATACTGCAGGTTCCAGTTGTGGGGCTCTACTGCCCACCGGCAATGTGATTGATATGGTTGATGGTGTCGAGGCGACTTGTATTGATAATGGTATGCCTACGATCGTTATGCGTGCAGTCGATATGGGTATTGGCGGTGACGAAACCCGAGAAGCGCTTGATGCCAACGATGAGCTGAAAGCTCGGGTGGAATCAATCCGCTTGCAGCTTGGCCCACGGATGAATCTTGGCGACGTGCGGTTCAAAAGCATTCCAAAAATGACGCTGGTGAGTAGTCCACGAGCTGGAGGTACGATCGCAACGCGCACTTTTATCCCCCATCGCTGTCATGCCTCGATCGGAGTACTGGGCGCCGTGAGTGTTGCTACAGCCTGCATGCTCCCCGGTTCGTGTGCTACTGCATTGGCGCAGATTGATGATGAAAATGCAGCCCAATTACGAATCGAGCATCCCAGTGGCGAACTGACTGTTCTGGTTGATACCGATGCGTCTGGCGCTGTTGTCAGCGCGGCCGTCGTGCGTACCGCGAGGAAATTGTTTGATGGCGCGGTTTTTGTTGACTGAAAACTCTTATTGGGTAACAAGAAATGGATCCTGATTATTTGCCTTTTCACTCCAGTCCATCGAAGCCAGTATTTAAGTTACCAGCGGGAGCGGTCGATGCGCATTGTCACGTATTTGGCCCTGCGGCTTTATTTCCCTATGCTCACTCGCGTAAGTACACGCCATGTGATGCGGGCAAAGAAAAGCTTTTTGCATTACGCGACCATCTTGGTTTCACTCGCAACGTTATTGTTCAGGCAACTTGTCATGGGAGCGATAATACGGCTCTGCTGGATGCACTCGCCACAGCCGGCGAGCAGGCCCGTGGGGTGGCATCAGTTCATCACGACATTGGAATGAACGAGTTACGGGCGATGGATCAGGCAGGTGTCCGAGGAGTACGGTTTAACTTTGTAAAACGGTTGGTGGATTCCACACCAAGGGCGTCGTTCCTCAAGATCGCCCAAAAGATTGCGACTCTGGGATGGCACAGTGTGGTGTACTTTGAGGCGCAGGATCTCGAAGAGTTGGCTCCTTTTATTACCCAGTTGCCAACGCCGGTGGTGGTTGATCATATGGGCCGCCCGGATGTGTCCAAGGGTTCGGATCATCGAGACTTTCAGCGATTCCTGACCTTGCTCGACGATAATGATCAGATCTGGACCAAGGTGAGTTGCCCTGAGCGGCTAACTGTCTTGGGAGGGGATTACACTGATGTAGTGCCTTACGCCAGGACTTTGGTGGAGCGCTTCCCTGACCGCGTGCTATGGGGTACTGATTGGCCCCATCCCAACATGAAGTCACATATGCCCGATGATGGCCTGCTGGTAGACTTTATTCCCAGGATCGCGACCAATACCGTCGCCCAACAAGCGCTGTTGGTTGATAACCCAATGGCACTTTACTGGACCTGATTCAGGTCAGACCTGCTACAACGAAAGGATTCCAACACGAAAACGCAAGTCGCAATTATTGGCTCGGGTCCATCGGGCCTTTTGCTTTCTCAACTGCTGCATATGAGAGGCATTGATACAGTCATTATCGAAAAACGCAGTCGTGATTATGTGCTGAGTCGTATCCGTGCTGGTGTTCTCGAGCGGGGATTGGTGGACCTTATGCGCGAGGCCGGCGTATCTGAACGGATGGATCGCGAGGGTTTGATCCACGAGGGATTTGATATCGCTTTTAGCGATCGTTGCCATCATGTTGACCTTGCAGGGCTTACCGGTGGTGCAACGGTCATGGTCTACGGCCAGACTGAAGTCACTCGAGATCTGTTCGATGCACGAGATGCAATGAATGGCATTATTATTGATGAAGCAGAAGAAGTCCTGCCCCAGCAGGTTGATAGTGATAGGCCGTATGTTAGTTTTCGTAAAGGTGGAAAGACGCATCGGGTTGATTGCCAGTTTATCGCGGGATGCGATGGCTATCACGGCGTCAGTCGTACTGTTATTCCATCAGCAGTTCGGCAGATATACGAGAAAACTTATCCAATAGGCTGGCTAGGGGTGTTATCTGACACGCCTCCAGTGTCTAAAGAGCTCATCTATGTGCATCACTCGCGAGGGTTTGCTTTATGCTCACTGCGTTCGGCAACGCGAAGTCGATATTACATTCAATGTGACAGCAATGCACAGTTAGAAACCTGGCCAGATAACCGCTTTTGGGAAGAGCTGAAACGGCGCTTGCCTGAGACTGCTGCCGCTTCTTTGGTCACAGGCCCATCGATCGAAAAAAGTATCGCGCCGTTGCGCAGTATGGTCGTTGAGCCCATACGCTATGGGCGTCTTTTCTTGGCCGGTGACGCCGCGCATATCGTTCCGCCTACAGGCGCTAAGGGACTAAATCTGGCCGCTTCGGATATCGGCTTTCTCTCGCAGGCATTGGTCAGATTTTTTACTGAAGCAGATGAAAGCGCTTTGACGGACTATTCAGCAAAGGCGTTACGACGGATCTGGAAAGTAGAGCGTTTTTCATGGTGGATGACCCGCTTGTTACACCAACTTCCTGCCGCTGATTTGTTCGACCAGCGAATCCAAAAAGCTGAACTGGAGTACCTATTCTCCTCGAGGGCGGCACTGGTGAGTTTGGCCGAAAACTACGTGGGCTTGGCGCTTGAATGAGTAGGCTTGAAAGCCGGGGATGCAATAACTCCGGCGACTCGCATGGTAATAGCCCAAGACGCTGGATCAACTGGATAGGCTCTATAGAAGCTCGCCGCACCTCAGTTTACGGATGGCGAGTTTCACACGGATGCTGAATCAAAAAGCCATTTATGACTGGCCTTAGTTCAAGCCGTTGGCCTATCGTTGTCATGGCTATTGGCAGCGGCATCTTAGCGGCTGGGGCGGTTGGCAAGGCGCCTCCTGCGGTGAGTTTGCTACGTGAGGAGTATTCACTGGGGCTGGTTTATGCCGGTTGGATCCTGTCTGTTCTGAGCGCTTTGGGAATGGTGGCTGGTACGGGATTTGGAACATTGGCAGACCGCTTGGGGCCACGTACGGTACTGCTTGGGGGATTATGGATTCAGGCCATTGCCGGAACGCTGGCTATACTGAGCGAATCCGCGTCGACACTACTGATCACACGATTGCTGGAAGGTGCCGGGTTTCTCGCGGTAGCCGTTTCAGCACCAGGAATCATCTTTGCCGCCAGCTCGAGTGGTGTTCGAGTTTGGAGTCTGGGCTTGTGGAGCATTAACGTGCCGGTGGGAATCAGCCTGGCTATGATTTTCGCAGCACTGACTTTGGAAACTATAGGCTGGCGCGGGGTGTGGCTCTTCTATGTGGTTTTGATATCCGCTTTAGCTATTTTAGGGCACCAGATATTGCCCTGGGAGCCAGGATTTGCTTCTCGGGAACCATCCACCACCAGTCCGATGCCGGTATTGCGGCGACTTGGCCCCTGGCTACTCGCTGGTAGTTTTATTGCTTATACGATGATGTGGATATCCATTATGGCCTGGCTTCCGACCTACCTGATCAATCATCGGGGCCTGGTCTCGGGAACTGCTTCGCTGCTGAGCGCAGCAGTGGTGGCAGCGAATGTTCCCGGCAATCTGCTGGGTACTTGGTTGTTACGTCGACGGTGGAGTGGGGGAACTATCGTCGCTCTTTCATCGATTGGCATGGGATTATCCACTTACATTGTGTTCAGCGGGCAGTTTGGCGATGTTCTGCGTTATGGGTTCTGCATGGTTTTTTCTTTTGTCGGGGGATTGCTACCCGCCGCGATTCTCGGAACCAGTCGTTTACATGCGCCTGATTCACAGCGTATCGGCACTGTCAATGGAATGATCATTCAGGGATCGCATCTTGGCCAGTTTGTTGGCCCGCCCGTGGTCGCAATGATAGTGACGATCCATGGCCAGTGGCAGGATGTCCGCTGGTTCATGGTGGGGTGTGCACTGGTTGCGCTGATACTGGCCGTGGCTTTGCATCGCATCGAAAGAAGACAGGCCTGTGCTTAACCCGATATGTCAGTAGTTGATGTGCTCCCTAAGAAACAGATGCCGGCAAAAACATATTTATTAAGCGATTTGGATTCTGAACTCCTAACGGCTGGCATGCCAAGGATCTTTACAGCGCTTAAGCCGTGTCAATCAGCCAAGTCATATACGACGCTTGATCTAGTTAATGTCATGCAACGGGGTAGGAAAGACACTTTGGGTGACGATAACTCGACGTCGATGGCGACGCCGTTACATCAACACTCGATCAAATACCCAGATAGCGGCGTTTAATATCCTCACTGGCAAGCAACGCTTCCGACCGACCGGACCAGACCGTTTCCCCTTTTTCAATAATAAAATGCCGGTCGGCGATTCGAGCCAGGTCGGCAACGTTCTTATCGATCACCAGAATCGAAAGACCATCTCCTTTGAGGCGAGAAAGGCAGGACCAGATTTCCTGGCGTACCAGAGGCGCCAGGCCTTCAGTTGCCTCGTCCAGAATGAGAAGGCGTGGGTTAGTCATCAGCGCTCTGCCGATGGCGAGCATCTGTTGCTCACCGCCCGAAAGAAGATTGCCAAGCCCATGCCGGCGTGCGGCCAGAGCGGGAAACATCTGAAACACCCGCGTACTGTCCCAGGGATCGCTGTCGCTGGATCCTGCACGGGCAGCGACAATCAGGTTTTCGATGACCGAGAGATTCGGGAAAATCTGCCGACCTTCGGGAACCAATCCGATCCCCGCCTGTGCAATATAATAACTGGGTCGGTTTGTAATCACTTGATCTTCCCAAGTGATCTGGCCGGTGCTGGTTGGAATAATTCCCATGATGCAGTTGATGGACGTCGTTTTCCCCATACCATTGCGGCCCATCAGGGTAACAACCTCTCCAGCATTGACTTGTAGATTGACTCCGAACAGGGCCTGGCTTGCCCCGTAATGAGCCTGAAGGCTTTCGACACTTAACATGCTGACGGTGATTTGGCCATCGGATCCTCAGCGTGCGGCTCGCTGGGTATCGAATCCAGTTCTTCACCCAGATAGGCCTGACGCACCCTTGGGTTAGAGCGAATCGCATCCGGGTCTGCGGTAGCGATGACCTGGCCTTCTACTAATACGGTAATCCGGTCGGCTAGCGTAAACACCGTGTTCATGTCATGTTCTACCAGGATAATTGTGCGTGACCCCTTCAGTGCCTGGAGTGTTCTGACCATTCGACTGGAATCCTCCTGCCCCATGCCAGCTGTCGGTTCGTCCAGCAGTATTAGTACGGGATTGGTCGCCAGTACCATAGCCATCTCCAGCTGTCGATGTTCGCCGTGGGATAATGGGCCTGCCATTTGCATCGCCTGATCCTGGAGCCCAACCTGCTCTAACGATGCCATAGCCGGTTCTACCAGAGATGCGTCATCGCCACTGTTGGCCCAGAAACGGTAGGAGTGACCTGCTTTGGCCTGTACCGCCAGCAGCACATTTTCGAGTACGGTCATGTCAAGGATAATGCTGGTGATCTGGAAAGACCGTGCGATCCCCAGATGAGGGCGCCGGTGGGCCGGCATCCGGGTGATATCGTTTCCCTGAAAGAGAATTCGGCCCGAATCCGGCAGCAGTACCCCGGCCAACTGGGAGACCAACGTGGTTTTCCCTGCGCCGTTGGGCCCGATAATCGCGTGAATCTCTCCTTTTACTATGTCCAGTGAAACCTGTTTGGTCGCGGCAACCCCTCCAAAGGATTTGTGCAGGTTGACTACGCTGAGCAGAGCGTTAGCTGTCATGGGATCGTTTGCTACGTCCGCTCAGCCAACTGTCGATGCCACCGTTAGCAAATAGCACCACCAGAATAAGAAATATTCCAAAAACTAACTGCCAATAAAGCCAAAGCCCTGATAGGAACTCTTCCAGTAACAAAAATACGCTGACGCCAAGCACCGGCCCGAATAGACTGCCCGCACCGCCGAGGACCACCATAAAGATTAGTTCGCCGGAACGAGTCCAGTCCATCATTTCAGGACTAATGAAATTAGTGAAGTTGCCGAGTAGCGCGCCGGCAAACCCGCAAATCGTGCCAGAGATCACATAGCAGATCAATTTGTATCTGAAAGTATCAAAACCCAAGGATTGCATCCGTAGCTCATTGCCCCGAGTACCTCGAATCACCATGCCAAAGCGCGAATTAATGATACGTTTAACCAGATAAAGCACCACCAACAGTGAAGCAAAACAGACATAGTAAAGAACTGTCGCATCCTCCAGGTTTATGAATCTGCTGAACTCGCTTCTTACCTCAATCACCAGTCCGTCGTCACCGCCGTATTCCTCCATAGAAACGAAAGTAAAAAATACCATCTGGGCGAAGGCCATCGTGATCATGATGAAGTTCACGCCCCGGGTGCGCAGGCAGACTAGGCCAGTGGCGAGCGCAAATGCGGCCGATATAACCATCGCCAGTAGAATATGAAGATAGCCATTGTAAATTTCGTAGTAGACCGGTATCCCGACGGCATAAGCGCCGATGCCCAGGTAGGCAGCGTGACCAAAGCTGATCATTCGGCCGTAACCGAGAATCAAATTGAGGCTAACAGCAGCGATCGCAAGAATGACACAACGCGTTGCCAGGTCGATAAGAAAGGCATTGCCTGTAAGATCTACTAACCGTGGCACCAGTGCCAGGATCACAAGCATCAGTGCTGTGACAAAGCCTCTCAGGGTTAAGGTAGGCAAACTCATGGCGCGCTTGGACTCAATGGCCGCGTGGCCCAAAAAGCCCCGTTGGTCGAACGGCCAGGATCACAGCCATCAGAATGTAGATCAGCATTGCCGATATCGCAGGCGCCGAGGTTTCAGCGTTTTGAGCGGACATAAACAGTTTGAATAGTACGTCGAGATATGAGCGTCCCATGGTATCGATTAATCCGACCAGGATTGCAGCGATGAAAGCACCCTTGATCGAGCCGATCCCACCAATGACGATCACCACAAACGCGACGATGATAATTTGGTTGCCCATGCCAATCGATGCTTCAGTAATCGGGGCAATCATCATCCCGGCCAGCCCAGCCAGTACAGCGCCTATTCCAAAGACGATGGAAAATAACATGCCAATATTGATACCCAATGCGCTTATCATAGTTCGGTTAGTTGCGCCGGCACGGATGCGCATGCCCAGTCGGGTTCGGGTAACCAGTACAAAAAGGCCAATGCCAACGAGCAAACCAGTCGTAATGATTGCAAGTCGATAGGTGGGTAACACGATATCGGCTGTTAGCATGACTTGTCCGTCGAGCCAGGCTGGCAGTGGAATCACCTGTCCATCCGGCCCCCAGATCATCTGTGTCAAGGCGTCAAATGCCAGAATCAGGCCAAACGTAGCCAGCACATGATCCAGGTGGTCGCGTTGATAAAGACGCCGGATTACGATTAGTTCAACCAGAAGGCCAATAATCGCGACTGCCGGCAGCGCTGCGAGAAGGCCTAGAAGAAACGAGTCAAACCATTGTGTGAAAGTGGCACATAGGAATGCACCAGCCATATACAGTGAGCCGTGCGCGAGGTTCACCACATCCATAATACCGAAGATCAGCGTCAGACCTGATGCCAGCAAAAACAACAAAATTCCCAACTGTAGGCCGTTCAGTAGTTGTACGGCCAGCAGTGTCCAGTTCATGGTTATCTTTCGATTAGCGAGACGTAAAGACGCCCGACAGGTTTGAAATCAACCTGCCGGACGTCTATCAGGAATGAGAAAACAACGCTATAAATGGCACTGATCGTGGTAAGTATCCTGGTGGTCTGTAAGAACGGTAGATACATATGACACAAACCAGTCCCCATTGGCATCGGCTTTAACCGTGCGAAGGTAGAAGTTCTGGATCGGGAAATGGTTTGGCCCATAGCGATATTTCCCGCGGACGCTTGGGAAATCGGCTTTGCTCATGGCTGTACGAATCCCGTCCTGATCGTCCGTGTTGCCATCGACAGCGTCGACACCGCTCTTGATCAACATGATTGCATCATAAGCCTGAGCGGCGTAGTGGGTCGGGTAACGCCCGGTTTTGGCCTTGAAATCTGCAACAAAACGCTTATTGGTGGCGTTATCCAGATCCGGCGCCCAGAACATAGTATTCCATGATCCTAAAACACCCCCGAGGCCGGCTTTTTGCAGGCGCGTCAGTGACAAGGCGTCGACCGTGAACACCGTGTAAAGGGGAATCTTACCGCGCAAGCCCGCCTGCTCATATTGCTTAATGAATGCAGGTCCTGCCGGGCCTGGATAAAATACAAAAATGGCATCAGCACCTGACGCTTTTGCTTTGGCCAGCTCAGCAGAGAAGTCGAGCTGCATGTCCTTGCCCCACTTGGTCATATCTTTGCCGACGACTTCGCCCTTGAAAGTGCGTTCGACGCCAGAGACCATGTTTTTCCCCGCAGCATAGTTCGGTGACATGATGTAAAGTTTTTTGACGCCCTTGCTGTTCAGCACTTCGCCGGTTGCCATGGGGTTTTGATCGTTTTGCCACGAAGAAGAGAAGAAGTTCTTATGGCACGCTTTGCCTGCCAACGGCGAGGGGCCAGCATTGGCGCTGATCAGGAATTTTCCTCCATCCAGAGCTGATTTCTTCGATGCCAAAAGGACATGTGACCAGATAAATCCGGTGATGAAATCTACATCGTCCTGTTTCACCAGTTTGTCGGTTTTCTGCTTACCAATCTCTGGCTTAAAGCCGTCGTCTTCAACGATAAATTCAACGTCTTTGCCACCCATTTTATGGCCGATATGGTCGAGTGCTATGTTGGCAGCTTCAACCATGTCTCGGCCAATGGCGCCGGCTGGGGTCGTCAATGTGGTAACAAAGCCAATCTTGACCGTGTCCGCTGCAGCGGCCGGTAGGGCGGTTAGAGTGGCGACTACTGAAAGTAGAACAATTCGGAGTTTCATATTCCATCCTCACTTTTTATTTATCTGCCTGGTAATTAGACAGGGGTTTCGGTCATGATCTTAAGGCCGACCCGTTTTCGGTTGCCGCACGCTTTGGGAAATCCAGGTACGCCGGGCCTCATGAGAGACAACGTGTCAATCCGACCTTCCATCAACTTTAGTGGGTTGCTTAGATCAACGCAACTTCACTATTAAAAAGTATTAAGACCCACTGGCGATGGATGTTGGTTCTCCGAGTGTGCCACCAGGGTGGCTCAGTCACTCTAATGGAAGAAATCACGCCCAATTTCTTGTCAAGAAGATCGTTGCGAGCCCTATGCTTAAGGGGTTTCGGCAGGCTTAAATCGAGGTGCGTCGAGAGTCTGGTGAAGGTATTGTTCGATAGCCAATTCCACATTCAATCCGACTATGCCAGTCAGGCGTAATGATCCGACTCGCTGGCGGTAGCGGTGGGCTATGGCACCGTCAAGATCAGCAGTTGGGGTGATGCTCTGCTCAACCATGCGGGTCACTTCCATTGCAGATCACCAAACGGCATAGCCGCAGGGCAGGAGGTGTAGTGTGACCCGACGTGATCGTAGCATCGGATCAAGTCCGGATTAAATACGAGCTTAGGTGACATAGACGCTCAGATAATGCGTATACGCTAAGACAAAGCCGACTAGTATTTGGATTGATGTTTCCAAATGTATTCCCGGGGGCAGTGCCTAGGGCTGACATATGTCATAAGTGAGAGTAATGCCGGCGCCTTCACAAGGCTCAAGGTTATAATGTTTTTCAAGCCTTCTCGCCAAAAGGATCAGCGACTGAAGGCAACGATGGTTGTGGTACTTGGTGGGTTTAATCACAATTGTGGTGCAAGATCTGGGATTGACCTGGTGCCAGTTGGCTAATGGCAGATTCTTGAGTCGGCTCCGATTGAGTAACTATTGTGCGATTGAAGTTTCGACAAGTTTGCGTTCGTACCGATAGGTGCTAAGGAATATGCCAGGATGAAAAAATCTGTTCTTCTTGCGGCCACACTACTGCTGGCTGTCTGCGCCTGGATTGGTTCGGGCTTGCTGGTTGACCAAAAGCCCACGTCGGCGCCGGGTGTATCGGCAGATTCAACCGAAAACACGGAGTCTCAATCGGTACTGCCACCCGCTGTCCAGGTACGTATTCTGGCTGCGGCTCCGGTTTCACGAAAACTCCACTTGATGGGAGTGACGCAGCCGAAGCGCTTCGTACAGTTGCGAGCGCAGACGGCCGGTGCTGTTGTCGTGGTCCACTCTGATAAAGGTGAGATGCTAAAGACCGGTGATCTGGTGATACGGATTGATATTCGTGACCGCAAAGCCCGCCAGCGCCAGGCCAAGGCGCTGGTAGCCCAGCGCCTTGCCGAGTACCGGGCAGCGTCTGAGCTTTCCAAAAAGAAACTCAGCTCCAAGACCACGGTGGCCAAGGCTCAGGCGCTGCTGGAAGCAGCCAAAGCCTCGTTGCAAGGTATTGAGCTTGATATGCGCCATACCCGGGTAACGGCACCTTTCGCAGGGATCATTGAGCGACGTTTCGTCGAGATAGGCGACTATCTCGATGTGGGCGATCCAGTCGCGGATTTGCTAGATTTGTCGGAGGTGGTTATCAGTGGCCAGGCATCAGAGCGAGATATCGGACAACTGCGCACCGGTATGCCGGCTCAATTGACTTTGTCCGGCGGTCAACGGCTAACCGGTACGGTGACCTTTATTGCTCATGCGAGCGATAGCGCAACCCGGACCTTTCGAGTCGAAGTCACCGCGTCCAATAAGAATTTTGCCGTAGCCAGTGGGATGACGGCCAAGATCAGTTTGAATATGGGCACGACTCCAGGGCATCTTCTCACCCCAGCGGTGCTTACCCTGGATGACGAAGGCCGGGTTGGTGTCAAGATTATTGATAGCAGCAGCCGGGTACGTTTCCTGCCGGTAGATCTGATCTTGGACACTCCTGATGGCATGTGGCTGGGCGGATTACCGGATACGATCGAACTGATCACGGTGGGGCACGAATTTGTCTCGGCGGGTCAGCAGGTGACGGTCAGCCGTAACCTGCAATAGATCACGGCTGAGTTTTATGTCTTTCGTTGGTACAGCGTTCAATTATTCGCGGACAGTGCTTTCTGTTCTGGTGTTCATTTTAATAGCGGGTTCATTTGCCTACCGGGATATTCCAAAGGAATCCGAGCCGGATATCGATATTCCCATCATTTATGTCACGGTGAACCATGACGGCATATCTCCGGAAGACGCAGAGCGCCTGCTGATTCGACCTCTGGAGCAGGAGTTGAAGACGATAGAAGGGGTTAAGGAGATGCGTTCGTCCGGTTACGAGGGCGGCGCCAACGTGTTATTGGAGTTTGACGCGGGGTTCGATGCAGATACTGCGCTGCAAGATGTCCGCGAAGCAGTCGATCTGGCGAAAACTCAACTCCCGGCAGCGTCCGATGACCCCGAAGTGCACGAGGTTAACTTCAGTCTGTTTCCGGTTGTCGTCGTCATTCTTTCGGGAGATGTACCGGATCGCGCCCTCTATGATCTCGCTCGGGATCTGAAGGATGCCGTCGAGGGAATTGGTGAGGTGCTTGAGGCCAAACTCACCGGTAATCGAGATGAGGTCGTGGAAGTCATCGTTGATCCTTTGCGCTTGGAGAGTTATGGGCTTGATCCCGCCCTTGCCGCGGCTACCGTAAGTGGCTCGAATTTATTGGTGGCCGCCGGGGTACAGGATACCGGGCAGGGCCGCTTTTCGATCAAGGTACCTGGTCTATTTGAAAGTGTGCTCGATATCGTTGGCTTGCCGGTTTTAACTGATGGGGACTCAGTGGTCACTGTCGGTGATATTGCCCAGGTACGGCGCACTTTCCGGGATCCTTCAAGTTATGCCCGGGTCAACGGTAAACCTGCTGTGGCATTGGAAGTATCGAAACGTTCTGGAGAAAATGTCATCGCCACGATTGAAAAAATCCGGGCGGTGGTCACAGGTGAACAGCTCAAGTGGCCAACAACACTACGTGAATCGGTAAAGGTCAGCTATTCGCAGGATCGCTCCGGCCAGATTCGCACGATGCTGAGTGACTTGCAGAATAGTGTCCTTAGTGCTGTCATTCTGGTGATGGTGGTTGTTATTGCCGCGCTTGGCATACGTAGTGGCGCCTTAGTCGGAATGGCGATTCCTGGCTCGTTTCTAACGGCCCTGCTGTTGCTTTACCTGCTAGGGGTGTCACTGAATATCGTAGTGTTGTTCAGCCTTATTCTTGCAGTGGGGATGCTTGTTGATGGCGCTATCGTCGTAACCGAGTTTGCCGACCGCAGGTTGAGCGAGGGGGTTCCGCGCCGACAGGCTTATCTGCAGGCTTCTCAGCGCATGGCCGCCCCAATCATTGCCTCGACTGCGACCACACTGGCGGCCTTTTTGCCGTTGGTGTTTTGGCCCGGGATCGTTGGTGAGTTCATGAAGTTTCTGCCAATGACAGTGCTTATGACCCTGAGCGCCTCATTATTGATGGCGCTTATTTTCGTACCCACTGTAGGGGCCTTAATTGGTAAACCTGCTGACACCAGTAGTCGAGCCCTGCGCACGCTGAGTGCAGGGGAAAGCGGAGATCTTTTCAGTATCAGCGGATTTACCGGCCGATATCTTACGCTCTTGGCCCATGCTGTGAAACGACCTGGCCAGGTGATGGCTTTGGCAATAGGATTACTTATTGGCGTACTCCTTCTTTATGGGCGCATCGGCCCCGGGGTAGAATTTTTCCCCGATGTTGAACCTGATAATGCTCAGATTCAGGTCCGTGCGCGTGGCAACCTGTCGGTAGATGAGCAGGATGAGATCATGCGGGCGGTGGAGCAGCGGGTTTTGGATATTCGCGGCGTACGTACTTTTTATACGCGAGTGGGTGGCGATGCCAACAGCGAAGAAGCCGAGGATATCGTCGGCTCGATATCGCTGGAGTTTGCGGACTGGCGGCACCGGCCACGGGTCAACCAGATTTTTGAGACATTGCGTGAGCGTTTGGTTGATTTTTCCGGGGTGATTATTGACCTGCGTAAGGAAGAAGGTGGGCCCCCCGTCGGCAAGCCGCTCCAACTACAACTTTCTTCTTATTATCCAGAACTGCTGGTACCAGCTGCTGCAATAGTTCGGGCTCAGTTCGACAGTATGACTGGGCTGAATAGTATCGAGGACTCCCGGCCCTTACCTGGTATCGATTGGACCTTGCAGGTCGACCGCGCCCAGGCCGCCAAGTACGGGGTAGATATTGGCAAGGTCGGCAATATGATTCAGATGACGACTGGCGGTTACAAAATTGGCGACTACCGTCCTGACGACAGTGCGGATGAGATCGAAATCCGGGTACGCTTTCCTGAATCCGATAGGACTGTCACGGGTTTGAGCGAGGTCCGGGTTAGCACGCCAGCGGGTTCGGTACCGGTCTCGAACTTTGTGGTGCGTGAGGCTCGCCAGAAAACTGGGATGCTAAAGCGCGTCGACGGGTTTAGGGTAATCACAGTCAAAGCAGATGTTGATGAGGGGGTACTGGCCGACGCCAAATTGCAAGAGCTAGAGTCGTGGCTGGCCAAGGCTCCTCTTGATCCTCGGATTCAGGTGACATTTAAGGGCGAGGATGAAGAGCAGGCCAAGGCCAAGGCGTTCCTGGGTAAGGCTTTCTTGGTGGCATTGTTCGTGATGGGGCTAATACTGGTAACGCAGTTCAACAGTTTCTATCAAGCCTTACTGATACTTTTTGCTGTAGTAATGTCTACGGTCGGAGTGCTGATTGGTTTAATGGCTACCGGATCACCTTTTGGCATCGTGATGAACGGCATTGGTGTGATTGCTCTCGCCGGCATTGTGGTCAACAATAATATTGTCCTGATTGACACCTATGTGCGCCTTCGCCAGACCATCACAGATCCAGTGGAGGCGGTGCTGCGTACCGGGGCTCAGCGGCTGCGTCCAGTGATGCTGACTACGGTGACAACCATACTGGGACTGTTGCCGATGATGCTTGGTATTAATATAGATTTCCTTTCACGAGAGGTGACCCAGGGTGCGCCCTCTACACAGTGGTGGACACAGTTAGCCACCTCGATCGTTTTTGGTCTGAGTTTTGCTACGGTGCTCACTTTGGTAGTGACGCCAAGCGCTTTGGTACTACAAGCGAATGTTGGTTCCTGGTGGGCAACCCGTCGGTTCAACCGGGGTCTGATTCGAACTCCAGACTAAACCGTGCTCAAATAGTTTCTGCTCAGCGCGCCTTTACCCGCGCCCAGGTATCGCGCAAAGGGACAGTTCGGTTAAATACCATTTGTTCTGGCGCGCTATTGCGGTCAACACAAAAGTAACCGAGGCGTTCGAACTGGAAGGTATTGCCCACAGCGGCCTCTACCAGGCTTGGCTCTATCTGTGCATCATCTATCGTGACTAGTGAATTTTCATTAAGACTATCGTGAAGATCTTCCTTAGAAGAGAAGCGCGGCTGTGAATCTTTGAACAGCGGCTGATACAGCCGAATCTGCGCTTTTTTACTGTGACGGGCTGAGGTCCAATGAATGGTGCCTTTGACCTTGCGGCCATCAGCTGGATTACCGCCACGGCTTTGAGGGTCATAAGTGCAGTGCACTTGCGTGACGTTGCCCTGCTCATCGTGGATTACCTTGGTACACGTAACCAGGTAGGCATAGCGTAGTCGCACTTCGCGTCCAGGAGAGAGGCGGAAGAATTTTCGCGGTGGATCTTCGATGAAGTCGTCATGTTCGATATAGAGTTCGCGGCAGAAACCCACGGCCCTTGAGCCACGAGAGAGGTCCGCCGGATGGTTGGCGGCCTCAAAGAATTCTTCCTGGTCTTGTGGGTAGTTATCGATCACCAGTTTGAGAGGGCGAATGACCGCAAAGGCCCGCGCGGCGGTCCGATCAAGATCCTCGCGGGCACAGTTTTCCAGCACGCTGAGTTCAACGTGCTGCTGATTGCGTGTGACACCGATCCGGTTGCAAAAGTCCCGAAGTGAGGCGGGCGAATAACCTCGCCGCCGCAGTCCGGAGAGGGTCGGCATGCGTGGATCATCCCAGCCATCGACCACACGCTCGCTGACCAAGGTGGTCAAAAGCCGCTTGCTGACTACCGTGTATTCCAGTGACAGACGGGAGAATTCAGTCTGGTAAGGGCGTGACGGGATCGATACGTGTTCAAGCACCCAATCATACAGAGCCCGGTTGTCCTCAAATTCGAGAGTGCACAGCGAATGGGTCACCCCTTCGATAGCGTCTGACAGGGGATGGGTAAAGTCGTACATCGGGTAGATACACCAGGTATCCCCGGTATTGTGGTGCGTCTGGTGGCGAATCCGGTATAGAGCGGGATCCCGCAGGTGCAGATTGGGCGATGCCATGTCTATCCGCGCCCGTAGAACGCGACTACCGTCGGCAAATTCTCCAGCGCGCATCTGCCCCAGGAGTTCAAGATTTTCTTGAGCACTGCGACCCCGGTACGGGCTGTTGCTGCCAGGAAGGGTGAGCGTGCCTCGGGTAGCCCGAATTTCCTCAGCGCTCAGGTCACAGACATAAGCGTGACCATTCTCAACCAACTCAACTGCCCATTGGTATAACTGCTCAAAGTAGCCCGACGCATGCCGTAGTCGGTCACCCCAGTCAAAGCCTAGCCATCTCACGTCTTCCTTAATGGCTTTGACAAACTCTGGACTCTCCCGGTCGGGGTTGGTGTCGTCGAAGCGTAAAAAACAACGCCCGCTGAACTCATTGGCTAATCCAAAATTCAGACATATGGATTTTGCATGACCGATATGTAGATAGCCGTTGGGCTCGGGTGGAAAACGAGTCGTTATGCCCTCAGGATACTTGCCAGCGGCTAGATCCGCCGCGATCTTCTGGCGAATAAAGTGGGTAGGGGTTACGGTGCTATTGTTTTCGCGCATCAGATTATCAGTATGCCAAGCGGATCCAGCGTATGTGTGGCTGCGTACCCGAGTTCGGATCGGAACATGCAGTTGATCTCAATGTGAACCATTCCGTCGAGTGTGCTACACCGTGGGTTGAGACGGCGCAACTTTAGGCAACCGCTGTCGAGGTTGCAACAATTTTAAGACAAAAAAGTGTTTTATCTGGCTGAGTTTCGACGTTTTAGAACTAATGCTAACTCGTTAAAACCACTCGGGTGCGTAACCCTTTGGTCTTGTTGGGTCGGCCAGTGCCATCGGGTCGCTGGGAAAACCTCCTCCAGCGATTCAATGGCACAGTGCCAGGGCGGCCCGCCTTCGCGATCAGTCTGCATGAACAGGCCCAATAGCAGCCCTTCGGCAGTTAACCACCGATACAGGCGGTCGGCATAGTTGTGCCACAAGCCTGGCTCCAGCGCACACAGAGCCGTTTGCTCATAAATGATATCAAATGCCTGCGTTGACTCCCAGGCAAGCAGATCAGCTTGGATGACATCAGCCCGCAACCCCTTTTGATGTAGTTTTGTATTGAGCGTCTCGATCGCACTTTGTGCGAAATCAATAGCGGTGACGGCATAGCCTTGTTCACAAAGCGTCACGACCTCGTGGCCGCAACCACAGGCGGGCACCAGTATTCGGGCCGGGGGCGGGCGCATCGAGGGAAGCCAGTGACCCAGTGCTGGGCTGGATTGCCCCCGATCCCATCCGGTTTTCCTACGCTGGTAGCGATTTTCCCAAACATCTTGTTGATTTGACCCGGTGAACGTGATGGTCATGACTTTGTTATTAGCAAGAAAACAGCACGTCGAAGGCCAAATTCAGAAAGTCAGTCATTATAGGAATCGGCACGCAAGTATAAAACGCAAGGATAACCGAGGAGGGTGATATCGACTTTCGAACACCCTGAGAAGGATTGACGAGCTACGGCTTGTATCCATGCAGTGATATAATTCGCGCCGTTTTGCGCCGCCGGCGGGGTGGTGCAAACAAGCCCTTGGGTTATCACAGTGCACGCAACGAAAACCGACGATCTTCGTATTGTTGACATCCGAGATGTTGCTAATCCGGCAACGGTTGTCGCCGAATTTCCCGTGAATCAACGGATGGCCGAAGTAGTTTTTGCGGCCCGCCAGGATATTCACCAGATACTCCACGGCCACGATGACCGTCTCATCGTCGTAGTCGGGCCATGCTCGATCCATGATTCTTCGGCGGCACTGGAATATGCTGGCCGACTGTCGCCGTTGGTAGGCCAGTATGCAGACGAGCTGGTGTTGATCATGCGGGTCTACTTTGAGAAGCCCCGCACTACTGTTGGTTGGAAAGGGCTGATCAATGATCCGGGCCTTGACGGGTCGTTTGATATTAACCGAGGCTTGCGCACAGCACGCAAACTGTTGGCTGATATCAATGAACTGGGCGTCGCGGCGGGGACCGAGTACTTGGATCTGTTAACTCCGCAATACCTGGCCGACCTTGTAAGTTGGGGGGCTATTGGTGCGCGCACTACCGAGAGTCAGTTGCACCGCGAGATGGCGTCTGGATTATCTTGTCCGGTAGGGTTCAAAAACGGCACGGACGGCAATCTAAAGATTGCAGTCGATGCTGTCGGGGCAGCACAACATCCGCATCATTTTCTGACCCTTACCAAGGAAGGGCGCTCGGCTATTTATGCCACTGCTGGCAATGATGATGGTCACGTGATCCTTCGCGGGGGTATTGAGCCTAATTATGACTCCCAAAGCCTTGACCGGGCGGCAACGCTGATGTCCAAGGCCGGTATTCCGACTCGCCTTATGGTCGACTGCAGTCATGCTAACAGCGATAAGGATCCACAACGCCAGCCCCAGGTAGTCGGGGCTGTCTGCGATCAACTGACCGCTGGCGAACGCCGCCTGATGGGGGTCATGATTGAGAGCCATCTGCAATCGGGCCGCCAGGATATTATCCCTGGCGAGACTCTGACTTACGGTCAGAGTATTACTGACGCCTGCATTGGCTGGGAGGACACGCTGCCGCTGTTGTCGCGTCTGGCTGAGGCGGTCCGGGGCCGGCGCCGCGGATAATACTGGGCCAGCACCAACTGACTGAGTTCTTTGGTTGTGTTGGGGTGCTTAAACTTTATGGGTTAATCAAAAAATTTAGTCGGCGCCTGGATTCGAAGGTGCTAATGTTTGCGTTAGCGATGGATGCTTGGCGCCAAGGCGCGTAGGCAGGCGGCTGTTATCAACACGTTCATCAGTGATTCGACCCTATTCCCGGAGACTTTAAGTAATGATCAGGCCCCATGGTTCAGATTCCCTCACTCCACTGCTGGTAGAGGACTCGGCGCGTCGCGCGGCGTTGGAAGCACAAGCCGTCAAACTGCCACAATTGATCATCAGTTCTGCAGCTGTGGCCAATGCTGTAATGCTGGGAGCCGGATATTTCACGCCTCTAACCGGGTTCATGAACAAGGCTGACGCGCTTAGTGTGGCAACTGACATGTATACCAGCGATGGTCTGTTCTGGCCTGTACCAGTCCTCAACCTCGTAGCCGATAGTCACGGGATTGCTGTGGGTTCACAGATCGCATTGCGTGATCCGAATGTATCCGGTGATCCGGTGATTGCCATTCAGAAGGTTGAAGCCGTCGAGGAACTAACTGATGAAGAAATCGATCTCATCACACAAAAGGTGTACCGCACAATCGATCCCGAGCATCCGGGTGTTGCGACCTTTACCTCTTTAGGAAAGTTTGTAATCTCAGGGCCGATCGAGGTGTTGAACTTCAGTTATTTTGAAAGCGAATTCCCTGATACTTTCCGCACGGCTGGCCAAATTCGTGAGGAGATCGCCGAACGCGGGTGGGAAACTGTGGTCGCGTTTCAGACGCGCAACCCCATGCACCGTGCCCATGAAGAATTGTGCAAGATAGCCAGTGACACGCTAGGCGCTGATGGAGTGCTGATCCATATGCTGCTGGGGAAACTCAAGCCCGGCGATATACCTGCCGAGGTGCGAGATGCCGCTATCCGCAAGATGGTCGATCTGTATTTTCCGTCTAATTCAGTAATGATCGGTGGGTATGGCTTTGACATGCTCTACGCGGGGCCGCGAGAAGCAGTGCTGCATGCGCTGTTTCGACAGAATGCCGGTTGCACACACCTGATTGTCGGGCGTGATCATGCTGGGGTCGGTGATTTTTACGGCGCTTTTGATGCGCAGGAGATTTTTGATGAAGAAGTGTCTTCAGATGCGCTTGATATCGAAATTTTCCGAGCAGATCACACCGCCTACTCAAAGAAGCTGAACAGGGTAGTGATGATGCGTGATGCACCGGATCACCAGAAAGAAGATTTTGTACTGTTATCTGGCACCCGGGTTCGGGAGATACTTGCAGCGGGCGAGGATTTGCCGCTGGAATTCGCTCGCCCTGAAGTGGCACGCATCCTGATGGATCATTACGCTCAGGACACTGAAGTCGCCTGATACTCCGGGACTGCCCAGTGGGTCGCCCGGAGAGCCCGTTATAGTCCGTCGAATTGATCTGCGGGGATGCTTTCTTTTTCCAGCATAACGGGAATATCGTCATCTATCCGGTAGATCCGCTGCTGGTTGTTAGTGATCAACCCCTCATTTAATGATGCGGTTATGACTCTGTCATCGGCAGTGGCAACACTTCCTGCGGCGATCTGTTTGTTGATCAAAGCCAGTTGCTCAAGACTGAGCACGGTCAGCGCTTGTTTGCTAACCGGGCAGCAGAGGATTTCCAGAAGTTTTCGGTCTATAGGCATCGGGTCTGTGGGATATTCATGGATGGGTTTCAATTTGTATTATCCAACTAAGTATACTCTGGGCGTTTGGTACAGGCATTTGTCACCTGATCTTTATCAGTAACCAGGATTTCAGCAACTATGGCTTCTGGCTCCCGGCGCGCTGTCTTGAGTGCGATTTTTGGTAACGCATTTTTGACCATACTCAAGTTTGCTGTTGCGCTGCCGACTCACTCAGCCGCCATGATGAACGAGGCGGTACATAGCTTGATGGATACCTTGAATCAGGTATTCCTTTTGATTGGCTTGGCCCAGGGCAAACGGCAGGCCGACGCCCGTTATGCGTTTGGCCACGGGCAGAAAAAATACCTTTGGAATCTCTGGAGCGCTATTGGCCTTTTCTCAATCGGCTGCGGGCTTGGGTTGGCGCATGCCTGGCATGCCTGGCGCCAGTTGCATGAAAGTGTTGGGGTTCCCGTTATTGCCATCGGCGATTTCAATATTGACTCGATCTGGCTGGCAGCTGCGGTATTGGCAATCGCGTTCGTTGTTGAGGGTTACGTGTTGCGTATTGCCTGGGGGGAATTTTCCAGTCGTGCACGCTTACAATCGCTGTCGCCGTGGCGAAAATTGTTTCGGGCAAGCGATCCGACTCTGCTGGCAGTGGTGCTCGAGGATGCAATCGCGGTAACCGGACTGATGTTGGCGAGTTGCGGAATTGCCTTATCCCGGCTTACGGGTAATGCAGCTTGGGATGTTGGTTTTTCAATTGCTATTGCACTAATGCTGGGAGTCACGGCAGTTATCCTGGGTGCCATCAATATGCGATTTCTGCTGGATGTACGGGATCGCGAGGCAGAAAGGGTTTTTGAGGCAATCGCGAAGGCGCACCGTGAAGTCGAGGACTACCACGATCTACGTAGCATCGTCGTAGACGAGGATCATACCGTACTGGTAGCTGAAGTCGAGATGCGCGAAGAGGCAGTTCTTGCGGGATTACGTGATCATATTGATAAACATGAGCGAATATTACTGGCTGGATTGCCTGAGTCACGTCGCTCAGACCCTGCGCTTCAATCCTATGTTGCCGATCGTGCTGCGGTCCAGGCGACCCTGGAGCGCATAGAACGTATAATCGATGAACTCGAAGCCCAACTCCGTGAGCGCTGCCCCCGGGTGTCGCATGTCACTATTGAAGTCCAGGGCATTGTTGAAGATAAGTCGTTGCAGAGCCAAACCTACTCTAGAGAACTGGAAGACCTATGATCAAGATCGTTTTATCCGTTACCTCAATATTGGCGGCCCTACTGATTGGGTCGTCGGCTATGGCTGATGATGCGCCACAAACCTCGCAGGAGCAGTTCAGCTATGCCCTGGGGTTTCAGATTGGTAGTCAGATTGCACAACAGATGAAGGCCGATAATCTCGATTTGAATCCGGCATATCTGGCGCAGGCAATTGAAGACGTACTCGCAGGGCGTGCTCCGGCGATGACGGATGAGCAGATGGCAGCTGCGATCACTGGAGCACGAAAGCACGTACAGGAGGAGAATATGGCGAAATCGCAGGGAAGTGCCAGCGCCGGGACTGCATTCCGGGCTGAATATGGGCAGCGCGAAGGCGTGCGCACAACAGAAAGTGGGATTCTTTACACCGTTTTGGTCGAAGGATCTGGTAGGCAGCCACAGGCAAGTGACACCGTGGTGGTGCATTACCGCGGCACACTGATTGACGGTACCGAGTTCGATAGCTCGTTCAAGCGTAACCAGCCTGCCACATTCAGCTTGGGCGGCATTATTCCGGGCTGGCAGGAGATTCTTCAACTGATGTCTGAGGGATCACGGTGGGAGGTGGTGATCCCGCCGGAACTCGCCTATGGCAGTGCTGGTGCTGGCGGAGCTATTGGCCCTGAGGAGACTCTGGTTTTTGAGATCGAGTTGCGCGAGGTCAAGTAGTCCGAGACAGCCTGGTACTCGGTCGAGAGGATTTTCGAGAAATATTCCGAGTTGGCAGCGCGCCGCACACACCCAGCTAAAGTGCCGTCGAGTGGGAGAGCTGTTTCTGGGAGGCTAGGCAGTGTTGCCGGCCTTGATTAGCTCGACAGATTCATCGCGATTATCCCGCCTGCCACCAGCAGTGCAGCAGCAATGCGCAGTTGGCCAGCAGGCTCGCGCAGAAAGTAAACCCCAATCAATGCTGCCATGATGACGCTTGTCTCGCGCAGTGTGGCTACCACAGCCATCGGGCTGTAGTACATAACAAATATAACAGTGCCATAGGCGATCGCTTTCGCTATTCCTCCGCCCACGACCCGCGCGGTATCGTTGCGCCACAAACTCAGCATTTCGGCTGGGCGTCGAACAAAAACAAAAAGACCAAAGACGAGCCCGTTTATCAGAAACAGCCAACCGATATAAGACAATGCAACCCCACCCTCGCGTACGCCCAACCCATCAACCAATGTGTAGGCGGCAATAAAGCACCCAGTAATAAGAGCTCGCGGTGTTGATCGATGATTTCGTGTTTTGCAGTTAGCGCCGGATATGGCCAGTAACATGATGCCGATGCTGGTAATAGCGATGCCAAACAGCGTCAGTAACGGCAGTTGTTCCTGAGCAATTACGATGCCCCCAAGGGCCACCAGCAGCGGGGCACTGCCTCGGGAAATTGGGTAGACGTGACTTAAGTCACCTACCCTGTAGGCGCTGACCAGAAACAGGTAATACCCGAAGTGAAGGACAACTGAGCCTGCCAGGTAGGGTAGCGCAGTAAGTGTTGGAATTGGGGTCACCAAGACCAGCAATAGCCCTGGGCCTGCAGTGACCAGGCTGAGGGCGCCCACTGACACCAAAGGGTCAGCGGCGGTTTTAACCAGGGTATTCCAGGCCGCATGCAGCAGTGCTGCGCCAAGAACCAGAACGGTGGTTTCAATCAGCACGAAACTGTAGGTATGGGAAGGTTAGACCCATACTTATAAGCACATTCCACAGTAGACGATAACAAAAATTTTGGGTGCTTCAAATTTTCCTTGTTTAGCTGTGACATTTGCCGCCTTTCACACAAATTTGTACGCCGGGGGAGTATTCAATATCTGAAGGCGAACGTAGAATAACGCGGAACAGTAAGCGTATTGATGCAAATTATGACACGGAGGTATTTTGAAGATTCTTTTTGCCGATAAGTTTCCAGATTCGGGAATGGCACAACTGCGCCAGCAGGGTCACGACTGTGTTTCTCAACCGGACTTGGATGGTGACACTCTGGTAGAGGCAGTTGGCGATGCCGAAGTGCTGGTTGTTAGAAGCACCCGGGTAACCAGTGATGCAATCGCCGCTGCGGCGGCGTTGCGCCTTGTGATTCGCGCAGGCGCTGGAACCAACACGATTGACAAGGAAGCCGCTGCAGCTCGCAAGATTCCAGTTTGTAACGTGCCCGGAAAAAATGCCATAGCGGTCGCTGAACTGGTCATGGGCTTGCTGATAGCTATCGACCGCAATATTCCCGATAACGTAATTGACTTGCGAGCGGGCCAATGGAACAAGAAGAAGTATGCTGCAGCGAAAGGCTTGTACGGTCGCCACATGGGCATTGTGGGCCTGGGCGCCATTGGCCTTGCTGTTGCCCAGCGGGCTCGTGCTTTTGGTATCCAGGTGTATGTTGTAGATAAGCCCGATCGTAAACCGGAAATGCAAGAGCAAATCAGCAAGCTCGAACTACAGACTGTGCCAGATTTGCCAATGCTGTTGGCATGTTGCGATATTGTCAGCTTGAATGTCCCTGCAGCACCTGAAACCCGAGGCTTGGTGGACAGCACTTTTCTCGCGGCGGTCCAGCCGGGAACGATTATCCTGAACGCATCCCGTGGCGACGTGATAGACGAAACCGCCCTGCTTAAAGCAATGGATGAAAAAGGCGTGCGTGTTGGGCTCGACGTCTATGCTGATGAGCCCGCAGCAAGCCAGTCATCTTTTGATTCTCAATTGGCCATACATCCTAATGTCTACGGTACGCACCATATCGGCGCTTCGACCGATCAGGCCCAGGCAGCGGTAGCTGATGGTGTATTGGAGATCATTAAAGCTTTTGACAAAGGGCAGGTTCTGCACTGCGTCAACGGTCAGGCGTAAATTTAATTTTTTGGTGGAGCAAGAATTATGAGTGAACGGATGCACAATTTCAGTGCGGGCCCCTGTACGTTGCCGCTGTCAGTACTTGAGGAGGCCCAGGCTGAGTTCGTTGATTACCAAGGAGATGGCATGTCTCTAATAGAGATGAGTCATCGGGGGAAGCAATTTGTCGCGGTACACGAGGAGGCGGTTGAACTGGTCCGCAGTGTGTTTGGGGTTCCTCGGGACTTTGAGGTGCTTTTTCTACAGGGCGGCGCCACGCTGCAGTTTGCGATGGTGCCGATGAATCTGCTGGGTGAAGGGCGCAAAGGGGGGTACATTAACTCTGGTAGCTGGGGCAAGGGGGCTATCACTGATGCTCAACCCTATGGCGAAATCTACACCGCCTGGGATGGGGCGCAATGCAACTATACCCGTATGCCCAAATCCGGTGAGCTGGAGATCCAACCGGGCACTCGTTATCTGCACATCACCTCCAACGAGACTATCGGCGGCGTCCGTTTTAGAGACTGGCCGCAGGTAGACGTACCGTTGGTCGCTGATATGTCATCGGACTATATGTCCCGACCGATTCCCTGGGAAAGCTTTGACCTGGTGTACGGTGGTGTACAGAAAAACCTTGGGCCAGCGGGTATGGCAATGGTGATCGTGCGCAAGACGGCGATCGAGGACAACAACCGCAACATGGCCCGGTATCTTCGCTACGACATACACTCAGATAAGGGCTCCATGTTTAACACGCCGCCGGTCTTTCCGATTTACATTTTAGGTAAAGTTCTGAAGTGGATGCAGGGCAGGGGCGGCATAGACGCTGTAGCGCGTGAGGCTGAAGCAAAGGCGAACATTCTCTACCAGACAATCGACACCAGCGATGGCTATTACCATTGCCCAGTAGATGTCGAATCCCGATCAGTGATGAATGTGGTGTTTCGCCTGCCCAGTGAAGATCTTGAAAAGACTTTTCTGACGCAAGCGGGTGAGGAAAAGTTATTGAATCTCAAGGGCCACCGCAGCGTGGGTGGCTGCCGGGCGAGTATTTACAACGCGATGCCACGCGAGGGTGTACAGGCGTTGGCAGATTTTATGGCGACCTTTCGTTTAGCGCATCCCGGCTGAGTCTCGCGTCGCGTATTAGGCCAGAGGGAGAATAAGTGACACAGATTCGTGCTTTCAGGCCGTATGTAGTGGCTCCGCAGCATGCCACCGCAGTGGTGAGCCCGGCCTATGATTCGATGAGTCCGACACAGCGGCGCATATTTTGCGAAACTCATCCGAAAAACTACATCAATACTATGCAGGTAACGGATGATTTTCCCACCGATGAGCGGCCGGCAGAAGCGAAAGTCCTAGAGGCCAACGTCCAGCAACTACAGACGATGTTGAAAAACGGCTCTTACCAGGGCTCGGATACTGATGCTGTTTTTATTTACCAGCTTAGTGTCGATGGTCATACACAGATCGGTGTCGTCGCTGAGATTCCGGTCAGTGAATATGAAAATGGATCTATCCGAAGGCATGAAGAGACCCGTAAGGAGCATGAGGAGCGTCTCAGCCGTTATCTGGATATCGTGGGTGCGAGTTCTAGCCCGATCTGTCTCGCATATGCCGGATCTACAGAAATCGATGCGATCGTTGAGTCTGTAACTCAGGGTGATCCAGTGCTCGATTTTGTGTTGCCAGATGGCGTTGGCCAGCGGTTGTGGCGGATCACCGATACTTCACAGTGCAATGACCTTCGCCAGGCATTCTCTGGTATTGAATCAACCTACCTGACTGACGGACATCATCGTGCGGCTTCGACATTGCGACATGCTGCCAGTCGTCGGGCTGCCGGCAAGGCGGATGGTCCGTGGGATTATCTGCTGGCCGCATTGTTTCCAGCGGACCAATTGCGGGTTTTAGCCTTTAATCGTTGCGTGCGGGATTTGGGCGGCAGAACTACAACCAATCTACTGACCGCACTGGCGAAAGACTTCGTGGTTGAGCCTATAAGCGACGATCATGCTGTCGAGTTTCCCACACAGCGCGGCCAGTTTCTGATGCTATTGGATGGGCAGACCATACTGCTCACCCTGCGTCGCCCGGTGTTGGATAAATCGCCATTGCGGAATCTAGACGTCTCTATCTTGCAGGACCGGATTCTAAAGCCTTTATTGGGGATTAGTGACGTGCGTGGCGATCCACGGCTAGATTATGTGACTGGTGACAGTGGGTTAGAAGGCCTGCGAGCTCGCTGTAGCGAGGGCTGGCAGGTGGGATTCGCCTGTTTTCCTACTTCATTGGCAGAACTGATGGCAGTTGCCGACGCGAGCGAGGTCATGCCACCCAAGTCGACTTGCTTTGATCCCAAGACTCGCTCCGGAATATTCGTGCGGATGTCCTAACAATCTTATCTGTTAGTCTATTACTGTGACTCAAGACCAGAATCTGGTTCTAAGTACCACACGTACCTGCCGCGGCGAGATGGCTGGAGCCTTTATTCTGGCGCTTTAGTGGAATGACCTGGTCCAATAACGCGAAGGTCGTGGTGATCGGCGGCGGGGCCATTGGCTGCGGCGTGGAAGTATAGTATGCCGATGGGCGTCTTCGATCGAGACTTGTTGGATCATCGAGTTATCCAATTGTTCCACGAGGCGAAAATAGGTTTCTGGATTCGCTTTTTTGTAGCCGTCTTCGTCGAGATAGTTAGGATAACC
>CAUZJT010000019.1:0-29983 GCA_963580215.1 Gammaproteobacteria bacterium
GTCGAGCCTCATATTCTGTTTTCAATCAGCAAATCCGTAACCGGCGTCCTGGCTGGCATCCTCAACGCCAGCGGTATATTCGACCCGGCGGCCAGGGTAATGGATTACCTTCCGAAAGCCGCTGCTTTTGGCTACGGCGAGTGTACAGTTCAACAGTTACTGGACATGCAGGCGGCAATTGCCTTTGACGAAGATTACCTCGACCAGACTGGGCAGTTTGCCCGCTACCGAGTGGCAACAGGATGGAATCCACCGCAGACCGGAGTAACGCCTACCGAGGGGCTGGCGGAGTTCCTAATGATATTACAAGCCAGCGACAAGCCTCATGGCGAAACTTTTCGCTACCTTTCTCCAAACTCTGATTTGCTCGGAATCATCCTGGAGTGGGCAACTGGAAAGCGCTATGCGGACCTGCTTTCGAAATATCTATGGCAACCACTAGGCTTTGAGCACGACGGGTATGTCACAGTGGATAGCGTGGGCACTGCTCGCTCGGCCGGAGGTGTGTGTGCATCCCCACGACCTCGCCAGGCTCGGCCAGGCAATCAGTGTCGCGGCTTCAGGCAAGGGTAACGGGGTTATTCTATATCGATGGATTGACGATACCTTAACCGCCGGCAATCAACAGGCGTGGCGAAACAGTGAATTTGTGCATTTGCTCCCCCAAGGCAACTATCGCAACCAGTGGTACCTAACTGGGGGCAGGCCGATGCGATATGTGCTATCGGCATTCACGGCCAGTGGCTGTATATCGACCCCAGGCGCAACATCACCATTGTCAAGCTATCTTCCCAGCTCGACCCACTTAGCGAATCTGTGGAGATGGAATCGATCGAAACTTTTGAATGTATCGCAACGCAATTCCAATCCTGACCGGCCCTTTCGAGAACGACGTTGATTATGAGGCCGGCAGAACACCTCTGAGCGCATAAACCTGGCTTGATTCAAAATGCTCGTCGTCGACCTTGATATAAGCAACCCGGTCCGCTGGCAGCACGGTCACATCATGCACACCGGTGATTGCCCGCAGATGATGCTCAAGTTCCTGTAGATCAAGCTCTGACTCGTCTTCAAGCTGTATCGTAATGCTATTGCGCAATGGCGGTGTTCGACCAGTCCAGGCAACCACCAGCCACAGCGCGGTGACCGTAGCGCACAAACCAAACACACCGCCTGCTCCCCACGCCCCATACGCCACGCCACCCAGCGCGCCACCGACAAAAACCCCGGAAAATTCGAAGGTATTGTAGATGCCCATTGCGGTTCCTTTGGCATAGCCAGGGGCCAAACGACTCATCATCGACGGCAGCATTGCTTCTAGAAGATTGAACCCGACAAAAAATAGTCCAAGGCCTACCACCAGCGGTACCGTTTCGGCAGACCAGCCAAAAAGGAGTGCTTGCGCCACCAACAGGATCGCAATTGCCAGCCGAAAAATCACAAAAGTCCAACCCCGGCGCATTCCAAGAATCAGTAAAGGTGCCATCAATACCACCGAGGCGACGAGCACTGGAACGTACACCTGCCAATGGGCATCGCGTGCCAGACCCAAAATACTGATCAGTTCGAAAGGGACCGCCACAAACAATGCGGTCAATACCATATGCAAAATGAAAATACCAATATCCATACGCAATAACTGAGGATCAAAGAAGGCCTCCCGGAAACGTGCACGGCTCGGCTGCACACCTGGATCACGAACCATGTGTTGTGGTGCTGGGACCACCCAGATAACAACTGCTGCTGCTGCGATCGCAAACGCCATGGTTAGCCAGAACAGGCCGCTGACGCCTACCCACCGGTCCACTACCGGCCCGGCCATCAGCGCAATTAGAAAAGAGGCGCCAATACTCATCCCAACCAGCGCCATAGCTTTAGTCCGCTGCTGCTCACGGGTGAGATCTGCCAGAAGGGCCAGTACCACGGCAGCAATCGCCCCACTGCCCTGCAAGGCCCGACCGAGCACTACCCCGGTAATGGTATCAGCCATCGCGGCCACCACGCTGCCCAGAGCAAAGATCGCAAGTCCTATCACGATCAGTGGCTTTCGGCCAAAGCGGTCAGAGAGCATGCCGAACGGTATCTGGAACAAAGCCTGGGTCAGGCCGTAAGCACCCAATGCCATGCCAACCATCAGCGGTGTTGCCCCATCCAAGGCACTCGCATATAAAGCCATGACGGGCAGCACCAGAAATAACCCGAACATACGCAGGCCAAACACCGCGGCGAGAGCAGTTACCGCACGGCGTTCCGATCTATTCATAGGGTCACGATTCAGTTTTGACTCCAAAAGCGCTCTATTTACAAAGGCAATTCGGCCAGACCGCCCGCACAATCAAGCGAAACCCCAGCAGTGGGCTGAAACCGACCATACGCCTGTCTAACGAAAATAAAGAACAAAGACTTTGAATACAGGCGCTCAAGACACGTAATATTAACAGTTTACTTTTTCGCGACCTACCTATGCGTACCATCAAAATCCGTGGCGCTCGAACGCACAATCTGCAAAGTGTCGACCTAGACCTGCCGCGCGACCGATTAATCGTCATTACCGGGCTGTCGGGCTCGGGTAAATCTTCACTCGCTTTCGATACGATTTATGCCGAAGGGCAACGCCGCTATGTCGAGTCACTGTCGACCTATGCCCGTCAATTCCTGTCGCTGATGGAAAAACCCGATGTGGACCTGATCGAAGGGCTATCACCCGCGATCAGTATTGAGCAAAAAGCGGCCTCCCATAACCCCCGCTCTACCGTGGGCACAGTTACTGAAATCTACGATTACCTCAGGCTGTTGTACGCTCGGGTTGGAGAGCCACGTTGCCCAGACCACGGGGTAACACTCGCTGCCAGCACTGTAAGCGAAATGGTTGATCGAGTGTTGGGCTTGCCTGAGGGTACCCGCATCCTGCTACTGGCACCTGTGGTGCAGGATCGTAAGGGGGAATACCAGCAATTGTTACGCGGCCTGCTTGCGCAGGGATTCATCCGGGCCCGTATCGATGGCGCTGTTTGTGAGCTGGATACACCTCCAGATCTCGATCGCAAACGCAAACACAGCATCGAGGTTGTAGTCGATCGGATTGTCGTTCAGTCCAGCGATGCCCAGCGGTTGGCTGAATCCTTCGAGACAGCACTCGCCGTGGCCGACGGCCTCGCCCTGATTGAAGTGCTGCCAGACGAGGGGCACGACCGAGGTGTCGACCTGCTGTTTTCAGCACGCTATGCCTGCCCACACTGTGGCTACAACCTGACTGAACTGGAGCCGCGCCTTTTCTCTTTCAATAACCCGGCTGGTGCCTGCCCGGATTGTGACGGCCTTGGCGCGCGTCAGTTTTTCGATCCAGATCGTGTCATTCATGATGATAGCCTGAGCCTCGCAGCGGGTGCAATCGCCGGTTGGGACCGACGCAATGCCTTCTACTTCCAGATGCTGAGTTGTCTGGCGGAACATTACGACTTTGATATCGACAAGCCATTCAATCAGCTGCCCAAGAAAACCCGCGAGGTCATTCTTTACGGCAGCGGCAAGGAAAAGATTCCGTTTGCTTACCTGCGCTCCCATGGCCGGCGCCCGCGCAAACGGAATCATACTTTCGAGGGGGTCATCCCCAATATGGAGCGTAGATACCGGGATTCGGAATCCAATACCATTCGTGAAGAGCTCGCGCGCTATCGCAATACCCAGGCCTGCGACAGCTGCTCCGGCAGCAGGCTTCGCACCCAAGCACGTAATGTTTTTATTGAGAAGCAACCGATACATCATGTGACTGCCATGCCGATCGAAAGATCACTGGCTTTTTTTGAATCGCTCTCACTACCCGGGCAGCAAGGAGAGATCGCGACGCGTATTGTGCGTGAGGTTGGCGAACGCCTTCGATTCCTGGTTAATGTTGGTCTGGAGTATCTCACCTTGGATCGAACGGCCGAAACCCTTTCCGGGGGTGAGGCACAACGCATCCGCCTCGCATCCCAGATCGGATCTGGTCTGGTTGGTGTGATGTACGTCCTGGATGAACCATCAATTGGGCTACACCAGCGCGACAATCAGCGCTTGATCGAAACCTTGTTTCACCTACGTGATCTGGGTAATACGGTGATCATGGTTGAGCACGATGAGGAAGCCATTCGTAGTGCCGACCATATTATTGATATTGGGCCAGGCGCTGGCGTTCACGGTGGGCACATTGTCGCTCAAGGTTCTGTCGATGAAATTCTCCGATGCCCCGAATCAGTCACCGGGCAATATCTATCAGGTAGCAAAGCCATAGCAATTCCTGCCAAGCGCGCGCAGCCTGACGCAAAAAGGAACCTGCAAATTCGCGAGGCCAGCGGCAACAACCTCGACAACCTTACCGTGTCTATTCCCGTCGGACTTTTTACCTGTGTCACTGGCGTATCAGGTTCAGGAAAATCGACACTGATTAATAATACGCTTTACCCTGCCATGGCTCGGCACTTACACGAAGGTCGCCACCAGGCAGCGGCGCACGCCAGCATTGAAGGGCTGGATCACTTTGACAAAGTGATTGATATTGATCAAAGCCCGATTGGCCGCACCCCCCGCTCGAATCCAGCGACCTACACGGGTCTTTTCACACCGATTCGGGAACTCTTTGCCGGAACACCTGAGTCACGGGCGCGAGGCTACAAGGTTGGGCGCTTTTCCTTCAATGTACGCGGTGGCCGCTGCGAAGCCTGTCAAGGTGATGGCCTAATCAAAGTTGAAATGCATTTTCTGCCCGATATCTATGTCCCTTGCGATACCTGTCAAGGGAAACGCTACAACCGCGAGACCCTGGACATCCGCTACAAGGACCGCAGCATCGACCAGGTACTTGGAATGACGGTAGTCGAGGCTGTAGAATTCTTCTCCGCGATTCCGGTCATCAAACGCAAACTGGATACCTTGCTCGATGTCGGCCTGGGATATATCGGCCTAGGGCAAAGCGCAATCACGTTGTCTGGAGGTGAGGCGCAACGGATAAAACTAGCGCGCGAATTATCCAAGCGTGACACCGGGCGTACCCTTTACATCCTTGATGAGCCCACTACCGGCCTGCATTTTCATGATATTCGCCAGTTACTGACAGTACTGCACCGCCTACGTGACCACGGGAACACCGTGGTGGTCATTGAACACAACCTTGATGTCATTAAGACCGCCGACTGGATTATTGATCTTGGTCCAGAGGGTGGTCAACGCGGCGGTCAACTGGTGGCAGCCGGTTCGCCCGAACAGGTTGCCCTGGTCGAAAAATCCTATACCGGCCAGTTTCTCCAGGCATTGCTTGGCAAAAAGTTTGATTTGAAATCATAATACGACATAATTTTTTAGGTAATTCAATTGTATTAAAAACATGCTGCTTACAAATTTCCGAAGAAGAGAATTCTTAAAATCTTCAGCATATGGTGTTGCTCTATCTGCCCTTCCACAAATATCTCTAGCCCAGTCAAACCCTGACGTTATTGTAATAGGTGCTGGATCAGCAGGCTTGTCAGCTACAGCTAAATTACTAAAAAATGGTAAATCTGTTATTTGTATAGAAGCAATGAACCGTATTGGTGGAAGATGTTTTACTGATAACTCTATATTTGGAGTTCCTTATGACACCGGAGCACATTGGCTTCATAGTCTTCATGGATTTAATGGTTATTACAATCAAATAGCCAAATATGGGAAAGATAATAAATTTAATATTTATGATGATTCATACGAGGATGATCTCTTATATGATGGAAATAAAATTGACGACTGGAGTGACGCATGGCCCTTATTGAAAAAAATAAATAAGATTAAATGGCATACTGAAGAAGATCGCCCTTTTATTGATTTTATTCCCGAATCCTTAAGAAATAATGAGTGGTTTGATACTGTTCAAAAAATAGGCACGTCAAGAGATTTTGATAATTTCTCGCCTTATGATGATAATGTAAATTGGATTTCTGGAGGTAAAGGCGATGGATTTGTTAAAGAAGGATACGGTACTTTACTTGCCCATTATAGAAAAGATGTTCCAGTTAAATTAAATACTGTAGCTAATGAAATAAAATGGGATGGCAAAAACGTAAAAGTTGAAACAAATAATGGAACAATTACTGCTAAAGCCTGTATTGTGACTGTTTCTACTGGAGTGTTAAATAGCGGCAAAATCAAATTTACACCAAATTTACCGGAAAAAAAATACGAAGCTTTTGATGGAATTAGTATGGGTAATTACTATCGAATAACTTTACAACTAAAAGAAAGTTTTTACAAAAAATATAAAATAAACCCTGACAATTACTTATACACTAAAGTTAACACTAAAAATTCGAAATCACCAAAAACTGCAAATGGTTTACTCAGAGTTGGTGGAACAAACATCTCATTTTTTAATACCAAGGGGCAATTTGCAAAAGATTTAGAAAACGAAGGTGAGCAAGCTTCAATAGATTTTATATTAAATGATCTTCGTTCAACATTCGGTTCTGATTTTGATAAATATTTTATAAAAGCTCATGTTACAGACTGGAGCAGTAATCCTTACATTATTGGATCTTATTCAGGTGCAAAACCTGGTAAAGCACATTTAAGAGCTTTTTTAAAAAGACCAGTAGGAAATAAAATCTTCTTTGCAGGAGAAGCAACAGCTTCACAATTTGCCACTGTACATGGTGCAGATCGTAGTGGTGAAAGAGTTGTCGAATCACTTATAAAGAAACCTGAAGTTTTAAAATCAGAAAAATAAAAAGATATTTTTGTTTATGACAGCCTTTACGGGATTCGAACTTATCATCACACTCATAGAAATAGAATAAATGAGGAATACAGACACATTAATTGTGTCTTAAGCATTGGTATTGCTGCTCGCCCACGTGGGCTTAGCGGGCTCAGCCGCTGATTTAAGAGTCTTGGCCTGACCATCAGACCACAAAAACCCGTCTAAGAATTTGCGCTGTGGTATTGTTTTGACGCCATGGATAACTATCGTATTAATGTCTTAGATCAGAGAGCCAAAGCAGAGATTTGGCCCCATTGCCAGATCATCTAACAAAGGGATTTATTCATGGCCGACTCAACGCCTCACATTGACATCGACCCGCTGGAGACAAGCGAGTGGCAGGATGCTTTGACTTCGGTAATCGAGCGTGAAGGAGAAGAGCGAGCCCACTTTCTTCTGGAAACACTTATCGACCAGGCACGGCGCTCAGGCACCCATATTCCTTATCGACCCACTACCGCTTACCTCAACACCATACCGGCAGCGCATGAACCCCGCAGCCCCGGAGACGCAGAGATCGAGTGGCGAATCCGCTCACTGATACGCTGGAACGCCTTGGCCATGGTAGTCCGCGCCAACAAAATCAGTAGCGAACTGGGTGGCCATATTGCCAGTTACGCCTCGGCTGCGACACTGTATGACGTCGGTTTCAACCATTTCTGGCGTGGACCCGATGCTGAAAATGGCGCTGACTTGGTCTTTATGCAGGGGCACTCGGCTCCTGGAATCTATGCTCGAGCTTTTCTCGAGGGTCGCCTCAGTGAAACGCAGTTGGAGCATTTTCGCCAGGAGGTCGATGGCAAAGGCCTGTCGTCCTACCCTCACCCCTGGTTGATGCCAGAATTCTGGCAGTTCCCGACGGTATCTATGGGTCTCGGGCCGATCCAGGCGATCTATCAGGCGAGGTTCATGAAATACCTGCAGCACCGCGAGTTCGTCCCGATGTCAGATCGCAAGGTGTGGGCTTTCATGGGCGACGGCGAGATGGACGAACCAGAATCGATGGGCGCACTGGGCCTGGCCGGTCGTGAAGACCTAGATAACTTGATCTTTGTGATCAACTGCAACTTGCAACGCCTCGATGGCCCGGTGCGCGGCAACGGCAAAATTATCCAGGAACTTGAAGGGGAGTTCCGTGGCGCCGGCTGGAACGTTATAAAAGTGATCTGGGGCTCCTATTGGGACCCTCTTCTCATGCGCGATACCAAGGGCCTTTTGAAACAGCGCATGGAAGAAGCGCTTGATGGTGAATACCAGGCCTTCAAAAGCAAGGATGGCGCTTTCGTTCGCGAGCAGTTTTTCGGCAAGTATCCGGAACTCGCCGCGATGGTGGCCAACATGACCGATGAGGATATCTGGCGCTTAAACCGGGGCGGCCACGATCCGTACAAAGTCTATGCGGCCTACGCTGCCGCAATGACGCACAGTGGCCAGCCGACGGTAATCCTGGCAAAGACTGTAAAAGGCTACGGCATGGGTGAATCCGGCGAAGGACAAAATATCATCCACAGCCAGAAAAAGATGGCCGATGAGTCGTTGCTGGCTTTTCGCGACCGTTTCCGCATACCACTCAATGATGACGATGTGCTGGCTTGCAAGTTCTATCACCCGGGAGAAGACAGCCCGGAAGTGCGCTACCTCAAAGACCGTCGTACGGCGCTCGGCGGCAGCCTTCCGGCACGCGCTGATAGCGCACCCAGTCATCCGACACCAGATCTTTCGATATTTCAGTCGCAACTGGATGGTACTGGAGAACGCGAGATATCGACTACCATGGCTTTTGTCCGCATCCTAACAGCCCTGACGCGGGACAAGATGATCGGGCCCTACGTGGTTCCGATAGTGCCCGATGAATCGCGGACTTTCGGTATGGAAGGCATGTTTCGCCAATTGGGCATCTATGCCCCTGAAGGTCAGTTATATATCCCCGAAGATGCAGATCAATTAATGTACTACCGCGAAGATATCCAAGGACAGGTATTGCAAGAAGGCATCACCGAAATGGGTGCTATGTCTTCCTGGATAGCGGCCGCAACCGCATATGCTAACCACGGGATTGCCATGATCCCTTTTTACATTTTTTACTCAATGTTCGGTTTGCAGCGGGTCGGTGATCTTGCCTGGGCTGCGGGGGACCTGCAGGCAAGAGGGTTTCTGATCGGCGGTACCGCGGGGCGCACTACCCTGGCCGGTGAAGGATTGCAACACCAGGATGGGCACAGTCTGTTGCTTGCCTCAAGTATTCCTAACTGCGTCTCCTATGACCCCGCCTTTAATTTTGAGCTCGCGGTCATTATTCAAGATGGTTTGCGAAGAATGTTTACCGATAAGGAAAACATTTTTTATTACATCACCGTGATGAACGAGAACTACTCACACCCGGCGCTACCGGACAATGTGAACGATGGCATTCTCAAGGGCATGTACCCGCTGCTTTCTTCAAAGCGAGGGCGCAAGGCTGCGCCTCGGGTACAGCTACTCGGCAGTGGCGCGATTCTGCGGGAATCACTCGCCGCAGCGAAATTGCTGGAACAGGATTTTGGCGTCCTGTCCGACGTCTGGAGCGTCACCAGCTACAACGAACTGACCCGCCAAGGTCGAAATGTTACGCGGTGGAATCGCTTGCACCCGGGCGAACCGCCACAGATCGCCTACGTCACAGAACAACTGACAAAGGCAGACGGCCCCGTCGTCGCTGCCACTGACTACATTCAGACCTATGCCGATCAGATTCGGGAGTTTGTTCCCGGACGCTATGTGGTGCTGGGCACTGACGGTTTTGGGCGCAGCGGCACCCGTGAGCAATTGCGAGGCTTCTTTGAGGTCAACCGCTACCATATCGCACTTGTGGCTTTGACCGCGCTTGCCGACGAAGGGGCCTTACCCCGTTCAACGATTTTGGACGCGATCAGCCGTTACCCGATCGATTCAGACAAACCTAACCCAGCTACAGCCTGACAGGGATTAGCTAATGAGTGACCCCCTGAAGATTACGATACCCGACATTGGCGACTTCGAGAGTGTCGATGTGATCGAGGTGCTGATCGTTTCAGGGGAGTCTGTCCAGGCTGAGGATCCGCTTATTACGCTAGAAAGCGACAAGGCGACCATGGATGTGCCATCCCCTGCAGCCGGGCGTATTACCGAGGTGACGGTGACTGTGGGTGACAAGGTGTCTCAGGGCAGTCTAGTTGCGTTGCTGGACCCGGCTGAAATGGATGTAGCCGATATAGCAACCGTCGAGATAATACCCCAGGCTCAGCCAGCCCAAACCGTAGCAACACCTGCCATCGAAACAGCCCCGCAACCCGCGCTCCCGCCAGTGCAGCCCGAAACGGCCACCCAATCACCGCTGCAGCCGCTGGCACCCCCGAGCACGCTGCCACCACCACTCGAAGGAGGCAGTAAGCTACCCCATGCGAGCCCGGCTGTGCGCCGCTTTGCCCGAGAACTCGGTGTTGATCTTTCCCAGATAAATGGGGCCGGTGCGCGGGGACGCATCCTCCAGGAGGATATTCGCCAGTTTGTTAAAGCCGCTCTGATCAGACCCGCCTCCGACTCAAGACCCATAGAAGGTGCCGGTATACCCCCTATGCCCGAGGTCGATTTCTCTCACTGGGGGCCCATCGATACCAAACCGATTTCACGGATCCAGCGCCTCTCGGGGCGTTACCTGCATAGAGCCTGGCTGAACATCCCGCACGTCACTCATCACGATGATGCCGATATCACCGAACTGGAATCCTTCCGCCAATCCCTGAAACAGGACAAGGCGCACAGCGGTACACGCATTACAATCCTGTCTTTTTTAATGAAAACAGTGGTCAGCGCACTGAAAGCCTTTCCGACCTTCAACGCCTCATTATCACCAGACGGTGAGAGCCTGACTCTCAAACAGTATTTTCACATTGGTGTCGCGGTGGATACCGATAACGGTCTGGTCGTACCGGTCATTCGAGACGTAGACAGCAAAGGCGTTGTGCAGCTTGCGAAGGAGCTTGCTGAAATCAGTGCGCGGGCTCGTGATGGAAAACTCAAACTGGGTGAAATGCAAGGTGGCTGTATGAGTATTTCCAGTCTCGGTGGCATCGGCGGCACCGCCTTCACGCCCATTGTCAATGCACCGGAGGTAGCGATTCTCGGCGTTACTCGCTCGCGGATGACTCCAGTCTGGAACGGCACTGAATTTCAACCGCGGTTGATGCTGCCACTGGATCTTTCCTATGACCACCGGGTCATCGATGGAGCACAAGCTGCGCGCTTTATGGCGTTCCTCAGTGCTGCACTGGAAGATGCTCGGCGGCTACTGCTGTAGGCGTCTGAAAAGAGATTATTCTGTGAGTGATACCTCTATCACCATCAACGTGCCTGATATTGGAGATTTTCGTGATGTCGATATCATTGAGGTACTCATCGCCCCTGGCGACACCGTTAACATCGAAACGCCACTGATTACGCTGGAAACCGACAAGGCTACCATGGATGTCCCCTGCCCGGTTGCTGGCAAAATCATCGAAGTCCTGGCTCAGGTAGGCGGCCAGATATCTGAAGGCGATCCCGTTGCCATCGTGGCGTCAATCAACGAATCCACAGCGCTTTCGCCCCCTCTAATCGATGCCACAGCAGCAGTAACACCCCCTGAAGCAACCTCTCTAGAGAGCGCGCCACCCATCGTTAAAAACGACGGCGCTGATGTAGATCTTGTAGTGCTGGGTTCTGGCCCGGGCGGGTACACCGCGGCCTTTCGCGCCGCCGATCTTGGCCTTAAAGTGGTCCTGGTTGAGCGTTACCCGACTCTCGGCGGCGTCTGTCTGAATGTAGGTTGTATTCCGTCCAAGGCAATGCTGCATGCAGCGCGCGTTATTGAGGAGGCCCATGAGATGCGCCCCCATGGCATCGATTTTGGGGAGCCTGTCATTAACATGACACAACTGCACGAGTGGAAAGACAAGGTGGTTGGCCAATTGACCGACGGCCTTGCCGGCTTGGCGAAAAAACGCCGGGTCGAAGTCATCATCGGCATTGGCGAGTTCTCCTCATCACATACGATAAGCATTCGGGGGTCTGCAGGTGACCGAACCGTAGGTTTTTCTCAGGCGATTATCGCCGCCGGCTCGCAAGCGATTGCATTACCCGGGCTTCCAGAGGATCCACGCATCATCGACTCGACCGGAGCATTAGCGCTTGACCACATTCCGGATCGCTTGCTGGTTATTGGCGGCGGCATCATCGGCCTGGAACTGGCTACGGTATTTCGAGCACTGGGCAGCCAGGTCAGTATTGTAGAGATGTCCAGTCAACTGATTCCCGGCGCCGATCCTGACCTGGTTAAGCCGCTCGCCAAACGGCTGGCGAAACAGTGCCATGGCATCTATCTGAATACCCGAGTCATCAGTGCACAACCACAGGACGATGGCTTGCTCGTCAGTTTTGCAGGTGAGAACACCCCCAGCGAAACCTGTTATGACGCTGTTTTGGTTGCGGTGGGACGCACACCGAATGGCCATCACATCAATGCACCAGCGGCGGGCGTCGCGGTTGATGAGCAGGGCTTTATTACAGTGAATGCTCAGCAACAAACCAACGTCGCCCACATTTTCGCCGTTGGCGATATTGTCGGCCAGCCCATGCTGGCCCACAAAGCAACCCACCAAGCTAAGGTAGCGGCCGAGGTGGCCGCCGGGCACAAAAGCGCGTTCGAAGCTCGGGTTATCCCATCGGTTGCCTATACAGACCCCGAAATCGCCTGGGTGGGACTTACCGAGACTGAGGCAACAAACCGGAATATCGAGTATGAGAAAGGCGTCTTTCCCTGGGCTGCCAGCGGCCGAGCGCTGGCGCTATCTCGAAGCGAAGGCTTTACCAAGTTGCTTTTCGAACCGGTGACACAGCGAATTCTTGGCGGCGGCATTGTCGGATCCAACGCCGGCGAGCTGATTGCCGAGATCGGCCTTGCCATTGAAATGGACTGTGTCGCTCAAGATATCAGCCTTACTGTGCACCCACACCCTACGCTGTCCGAGACCACAGCTTTCGCGGCAGAAGCCTTCGAAGGCACAATCACCGATCTGTATCTGCCACGCAAGCGCTAGCGACGCCAGGCAACATTGGCCGGCATCCGAACCTCCACCGTGCAGACGTCACTCAGCTTTAACGTCACGGGCAGCGGACCACCACTGGTTATCCTGCATGGTCTTTTCGGTTCGGGCACCAACTGGAGGCGTATCGCCGATAACCTGAAGCATCGCTGGCAGGTTTTTACCCCAGACCTACCCAACCATGGCAAATCGCCCTGGGTAACTAACATGAGCTACCCGGCACAGGCGCAGGCAGTGGCACAGTTTATCCGCCAACACGCGCTGGACCGGCCCGTTCTGCTGGGGCACAGCATGGGTGGTAAAACAGCCATGACAGTGGCACTGACCAGTCAAGTTAAACTGCGCGCTTTGGTAGTCGTGGATATTGCCCCGGTCAGCTACCAGCACTCGCACGGACCCTTGGTTCGAATCCTGCAACAGCTTGACCTCACAAACTTAACTCGCCGCCAACAGGCTGACCAGGCGCTCGCGGGCGGCATTCCTGATCGGATCCTACGTCAGTTTCTATTACAGAATCTGGAACTTCGAAACAACACGCTTCACTGGCGATTGAATCTCGATGGGATCAATACACAAATAGATTCTCTTTCCGATTTTCCTAAAGTGGTGGCGCCATACGATGAGCCGACCCTGTTTGTATATGGGAGTCGTTCCGACTACATAGACGAGACGCATACCTCAACCATCAAATCGCTGTTCCCCCAATCGCAGATGCACGCGATCGCAAATGCTGGACACTGGCTACAAGCAGAGCAGCCTGAAGCTTTCCTGTCAGCACTCGAAGATTTTCTAAGCAGTTGACCCTGCCTTGCCGTGCCTGTGGGTCAGTTAGCAGAGTACGCCTGGTAATTTTCGGTGGGCTTGATTACACCCGATGGCCGAGGCACATGCCGGATAGAAAAACCACAGTCCCCCAGCAACTGAGAGATTCTTGGGTCTAGAATTTGGCCCGTCGCATCGCACTCGGACTCGAAAACGACCAGCCGAACACTGCCACCGCCTAAAGTCTGCTCAGCACCGCACAATACTGGATATTCCCAGCCTTCCACATCGATCTTAAGGACTGTCGGCAACATGTTGGCTTGTTGGCAGAAATAATCCAAGGTCTGAACGCCCACCTCAACCTGGCCCACTGCCTGACGGTATGGCCAAGACCCAAAGCCACTCTCACCAGAATCGCTGGCACGGATAAACGTCTGCGTTCCAACACGATCTGACAACCCCAGTGATTCAATACGAAGATTCGCACGCAACCAGTTATTCAGCTTTTGCTGCTGCGCCAACACCGCACAGGTGTTAGGGTCGGGCTCAAATGCGACGACACCCTTAACTTCACATGACAAGGCCAGGCAACTGAAATATCCCGAATTCGCACCGATATCAAAAAATACGTCGTCAGGGTTCAACGACCCCCGCAGTAACGCTGTGATTTCCGGTTCGTGAACTCGATTACACAATAGATTCCGCTGTAGCCAATCCTGCTGATCACATGCGAAAAGAAAGCCCGGTTCGGTGCGCACCATAATACGGCGTCTGCCGATAACACGCTCAAGGGGCGTTAGATGCCGAGCCTTACCCGGCGGAATACGCGGACGAAAAAACAGCGTCCGCAAAACAATCCCCAATGCCGGATGGTATGTGCCAGGCAATAACTGACAACGCGAGTCAAAGGTCAAGAGTTCTTACCCAGCGCAAACCTTAGTCGCCGGTCAGGCTTGTTCCAGTTCAATCAGCGTGCCACAAAAATCTGCCGGGTGCAGGAACAACACTGGCTTGCCATGTGCGCCAAGGCGCGGTACTCCATTCCCCAGCACCCGGGCTCCCTGAGCGGTTAACTGGTCTCGAGCCGTCAGAATATCGACTACCTCGTAACACACATGGTGTACTCCACCCGAGGGGTGACGCTCAAGAAACCGGGCAATGGGCGAATCCTCACCTAACGGATGCAGTAGTTCAATTCGGGTGTTGGCTAAATCCACAAACACGGTTGTGACGCCGTGATCCGGCAATGGCTCGGGCAACGAGACATTGGCGCCCAGCGTATCGCGGTAAAGCGCCGATGCCGCTTCGATGTCCGGCACGACGATAGCCACATGGTTCAAACGACCAATCATTCTTGCGCTCCCGCTTTAGGGTTATGCTCGTCAAGCAATTGTTGCGCAGCAACCGCTGGTATCAACCGGCCCGAAGTAACCTCTGCGCGGACCGCCTCAATTTTCTGTGCGGCTATGGGGTTTTTGATGAAACGTTCCAGCAGGCCCTCACGCAGCGCCTGTCCTAACGCCTCCCGGGCTTGATCGGCACGGCGTGCTTCAAAGATGCCCTGCGCCCTTGAATGCTGGTAAAAACGCTCGATAGCATCCGGCACAGCGCTGACCCCTTCTCCTGTACGCGCTGAAATTGCCAGAACCGGCACCTGCCATCCCGGGGTCCGGGACTGCATCAACCGCAACGCCGCTGTGTAATCGCCAACCGTTCGCTGCGCTGCGCTCAACAATTCGCCGTCACACTTGTTAACCAGGACAATGTCCGCAAGCTCCATAATGCCCCGCTTGATTCCCTGCAGTTCATCTCCCGCACCTGGCGACAGCAATAGCATGAAAATATCGGTCATTTGCGCTACTCGCAACTCAGACTGACCCACGCCAACCGTTTCAACGAACACAAGCTTGAAACCAGCCGCCTCACACAGATGGATTGCCTCACGAGTATGGCGCCCAACACCACCCTCGCTGCCTGCCGATGGAGAGGGACGTATAAAAGCACCACTACTCGCGGCAAGTTGCGGCATACGGGTTTTGTCTCCCAGGATGGAGCCACCACTGATAGCCGAACTTGGATCGACGGTCAGTACAGCGACTGATTCGCCCTTGCCAATCATTTGCAGACCTAAAGATTCGATAAATGTCGACTTACCCGCACCGGGTACCCCGGTGATGCCAATACGTAGTGCTTGCCCGGCCTGCGCCGTGAGTTGTGTCAGTAACTCATGTGCCTGTGCCCGGTGCTGGTCACGGGTTGATTCCACCAGAGTGATGGCCTGCGCCAAAGCCCGACGGTCCCCGCTGCAAAGGGCATCAGCCAGACTAGAAACCGTATCCTTGCTCATGCCCGCTGCTCAAACTCAAGTATCGCCTGATCGACCTCAAGGACCTCACCGTCACGGACATGGACCGCAGCCACGATGCCATCGCGTGGCGCGCGGATCACATTTTCCATTTTCATCGCCTCGATCACGGCAAGCTCCTCGCCTGCCTTGACCACGTCGCCCGTTTCTACCGACAGTGATACCAACAAACCTGGCATGGGAGAAAGCACCAGATGGGACAGATCCAAAATGATCTTACGGGGCATCAGTTCATACAGTCCCGCGCTGTAGGATTCAAGCACCATAGCCTGCACCAGGGTGCCGCTATGGAACACTTCATAGATTAATCCTTGACGATGCACCTGGGCGCTACAGGCAATACCGTCTGCAATGAAGTCGACCACCGATGTAAAGACTGACTCGGGCAGCTCGAGCTTCACCCGCTCGTGATTGACATTAACCGACCAACTCAATTCATCGCGACATACCTGAACCGTATGCTGGGCATCATTGATCCGTACATGGCGCGCACTGGTTGATGGCTGATTGGCAGAACCAAACTGTTCACGGGTGCACCAGTGCTCATGGATCACAGCAACAAGTGCGGCGATACGGCACACAATGAGATCTGACGGTCTGGCGGCAGCAAAGCCCTCGGGGTACTCCTCTTCGATGAACCCAGTGGTCAACTCTCCTGCAACAAAGCGGGGATGCATTACCAGGGCCGCCAGGAAGGGGATATTGCTCTGTATCCCCTTGAGCTGAAACCGATCCAGTGCGCGACACATAGCGGCAGTAGCGCTCTTGCGATCAGACCCGTAGGTAACCAGCTTAGCAACCATCGGATCATAGTGCATGCTGACCTCACAGCCTTCACTGACCCCGGCATCTACCCGCACAGTTGCCGACTCGGCTGGGGGGCGAAAACGCAACAGACGCCCGGTCGAGGGTACGAACCCCCTGAAAGGGTCCTCTGCATAAACCCGGGATTCGATGGACCAGCCGCTGATGCCCACATCATCCTGGGTTAATGCCAAAGGCTCACCGGCGGCAATACGTAACATCCACTCAACCAGATCGATACCGGTGATCAGTTCGGTCACCGGGTGCTCTACCTGCAGGCGCGTATTCATCTCCAGGAAATAGAAGTTACGCGCGTCGTCAACAATAAATTCCACAGTACCAGCCGAGCAATAGTCGACGGCCTGCGCCAGGGCGATGGCCTGGGCCCCCATCTGCGCCCGGGTTGCCTGGTCAATAAACGGCGATGGCGCCTCCTCAAGTACCTTCTGGTGGCGACGCTGAATCGAGCATTCGCGCTCATTTAAATGAATACAGTTGCCATAGGTATCGGCCAAGACCTGGATTTCGATATGTCGTGGTTGGCTGATAAGCTTTTCGACAAATATCCGGTCATCGGAAAAGCTGGCTTGCGCTTCGCTGGAAGCCCGCGCAAAGCCTTCACGGCATTGAGCATCGTCGTGAGCGATACGCATACCTTTGCCACCGCCGCCGGCGCTGGCCTTGAGCATGACTGGATACCCGATAGCCCCCGCCCGCGCAACGGCCTCGTCCGCATCTGCCAATACGCCGTTGTACCCTGGGATAGTCGGAACCCCGGCAGAATCGGCTAGAGTCTTGGATGCGATCTTGTCACCCATCACCTGAATGGCATTAATCGACGGCCCAACAAATGTGACGCCGGCTGCTTCGGCCGCTGCGACAAATCTGCTATTTTCTGACAAAAAACCATAACCGGGGTGAACCGCATCTGCCCCGGTATGCCGACAGGCTTTAAGGATGTTATCGACCGCAAGATAACTCTCGGCCGAAGGAGCTTTGCCGATATGCACCGCCTCGTCTGCCATCAAGGTGTGTAAAGCATTCCGATCAGCATCGGAATAAACAGCCACAGTCTTAATGCCCAGGTGTTTCGCTGTACGCATCACACGACAAGCAATCTCACCGCGGTTAGCCACCAATAACTTATTAAACATAGCGGGATGTTCTTGTGATAATGGCCTGGTGATGCGCCGTGGATACCTAAGCCACGCGCGCGACAGATCTATCGCCAGACTACCTTGGAATCCAGGTGATCCAGCAGGTGCTGAATATTATCGCGGGCGACGCCATCAAAATGGTGTTGGAAGTGTGAGGTAAAGTAAATGTGAGCTCTTTGCAGCATCGGCTCAAAGAACTTGCGCTGGCCACGGGCAAAATCTTCATCGGTTAACTGGAATGCCTCTCGTCGAATCGCCTTGGTATCGGCGAAAAACCCTTCCCAGGCCTGTCCCAGGCCCCAAAGATCCACATCAACCACAAACTTTGCACCAGATACGGCGGGCAGATCGGTGTGGCACGTAGCCATAATCAAATGACTTACCTCAGAAATAAAAGAGCCTGGCAATTGACCCGCAGCCAGTTCCTGGAACCACGCAACGCTGCGCGCCTCGTTATCACTCGCGCCTGGTGTATAGATGGCATCGTGGAACCACACCGCCATTTCAACTGCATCATCAGCCCCGATAGCGACCGCAGCATCATCGTACGCTTGAAGACAGACGACAATATGATGCCCGTTGTGATAGTGGCGGTGCGCCTCCTGGTAATAATCGGTTAGCAGATCAAATAAGTGGTGCGAATCCAACCCTCCGCCTGCACGACGCCATAGCGCACCAAAACGGTGGGAATCCATGAAAGTCAGGGGGTTGGCGAATCGGATGCCGCTGCGATACTACTGCGCATAGTCTCCAGAGCCTGGGATGTTTTGGTCAGTCGATCGACCAATTGGCGCAACACGCTTAGCGACACCTCTGGGTTATCTTTCAACAAATCAAGAAAATCATCTGCCAGGATTCGCAAGCAACGCACTTGCCCTTTGGCTCTCAAGGTGGCAACTCGGGGCTGGTTGCCGATCACCCCCATCTCTCCAACCAGATCATTGGCCGGGAGCACAGCAATTGGCTCACCCGTCGCCTCTTTTTGTACAAACACCTCGACTTGGCCCGACATGATCACGTAGGCACTGTCAGAGGACGAGTTCATCGTAAAGATAATATCGCCGTCATCAAAACTCGCTTCCTCACTGGAGAAAGCCAATAGCTTCAAGCGGGTAGGCTCAAGCCGGGCAAAAAGTGGAATTTCCCGTAACTGCTCCGCGTCTTTGAATAAATCCATAATTAGGTGCCGACCAATAGTGGCGTGGAGTCAATTTAACCGTAATTATATCTGCGCCGCAAAAGGCATTAGGTATCAATATCACTGATAGCCGTGATTCTAGCCTCAACCCGCGCTAAGTCCTCGGGTGTATTGACATTGAGAAACATGTCGGGGGCGTCCGAAAAGTCAACAATGCACCATGATAGGCGCTCCAGCCACAGGTCAATCTTGCGTTCGCCAAGGTCAAGAAAAGCCTCTAGATCACCTAGAACATCTCGTCTTAGCAGGCTAAACACAGGCTGGAGCCGGTTTCCGTCGTGCGCAACCACAGCGTCGATCCCTCCAGGCTCGGTAGCAGCCCGAAGCCGGCTGACATAATCAGGCACAACCAATGGCGAATCACACGGCACAGTAACCAGCCACGGGGTTTGGATTTGCGCAAGTCCTGCTGCAAAACCCGCCAGTGGGCCGGAGAAATCTCCCAGGGTGTCGCTGACGACCTCGGCACCGAGCTCACGGTAGCGTTCATGGTTGCGGTTAGCGCTGATCAGGAGATGGTCCACCTGAGCTGACAAGTTCTTAAGAGCCCACGCGGCAAGCGGCTGCCCCGCAAGGGGTAAAAGCCCTTTGTCCTCGCCGCCCATCCGACGTGCCCGCCCCCCGGCCAGCAGCAAGCCTGTAATCAGTTCCATATCTTGTTCGTCCAATACAATAATCTGCTAACGAGTCCCAGCCAGCTAGGTACTATCCCATTTACACACAATGTCCTCAAATAACCTTTTTGGGTCAGTGAGCTAAATGGGATACAGGTCTACTGTCTAGGCATCGTCTAGGCAAAACCTCTCTTTGAAAAAAAGTGTCAATGGTTAGCGCTCATTATAAGTGAGGCAAGAGCTATGAAAAGCGAGACTAAGATACCAAGATTTACCTACAAGCATGGAGACTATTACTCTACTCTTGCCGTGGACGGCTCAACCAAGTGGATACGCTTATCCAAGGACAAGGAGACAGCCCTCCTGATGTACGAGAATAAGAAAGGCGAGCCCGTGGACTCTAAGGTCAAGGAGATGCTGCAACTATTTAAGGAGTGTAAGCAGTGGGTAAAGTTGGCTAGAGCGACTAAGCGGACCTGCGAGATTTACGTATATAAGGTGGAATATCAGGACAATAACTGTGTAGTCGTACTCCCTGAAGAGTTGAAAAGTGTGGTGGAGGATTTGATTAACCGCTACCCAGTCAACAAGGACGGTATCACCCGGGCAGAGAATCCGGGCCTCACCTCCATAGGCCATCCTACTCCGGGTTATATGCTGTCACGAACCAGGCGCTAGATGGCGCCCAGATACTCCCGTCATTGCGAGCGTATTTGCCAACCCTATCCCGGAGTGCCTCGGTAACTGTACCCCTGAGTCGTTCCCCTTCTTCCCCAGCAAGACGAATGATCTCCCCGGCCGGTCCGATTTCAAGGGCGAACTCAATAGCTTCATCCAATGAACGTCCAATACAGATATCACTGTCGAAGCGCTCGAACTGGATGCGCTCAAAACCTACCGACTGAAGCATATCGCTGACCATATCTGCACCGGCCATCGAAAAAGGGCCTGGCCCGCAATGCACAGCATCCGTTTCCTCGTGGGATATCACGGGCACAATTTCACGAACACATAACTCTGCATCGTGCAGCCAGGGATTATCTTCTCGTTTACGCCACACCACCTGGGTAAAACTGCCTCCAGGCTTTAGAGAAGAGCGGATGTTTTTCATTGCCAGGCCGGGCAAGCCAAAGAACATGGTACCAAAACGGGCGAAAGCCTGGTCGTATGGCCCGCCAAGGTCGTCGCACTCTACATCACTCACAAAAAACTGAACATTATGGACCTTTTCCTGTAATGCCCTTTTCTGACACTCGTCAATAAAGTTACTAGCACAATCGACGCCACTTGCCGAGCCACCCTCGGTGAGTGACTTAGCTATCTGAATAGTGGAATCACCAAAGCCACAGCCGATATCCAGAACACTCGCACCAGCAGGGTAATGGTGGCGATGGAATACCTCCGTACTGATGGCCGCGTAGCCCTCAATAAAAAGGTACTTGAATCTAGAAAACTTTGCAAAAAGCACGGTGTTCCATGCTTCGATAACAATGTCGTTACTCACGCGATCTGACCGATCCTAGTTTCTGCTGAATTCACTTCTGATTCCGATGTTACACCAAATTTACAACATCTCCTTTACAGAACTTAATCGAACTCTTATCCACTACACTCTCAGCGGCCATTTGACCCAAAATCGTTTGTGCTGTGCCGATAGTAACTTGCGTTGTTGCTGCGCCGGCCTAACGAAGGCCGAGCAAGCGTGCACTGATCAGCCGCCAGAGTATGTATGGCCAATTTCTGCAATTCCTGATACGTCCTGACTCTTCCTTTGCCCCCAAAGAAAAAAGGCAAGGCACGCCACAAGTCACCAGGACTGGTATATAAAATCGCACCCTTAAAGGTCTTAAAGAAACGTCTAGACAGGGAGAATTGTTGAGGAGAAATCCAAGATGTGTGGATGCTGAAACACTAATATACTAGTGTTTCTTGGGTTTTAGACCGTAATCCCATTATAATGAGTGTCTGAGTCAAGTATTCTCAATAACCCACTCTGATCTTAACTAAAAACCTGCAATATGATTCGGATTTGCCTGCGCCTGCGCCTTCTTGCACCACTGTTCCTGTTGGCGCTGTACGGTTGCAGTTCTACCGAAGAGCTTGAGCGCGCCACTCCTGACTGGAACAATACCGCTCAACTCGAGGTACCACCTGACCTGACACCACTACAAGAGAATGCCAGCGGCCAAGTATTCTCCGCTGCCGCGCGCGATGCCAGCAGTGCAGAGTTGGGTCAGTATTCCCAGTTCGAGAAGTTCCAGAAAATGGCTGAGTTTCAGGACTTTCTCAAATGGCAGGAGGGTCACTCGACAGAGCTGGATCTCAGTCTCGAGGCATTTTACGAGGCTCGTAATGAAGCCATTGTAAAAGTACTAAAAGAAAAAGGTGTATTGACGATCACTACCCGAAACGGACAGCAGATCCTGCTGGTCGATGATACCTCCCAGAACAGTTGGGAACGGCTAGATACCGCAACGGTCAATATGGGGCTGCACATCATCTCAAGTCGTGCTGATCAGGGATATCTGCGAGTCCATTACGATACCCAAGAGCCTGATAGCGAAGGTGGCTGGAAGGATTGGATTCCCTGGCTGAGTGACCCGATCATTTACCGCATCACTTTGGAGCAAAGCAAGAACGGTTCAACGGTTTCGATCAAAGACGACAAGGGCAATACCGTCAATACCGATTCTGCTAACACGCTTATTGAGCGACTTGGGGTACAACTGCGCACTTTCGCCGGTGGACCCGAACAGGTTGCCACTGTCGAAACCAAAGATATATCAGGTTTAGCGCTGGAAGAAACCGCTACGGGCTATCTCGCCCTAGTGGTTCCCGGTGCGGCCGCAGGCGTATGGAAACGCCTCGACCGGCAACTGCAAGATACCGGTTTCTCGCTGGCAAGTCGCGACAAGTCGGCTTTGCGATTCGTGATACGTTACGATGACCCAACCATAATGCGTGACAAAAGCTGGGTGCAAAGCCTCGCTTTCTGGAAAGAAGACGTCAGTGCGCCCGCGCAAGATATTCAGCTGGTACTGACACCTGCCGGCGAATTAACCCGTGTTGACGCGCTGGATTCAAACGACAAGCAAAGCGAACTGGGAAGCCGTATTCTGGAAGTACTCTTTGAGAGCTTGAAGGCTGCCGATAGCAACTAAAGCGACTTTAACTTCCCGTTGCAAGCTCACTTCACTGAGCCAGGTCACTGCGACCTAGCGCGACAAGATCAGGACTCTGAGTTGGCAGCGCCCTGCTGAGCTTTCCATTCCTGGTAAGCCTTAAATTCACGCCAGCGTTTCCATTCCAGGTATTCGGCGTATTCGGGGTCATTAGTAATCGGTAAAGACTCGGCGCTCGCTTCTTTTTTGTTGCGGCCAAAAATATCGAAGCTAAAGCCTGCCCCAACCTGGCGTTTAGGCGAACGGGCGTAAGAGGAATCATCAGTCGGGAGCGTATCCGGATCGTTTTGTACACCAGTCGCCTCTACCGACTCGGCAGTCTTGTTAAGGTTGGTTACAGAACTGCAGCCCACGACCAGCAGCACGACCGCAAACAGTAATGAATTTCTGCACGATTCCCAAAACAGCATTTTTCTCACTCCCAATAGCTTGCCCGAAAAACGAAGCCACAGCCGATGCGATCTGCGGTACACAACATGCCGGCGATACCATCCGCACAAGGCATCTTTTGTCCAGCGCCCAACATCTAATCAATAAAAAGGTAAGTCACCGGGGTGATTCTAACAAAACCAAGGGTGCCAACATGTGGCCCATGGTATGTAAATAACAAGCCTTTCGCGTAGATGGGTCTGGTACCTTTGTAGCAAAGAGTGTTGTGAACCGCTTTTGAATATTTCGGCTGTCATTGGCAGTTTTCCTGCTACTCTTTGTTTTACTCCAATGTTCTGGCCGTATCTCGACTAATACGTATCATTTCGAAACTGTTGCTTTTTTGCAACACTGTGTGGAATTTTTGGCCATTACTATTGCCTCGCAAAGGCCATTTTATGAAAATAGTGTTGCTTTTGTACAAGAGCGTCATTTAAGACTCATTTAGGAGAAAACAAGTAATGCAAAAGAAACTGATTGCAGTAGCTATAGCAGGTGTCCTCGCGGCTCCGGTAGCGATCGCAGACGTTGCGGTTTCCGGCTCCATTCGTACTGGTGTGGAATACACCGGTTCTGAGTGGCAGGTGGCTGACAACTATTCACGCCTTCGCTTTAAGTCGTCCTCGGATCTGGGCAATGGCCAGAGTGCTTACATGGGATACGAGTTCCGCGTGAACTCCGCCCAGGGTAGCATCGTCACTGGTAACACCCAGCGTCTGACCTATGTCGGCATTAAAGGCGACTGGGGTTCGTTGAGCCTGGGCTCGCAGTGGAGCACCCTGTTCAACACCGTCGGTACCTTCATCGATAAGTCCAATCGTTACGGCGGCTCTGCCAACGTTTGTATCCAGTATCGTATGAAAGATTCCGTTGCCTTCACCACACAGGCTGGCCCTGTCTGGTTAATGGCTGATGGACAGATGAGTGCTGGTGGCGATGATCTTGATCGTGCCACGATCGGCGGCACTTTCAGTGTCGGCAGCGCGTCTGTTGGCGCAGCATGGCAGGATCACGGCGCATCTGATTGCACCGGTGTTGCCGCTTCGATGAACATCGGTGGCGTGGCTCTGTCTGGCGGTTATGTCAGCCAGCAGAATGGCAACAACGGCTTTGGTATCAACGCCAAATTAGCCGGCGTCTGGCTTGACTATGAAGACAATGGCTCCGATAGCGCTATCACTGGTAACTATGCAGTTGGCCTGGGCGGCGGCGCGAAAGCGATCATCGAGCTGAACAACTCGAACAACAAGACCAAGGGCATTGGCATGCTCCGTATGGACTTCTAAGATCTGCTGTTTAACTGGGCCTTTGGTCCGGTGTAAAAAGGGCGCCGCAAGGCGCCCTTTTTATTTGGATAGACCGGGCCTAGACCCCTCTATACATCGGCCCCCTCAGTTAATGCCTCACGTAGGGGCTCAAGATATTTTTCGTAATTACGCCAGCGCTTGGTGGATCCAGTATTTAACGGCTGGCGAACCTGGTAAAGACTCAAGGTATCGACCCTTTGCACCGCATCTTGATGAGACAGACAAGCGGGCTCCCAAGGCAGGCCGATGGTTTTGAGCAATGTCCTGAGGACAGGTTCGGGATCGCTGACCAATGCCTCATAGCGCACGGTCACTAATCGCTCTCCCAGCAAAGCCTGCCAGTGTGACATCAGCCGCTGATAGTTTCTGTAATACCGCCCGAGTTCGGAAAGATCATAGGCATAATCGATACCGCCCGGAAAGATCTGAAAATAATTTGACAAGCAGGTATCCAATGGGTCACGCATGCAATGCACCACGGTCGCGTCAGGAAACAATAACGCCGCAAACCCAACATGAAGAAAGTTTTGTGGCATCTTGTCGATAACCCACGGACTGCCCAAGGCCCGCGATTCAAGTGCCGCCAAATATTCAGATGCCATAGTCATTAACTGATTACCAGAAGTGTCTGAAATACATTCTGGCCAGGGTTTTTCATTAGATCGCGCGACATTACGGGCAATTCGTGCCAGATCACGCAACTCGCCGGCCGTGCCCATATCGGGGTGGGCGCACAGCACCTGTTCGAGCAAGGTGGTACCCGAACGGGGCATGCCGACAATAAATAGTGGCTGCGTTTTTGAACTTCCCTTTTGGGGTAATGCGTCGATTAGCTCAGGGGAAAACCACTCAATCAGGCGATCAAACTGCCGCTCTATCTCGCCCACATCAAACTGTAGCTCGCGGCGGCGTAGAGCATTGCCTTTGTCATAATGAAAAAAAGCCTGGTCGTAGTCTTTACAATCATCCAGCGCTTTTCCCAGGGCAAAGTGCACATAAAGTGTCTGCGATGGATCCATCTGTCGACGCTTGAGCGCCGAGCGCATCTGTCGGATATCCGGATCGTCGATACTCGTGAAATATCGTGCACGGGCGATATTCAGCCAGGGTTCACCGAATAGTGGCTCCTCCTTGGTAAGTTCTTGAAAAATCTGCTGGGCATCAACCTCCTCACCAAGTGACGCCAGCACCTGTCCAAGGGTGTTACGCACGCTTGGGTTTTTCGGCTCAATCTGCAAAAGCTGCCGATAAAGATCCCGCGCCGAGTCAAGATCACGCATCTGGTAAGCGTTGTCGGCAGATGCTGCCAGCAGTTCAAAAGCGCCAGGATGGCTAACCCGGGCCTGCTGATACAAGGCATGGGCCTCTTCGAGGCGGTCCCAGGCTTGTAACGCGCCCCCCAACGCAAGCCACAAGGCAAGCTCTCCTGGGTAATCCCGACACGCCCGTCGCAGGGTATCCTCAGCCTCATCGGTTTGCCCCTGGGCATCCTGTAGCCGCGCCAGGGAGATAATCAAATCGGGGTTACCAGGCGCCAGCGCTAGAGCACTGACGAAACCAGCCTGGGCTGCTTCAAGGTCGCCAGCCATGGCCGCTGCCTCCGCCGAGCCGGCCAGTGCCCGCAGGTTGTCAGGCTCGATTGCCTGCGCCTGATTAAATGCCTCCCGTGCCTTACTCCCCTGGCCCGCCATCAGAAAAGCACTGCCCAGTCGAATCCACCCCATTGCCAGACCTGGAGAAAAATCAATACCGACGCGGTACTCGCGAATTGCGTTATCGGTACGCCCCTGCCCCAGCAGGGCATCCGCCAGGGCAAAATGCACGTCAGGATCCTGTGGGATTGCCTTGGCGACTTTTTTAAAGTGGCCTACCGCGCGAACGAAATCCCGCTGCTCCAGAGCACGAACCCCTTTTTGCCAGGTTTTCTGAACGTGCCCGCTATCGACGTTACTTGAGTTCAAGATCCGCTGTACCTCGCGATTTGTAAATTAGATAAACCACGGTTGGCCGGGCAGAGCTAACATTGGTAGGCCAAATGGCCATCTTTAAGAAAAGTGTACTGCGATCGGACATCTAACAACATAGCAGGGTCCAGTTCCAAATGTCTGAAGTCTTCATCATGTGTTTTAAGATACTGCGCCGGCTGATCATCATCCATCCATGGCGGACAGAAAATTAAACCTCCATAGTCTGTACCGGCGCGGTTCAGACTTAAAAGGTAGACCTGATTTTCCATCGCTCGGGTGATAGCAAAACTGTGTCAGCTGGAAAACGACTCATCTCGAAAATATACTCCGCAATGCAGTAATAAATTGACATCATAAATTACCGCCAGCGTGCGGCTCAGCTCTGGGATACGGATGTCGTAGCAGATGATCGGGGCAATGCGCCAACCTTTAAGGTCAAAAAAGACAACGCGTTCACCTGCCTGAAAAAATTCCTTCTCGGTCGATGTACCATAGTGGCAAAGATGCATCTTGTCATAACACCCAACCATCTGGCCCGCGCCGTCAACAACAAGCTGGCTGATGGCAAAGCCCCGCCTTGTTGATCGAGCCATGCCGAAAACCACCATCGCCCCACTCTCTTGAGCAAGCTGGGAAAATGCCTGGGTAGAAGGGCCGTCAATGGGCTCAGCGAGGCTGTCCAGATGTGAAAAAGCACCGGCGGAGTACTCCATCGTGCACAACTCCGGCAACACAATAATATCAACCGTATCGGTGCCATCAAGATATCGACCAATCCGGTCACATAGCGCCCGCACGTGCGCATCACGATCCGACGGGATCTGAACGGGCGGAACACTGGCCTGACAGGCCAGCACTGTGAGCGCGCTGGTGTTTTGGCACAGCATTGTGGTCACGGGTAACGCAAACAACTGGCCGGCAGTTTATCCTATAGTCTCAAGCTACCCAGAACGCCTTTTCCAGATCGTCAAAATCAATTGAGAGGGCACCAGCCCATTTTGTTACATATCAAGTCTTAAGGTCAACTTGAGTCTTAAGGCCAACTACGTTCATTACTGCATTGGGGGGCATTGTTCGGGAACCCAGCCCTAAATACATGGGCAAAGCCTGTTTACTAGTAGGTTCCAGTCGCTTTTTCTAGACGGAATCAGTCCAAACCTCACCTGTGCGCCCCGAATGGGGTCGGGTACACTCGCGCTCAGTTTCACAGCCTTCGGGGCTTTATGTCAGATTCTTCCAAAACCGCTTTACCCACCAGCGGCGCACCGGACCGCAGTATCCGCCAATGGCTGCGTGATAACCGCATTGACGAGATAGAAGCAGTCATCCCAGACATGACCGGTATTGCCCGGGGCAAGCTGATTCCGGCCCACAAGTACAGTGAAGAGATCGGTATGCGCATTCCCGAGGCGATCTTTTTGCAAACAGTCACCGGCGAATACCCCGAAGACCAGAGTGCAGTGGACCCCGCCGATAAGGATATCTTCCTAAAACCTGATCTGGACACCTTCCGGCTCGTCCCATGGGCTCAGGAGCCTACGGCGCTGGTAATACACGACTGCTTCTACGCCGATGGCAGTCCAGTCGAGATGTCGCCACGTTACGTCCTGCAAAAAGTCATCAACGCCTACCGCGAACATGGCTGGGAGCCCGTAGTCGCACCGGAACTGGAGTTCTATCTGATCAAACCGAACCCAGACGCCGACTACCCACTAGAGCCACCGGTAGGCCGCTCGGGCCGTGCCGAATCCGGGCGTCAGTCCTTCTCGATCGACGCGGTCAACGAATTTGATCCCCTGTTTGAGGATTTGTACGATTACTGCGAGGGCCTTGGTATCGCGCTTGAGACTCTCAACCATGAGGCCGGAGCTGCGCAGATGGAAATCAACCTGCTGCATGGCGATCCGCTAGCAATCGCTGACCAGGCCTTTTTATTCAAGCGCACCATGCGTGAAACTGCGTTACGGCACAAGATATATGCCTCTTTTATGGCCAAGCCCATGGAAAAAGAGCCTGGCAGTGCAATGCATATACACCAGAGCGTCATCTCCCGTGACACCGGCGAGAACATCTTCAGCAACGCAGATGGTGAGGCCAGCGCGCTATTTTATTCACATATTGCCGGGCTGCAGCGCTACCTGCCAGCCGCGCTCTCGCTACTGGCACCGAACGTCAATTCTTACCGCCGCCTGACACGCTATCACGCTGCGCCGATCAACGTGCAGTGGGGGCTGGACAACCGCACGGTGGGCCTGCGGGTGCCGGACTCAAGCCGTGACTCACGACGGGTAGAAAACCGGGTACCAGGTGCTGATGCTAACCCCTATCTCGCTATTGCAGCGAGCCTCGCCTGCGGCTTGCTCGGCATGCGTCAGAAACTGCACCCCAGTGCTGCCATTACCGGCAGCGCCTACGACATGCCCTACGAACTGCCACGCAGCCTGGAGCAGTCGCTGCAGGCACTCGATGAGTGTGATGATCTCAAAGAAATGCTTGGGCAACGCTTCGTCACAGCTTGGCATGCAGTCAAGGAAAGCGAATACGAGACATTTCTTCAGGTCATCAGTTCGTGGGAGCGTGAACACCTGCTGCTCAACGTCTAGCATCACACGGCCCTAGCGAGACCTGCCGAAGCGGCTTTATCTTGACAGAAGATTAGTGGCCCAAGAGCATTGACGCCCGTCATCCAGGCTCTCTATCATGTCGCTATAACCAATGATAATGCTTTTAAAGGAGACTATAGAATGGCTCTGACGACTGCGCAATACCGCGAGCTGGACAGCGCACATTTTCTACACCCATTTACCGATCATCGGCGCATGCATAAAACCGGCGCACGCATTATTGAACGTGCCGAGGGCATCTACCTATGGGACTCGGACGGCAACAAGCTACTGGACGGTATGGCGGGACTGTGGTGCGTCAATGTGGGTTACGGGCGCAAGGAACTGGCCGAGGTCGCCCGGCAGCAGATGGAAACTCTACCCTACTACAACACCTTCTTCCAGACGACACACCCGCCGGTTATAGACCTGTCTCAACTGCTGTCCGAGGTAACCCCGCCACATCTTAATCATGTCTTTTTGACCAATTCCGGCTCAGAATCAAACGACACCGTCGTCCGCATGGCGCGATATTTCTGGTCCTGCATGGGACATCCGGAAAAACAAGTCATTATCAGCCGGCGCAACGCCTATCACGGCAGCACTATAGCTGGCGCGAGTCTGAGTGGCATGGCAGCTATGCACGCTCAGGGTGGCTTGCCCATCCCAGATATCGTCCACATTGGCCAGCCCTACTGGTACCGCGAAGGCGGCGACCTGTCGCCCGATGACTT
>CAUZJT010000020.1:0-25893 GCA_963580215.1 Gammaproteobacteria bacterium
CGAAACTTTGTGCTTGGTCAGGCCAATTAACGTTTGTGTCTGAAATCTAAGCTAAAACATGCTGAATCCGATTGTGGCAAAAGCCATAGGCTGGCAGGGGTTGAGCATCGACATCAAGAGGGTAAAGCAACAATGGTAGAGCAGAGCAAGGACACGAAATCCCTGGAAGCGCAATGGACGGATCATCCGCGCTGGAGCGATGTCAAGCGTGACTACACGGCTGCTGATGTGGTGCGTCTACGTGGTTCGGTGCATATCGAGCACAGCCTGGCGCGTTTAGGAGCCGAGAAATTATGGCGGCGGCTCAATACTGACGATTACGTTCCAACCCTCGGCGCCCTGACTGGCGGTCAGGCAGTTCAGCAAGTCAAGGCCGGTGCCAAGGCGATTTACCTGTCAGGCTGGCAGGTTGCGGCCGATGCCAATATCGCTGATACGATGTACCCCGACCAGTCACTTTATCCAGTTAACTCGGTCCCTGCTGTCGTGCGCCGAATTAACAACTCTTTCAAACGCGCCGATGAGATTCAGGTTTCGTCTGGCAAGGGCGATGTCGATTATTTTGTACCCATAATCGCTGATGCTGAAGCCGGTTTTGGTGGCGTGCTTAATGCGTTTGAGCTGATGAAAGGAATGATCGAGGCTGGTGCCGGCGGCGTGCATTTTGAAGATCAACTCGCATCAGCGAAAAAATGCGGCCATATGGGTGGCAAGGTACTTGTGCCTACCCAGGAAGCGATCCAGAAGCTGGTCGCGGCCCGCCTGGCAGCAGATGTCTGTGGTGTGCCCACCGTGCTGCTGGCTCGTACCGATGCCAATGCTGCTGCGCTTCTCACCTCAGATGTGGATGAACGTGATCGTAAGTTCGTTACCGGTGAACGTACCAGCGAGGGGTTCTACATGACCCGCGCTGGCCTTGACCAGGCGATCGCCCGCGGTCTTGCCTACGCTCCGTATGCCGACCTTATCTGGTGCGAGACCGCAGTGCCAGATCTAGACGAGGCACGCCGTTTTGCCGATGCTATTCATGAACAGTTTCCCAGCCAGTTGCTGGCATATAACTGTTCGCCATCGTTCAACTGGAAAAAGAACCTTGATGACGCCACGATTGCAAAGTTTCAGCGCGAACTGGGTGCCATGGGCTACAAGTACCAGTTCATCACGCTCGCCGGGATACACAATATGTGGTATCACATGTTCGACCTTACCCACGAGTACGTGCGCAACGGTATGACGGCTTACGTAGAAATGGTGCAGGAGCGCGAGTTTGCCGCCTCGAAGCGAGGCTACACTTTTGCCAGTCATCAGGCCGAAGTAGGGGCTGGGTATTTCGACGACGTGACCACCGTGATTCAAGGGGGCAGGTCCTCGGTAACGGCTATGACCGGCTCGACTGAAGAGGAGCAGTTCGCAACTGGCTAAACCGCATTAGCGAGGTTCCAGGACTCCACTTTCGCCCCTTATTGAAAAAACAAAACCAGCAACAGGGTAACCTGCTGCCGGTTTTCTGTTTTAATAGGGTTTAATGATCGTCGCATAGGGCCTTGAGAAAGGACTGTCATTGACCCTATATTAGTCACAACAACAATAGATTTACGGCACACTAGCCGGGTAATAATGAGCGAGCGTAAAGACATCCAGAGAACCAGCGGCACCTCAGTCGAGGAAGCCGAGCCTCGACTAAAAAAACCGCGCCTGTTCCGTGTGCTACTGGTCAACGACGACTACACGCCCATGGAGTTTGTGGTCACCGTGCTGCAGCGAATCTTCCGTCTTGCCCAGGAGCAGGCAGTCCAAGTCATGCTAAAAGTGCACACGGAGGGATCTGGTGTCTGCGGGGTTTTCACAGCCGAGGTGGCGGAGACCCGGGTGCGCGAAGTGTTGAATTTTGCCCGCGAGAACAAACACCCACTGCAGTGCACGATGGAGTCTGAGTAATCGCCATGCTTTCAAGTGAACTCGAATCTTCTCTTAACAGCGCGATCCAGAATGCCCGTAAGGCGCGCCATCAATACATCACGGTAGAACACCTGCTGGCCGCGTTGCTGGATAATCCACCGGCAGCCAAGGCGATACAAGCCTGCGGCGCCAAGGTAACGGGTTTGCGCGAAAAACTCGAGGAATTTCTCGACGAGTATGTGCCTGTGCTGAGCGAGGAAGAGGATATCGATCCGCAGCCGGCATTGGGTTTTCAGCGTGTGATTCAGCGTGCTATCCTGCATGTGCAAAGTTCAGGCAAGCGCGAGGTTACCGGCACCAACGTACTGATCGCCATGTTTGCTGAGAAGGATTCTCATGCCGTGTATTTTCTAGGTGAAGAGGGCGTGTCGCGCTTCGATATTGTCAATTATGTTTCCCACGGTATTGCCCACAAAGGCGATATGCCACGTGAATTGCCGTCGCCCAGTGAGCAGGACGATGATGAGGACAGCGACGAGGAGTACCAGAGCGCATTGGCTGTGTTTGCGGTCAATCTCAATGAGCAGGCTATTGCCGGTAAGATCGATCCGTTGATTGGTCGTTCACGTGAAATCGACCGTACCATGCAGATTCTGTGCCGGCGGCGCAAGAACAACCCGCTTTATGTAGGTGAGGCGGGTGTCGGTAAAACGGCTATTGCTGAAGGCTTGGCACGCAAGATTGTCGAGGGTCAAGTTCCCGAGGCGCTGATCGATAGTACTATTTACTCGCTAGATTTGGGCGCTTTGGTTGCGGGCACCAAATACCGCGGTGATTTTGAACAGCGCCTGAAAGCGGTCCTGGCAGACCTTGAAGAAGCCGAGGGTGCGGTATTGTTCATCGACGAAATCCATACCGTGATTGGTGCGGGTGCTGCCTCAGGCGGAGCCATGGACGCATCCAATTTGCTAAAGCCTATGTTGGCGTCTGGCGATGTCAGGTGTATTGGATCAACAACCTATCAGGAATACCGGGGGATATTCGAGAAGGATCGCGCACTGTCCCGACGTTTCCAGAAGGTCGATGTGCTCGAACCCAGTGTCGAGGAAACCGTCGAGATACTGCGCGGCTTAAAAACTGAGTTCGAAAAATATCATAGCGTGCGTTACACCGCGCCTGCATTACGCACCGCCGCCGAACTTTCTGCGCGGTATATCAATGATCGCTATCTGCCAGATAAGGCCATAGACGTCATTGATGAAGCCGGCGCCCAGGCGCGCCTTGCGCCTGCCGCCAAGCGCAAGAAAACGGTCGGCGTGCCTGATATCGAACGTGTGGTTTCTAAGATGGCGCGGATTCCACCGAAGACCGTAAGCGCCACCGATAAAGATGTGTTGCGAACCCTGGAGAGTGATCTTAAGCGCGTGGTTTTTGGTCAGGATATTGCCATTGGTGCGTTGGTCAGCGCGATCAAACTGTCACGCTCGGGTCTTGGCAACCCTGACCGGCCCATTTCATCTTTTTTGTTCTCAGGTCCGACGGGCGTGGGCAAGACCGAGGTGACCCGCCAACTCGCCCTCACCCTGGGTATTGAGCTGGTCCGATTTGACATGTCTGAGTATATGGAGCGCCATACCGTCTCGCGTTTAATCGGGGCACCACCAGGCTACGTGGGTTTTGATCAGGGCGGGCTGTTAACCGAGGCGATCACCAAGAATCCACATGCAGTGTTGCTTCTTGATGAGGTCGAAAAAGCTCATCCCGATGTTTTCAACCTGTTACTACAGGTTATGGACTACGGCACCCTGACTGATAATAACGGGCGCAAAGCAGATTTTCGCAACGTGATTATCGTGATGACCACTAATGCCGGCGCTGCCCAGATGGCGCGGAGCTCGGTAGGCTTTGTCACCCAAGATCACAGTACTGATGACACTGAAGTGATCAACAAATTGTTTACACCGGAATTTCGTAACCGGCTTGATTCGATTATCCGCTTCGGCGCTCTTGATGAGCAGACCATTGCACACGTTGTCGACAAGTTTATCCTTCAGTTGGAGAGCCAACTGGCTGACAAACATGTTGCACTGCAGTTTGATAGCAGCGCCCGTCAGTGGCTAGCGCGCCATGGTCACGATGTCACGATGGGAGCTCGACCCATGGCGCGGTTAATCCGAGAACGCATTAACCAGGCATTGGCAGAGGAACTACTGTTTGGAGAGCTTGAATCGGGCGGCAGCGTACGTGTTTACGAAAAAGACGATGATCTGGCTTTCGAGATAGATCCCCCCGTTCGTCACTGAAGCAGCCTCGCTGAAGGCGCGTGCGGTTCCGCTTTATGATTGTTGTTTGGGCCGACGACGTCGCCAGGGCAGTTGTATGATCCGCAGAATTCAACCAAAATCAGTGCCCCAATCCGGCGCACCCTTTAGCCAGGTTGTCATTGACGATCGTTATGCATACCTGGCGGGACTGGTCGCTGCCGATCTTCCAGCGGGAAGAGTCGTTCTAGGGGATCCAGCGCTTGAAACCGAGGCTGTCATGCAGGCGATCGTCGATATCCTGGATGAGCTTGGACTGGAGTGCAAGGATATTGTCCGTGCTGACGTTCATCTTTCAAGTCTTGACGATTTTGACGTGATGGACAGCGTTTATCGACGATTTTTTGAAAAAGATAGTTACCCAGCCCGGACCACAACCGAGTCTCCACGGTTGTTCGGCAACTCGAAGGTCGAGATTACTGTTCAGGCTCGGTTAAAAGACTGACAAAAGCTTCCTGGATATTGTCAGGAACTAACACAGGCATTCCATCCAGCATCGCCTGCCCATCACTTAAGCGCAACCGGCCTTTTGCAAACCAGGCGATCGCCTGAGGGTAGATCTGGTGCTCCACAACGTGCACTCGTTGTGCCAGAGTTTCGGGCGTATCGTGTGGCTCGACTGGAACACGTCCCTGAATGAGGATCGGCCCGCCGTCGAGTTCTGCGGTTACAAAATGTACGCTGGCTCCATGGTTTTTTACCCCGTCGGCCAGAGCGCGTTGATGGGTATCGAGGCCAGGATAAAGAGGAAGCAGGGAAGGGTGTATGTTCAACATACACCCCAGGTACCGTTCGACAAAATCCTTCCCCAGGATACGCATAAAACCGGCCAGGACAATAAGATCGGGGCTGAAACTATCGACCAGGTCTATCATCGTTGCATCGAAATCCACCCGCCGTTGGAAGTCACGATGATCGAGGCAATGAGCCGGAATACTGGCTTCACGTGCCCGGGTTAGGCCATAGGCATCAGCCTGATTGCTGATCACTGCAGCCACTTGGGCCGAAATCGATCCGTCGGCACAGCGATCGATGATTGTCTGCAGATTGCTGCCAGCGCCGCTGATCAGCACCACGAGTCGGCACTTGACCGGGGGTTCAGTCAAAGACAATGCCCTGGTCGCCGGCCTGCACCTCACCCAATCGGTATACCGTCTCTCCGCTGGCCTCGAGCATTTGTTGGGCTTGAGCGACTGTATCCGAAGACACAATGATGACCAGGCCAATACCGCAGTTAAAGGTCCGTAGCATTTCGGTATCGTCAATCGAGCCCTCGGATTGCAGCCACTGGAAAATCTCTGATCGAGGCCAGGCCGTAGTATCGATTCGGCAATCGCAGTTGTCTGGCAGTATCCGTGGAATATTACCGGACAGTCCGCCCCCAGTGATGTGGGCAATACCGTGTATTGGCACTGCTTTAAGCAAGGCCAGAATGGGGCGCACATAGATCCGCGTCGGTGCTAACAACGCCTCGCCCAGTGTCGTTTTACCTATAGGCTCGTCCAGTGTGGCCCGGCTTCGCTCGAGTACTGCGCGCGCGAGGGAATATCCATTCGAGTGAAGGCCGCTCGATGCCAGGCCCAGTACCTGGTCGCCGGCACGGATGTGACTGCCATCAATGATCTGATCCTTTTCGACCACGCCAACGCAAAAGCCGGCAAGATCATAGTCGCCCGGTGAATACATCCCGGGCATTTCGGCTGTTTCTCCACCGATCAGCGCGGCGCCGGCCGCCTCGCAGCCAGTAGCAATACCGGCAATCACCGATTGCGCATGTTCAGGCGACAATCTGCCAGTAGCGAAGTAGTCCAGGAAGTAAAGAGGTTCGGCTCCAAGAACCAGTACGTCATTGACACACATGGCAACCAAATCGATGCCGATAGTGTCGTGGCGGTCGAGGATGACGGCAAGTTTCAGTTTGGTGCCGACCCCATCGGTACCTGAGACCAGCACCGGCCGACGATAACGATCGATGGGCAATTCAAAAAGCCCGCCAAAGCCGCCGATATTGCCCAGGCATTCGGGCCGCTGTGTTTTTTGAACTAGAGGTTTGATGCGCTCGACCAGGCTTTCACCGGCCTCGATATCAACACCCGCATCGCGGTAGGTTAAAGGTGGGTCATTGGGGTGGGACACGTGTAATATCGCCCGGAAGTGGTCAAGGGCTTATGGTATCTTATGTCTGGCCGGGAACGGGGATCCCCGGCGTCAGTGCCTGGTACTGACATCTTCTCAAACTCGTATCCTATCTAACACCGGGTGTACTTTTGCTTCATCAACTTCCTAATCTTCTGACCCTGGCGCGTATCGGCGCTGTTCCGGTATTGATCCTTTTCCTGCATGACGGCCGGTATGCCCCGGCGCTGGTGGTCTTTTTGGCCGCGGGCATCACCGATGGCCTCGATGGCTGGATCGCCAAGCGCTTTGGCTATGTCACCCGCCTCGGTGCGATCCTCGATCCACTGGCAGACAAAATGCTCATTGTCAGTACATACATCATGCTGGTATTGGCGGGGGATATCCCATTCTGGGTGCTTTTGCTGATCGGTTTTCGTGACCTTGGCATCATTGGTGGTGTGCTGGTCTTGCAGACACTGCATGGCGAAGTGCAAATGCGCCCAAGCCCGGTCAGCAAGCTGAACACCTTCTTGCAGATTTCCCTGGTGGTACTGATCATGGTTGAGCGTGTCGATCTACTTGCTTTGCCTGTACTCACTGAGATCTTGCTATGGCTGGTGGTAGCAACCACTTTGGTCAGTGCATTCCACTATGTTTATTTCTGGTTTATTCGCCCGGACCCCGGCGCCGAGCGCTCATTGATTAGGACAGATCGTTGACGGACGTTATGACTAGGCAAATTCACTTGCCGTTGCGATTGTCTGACAGTGCCTCATTCGAGAATTTTCTTACCGGCAGTAACGGCCAGGTACTCGATGTGCTTGATCGGTTCGGGAGCGTGGGCGCCCCACAGATGCTCTATCTTCATGGCCCGCCCGGGTGCGGCAAGTCGCATCTTCTGCACGCCTGTTGCCGGAGCAAAGGCGAATCGATACCGTTGACGGTTTATGTGCCCACTGGTATGGACAGTGTAGGGCCACAAATGCTGAGTGAGCTTGATCCACGCAGCATGATCTGCGTGGATGATGTCGAGCAAATCTGTGCAGATCGTGCCTGGGAAGAAGCGCTACTGGGCCTTTACGAGCAGTTGCAGGAGGCAGGCGGTTGTTTGCTGGTAGCCGGGCGCTACCCACCTGCAAAGGCGGGCTTTTTGTTGGCAGACCTCGCCACCCGATTAGCCTCGGGCGGTGTCTGGACTTTGCATCCCCTGAGCGAGATGCAGTTGCCTGAGGCGATGCGCTTGCGAGCCCATCTTCGTGGATTGGAAATGTCCGAAGCAGTTAGCGCTTACCTGCTGCGCCGGGTACCACGGGATCCGGCCACACTCTTTGCTCTGCTCGATCAGATTGACGAGCAGGCCTTCTCAGACCAGCGCCGCCTGACCGTACCGTTTGTGCGCGAATTTGCGATTCGTTTTTTGGGTAGTTAGGCCTTTGTCAGCGCCGCAGCGGTTTTTGCCAGTCGCATCCCCAGCGACCGGCAAAGGATTTTTTCTTCGGCACTGATGGGTTTGTCATTTTGTGCGCCAGCCACGTGGCTGGCGCCATAGGGCGTGCCGCCGGTTTGGGTATCATTGAGTGCTTGCTCCGTGAAGGGTAATCCACAGATGAGCATGCCATGGTGTAACAGCGGCAACATCATCGACAGTAAAGTCGATTCCTGACCGCCGTGCTGGCTTGACGAAGAGGTGAAGACTGCCCCCGGTTTTCCGGCCAGAGTGCCAGCCAGCCAGTCGGTACCAGTGCTTTCCAGAAAATACTTGAGCGCAGTTGCCATCTGGCCAAAACGTGTCGGGCTCCCCAGCGCCAGGCCATCGCATTGCCCAAGATCGTCCAGCGAGACATAAGGTGGCCCATTTTCAGGGATCTTAGGGGTCGTGGCTTCAGGGGTTGCCGATACCGGTGGTACGGTACGCAGCCGAGCCGAGCACCGATCGACACTCTCGACGCCCTGGCAGATCAGCCGCGCCATCGTTGCCACCGCACCCTCGCGGCTGTAGTACAGAACCAGTATTTCTGTCATAGAGTCATTCAATGTGGTTCAGAGGATCTCCAATACCTGTTCTGGCGGCCGTCCTATTACTGCCCGGCCGTTGTTGACGACAATGGGACGCTGCAGCAGGATCGGATGATCAACTATCGCCTGTAGCAGTTGCGCATCATCGGCGTGCGCCAGATTCATTTCTCGGTACGGCGCTTCACCGGGACGTATCATGCCCATAACCGAGCATCCCAGCAAAGTCTGCAATTCTTTGAGCGTCTCCTTGCTGGGTGGGTGTTCCAGATAATCAACAATTTGGGGCTCAAGGCCACGTTCGCGCACCAGAGCCAGGGTTGCTCGAGATTTGGAGCAGCGGGGGTTGTGGTACAGCACAACTGGCATGATCTTCTCCATGATTTTCTTGACAGAATGAGGGGTACGAAGGTACATTGTCCCGGATAAACTGGTCCGTAAACATAGGGGCTAAGTTACCTGATTTTATACGCAAACCTCCCACAGAGAGCGACCCGATGACAATAAATCCAACACCAATCCGTACCCTGCTGGCACTGTTAGCAGTGGCTGTTGTTGCCACGGGCTGTGTGACAGCGAAACCGACTGAAACCGAGGCCGGCACAGCTACTGCTGCAGCTCCGGCACCAGCGACGTCGACCGCCACAGCCATTGTGTCAGCCCCGGCCAAGCCTGATGATTGGTGCGATCGCTACCCTGATTCCTTCGTCTGCCAGGATGAGGCAACCAAGGCCAGCGATTCTGGCGATTGGTGCACTCGACATCCTGATTCCTTCGTCTGCCAGCCATCGGCCCCCGTGCCGTCAATATCGGCTTACGTTGTACAGGGCGGTGATCACCTGTGGGGGATTTCCTCGCAGCCCAAAGTCTATGGCGATCCCTACCAGTGGCCGTTACTTTTTAAACGCAACCGCGCTGATATTCGCGACGCTGATCTGATCTACCCGGGCCAATTAATTCAGATTGAAAGGGATCTCACAGATTTTCAGATTCAAGAGGCCATCGATCATGCTCGGACTCGTGGCGCCTGGTCACTAGGTGTTACCGAGGCTACTGATCTTAAGTACCTGGAGGCAACTCAGGCCAGCGAGGCCAGCACCGCAACAGCCGATGACGCAGCGCAGATGATTGCGCAGGCGAGCGCGGATCTGGACGCCGCTAAAGGGGTCGGAGGTGCCTGGCGCCTGATTGATTCAGCTACGGGTGGCAAAGCCGTGAGTATCAGCAAATTACTCAAGGCGGCAAAGGCGAAACTCGAAGCGGGTGACGCCAGCGAAGCCTACCGTATGGCCAACCGGGTATCGGAAGCCGCACAGATGGGTGTCGCTCAAGCGGCCGAACAGGTAGATGCGGGACCAGCCTATAACTGAGCCGCCCGCAGGCTATATCGAAAAGGCCTCGGTATACCGAGGCCTTTTTTTTCACAATTGGTTAACGATGTGACGGCGAAACGGCTATGAGTCAGGATTTTGGCCGCCGATCATTGCCGATGATCTTGTGAAACATTCCAACTCCTATTCAATAGGTCTTATTACCCGGGTGTTCAGCCGGGTTCGCCAGAACCGCTTGCACCGTGTTGCCTCGGCGTTGGCGTTCACTACCTTGTTGGCGCTGGTACCGCTGATCACGGTGAGTTTTTCGATTCTGTCGTTATTTCCTTTTTTTCCCAGTTGGCGTGGCAGCGTCGAAGATTTTCTTTACAGTAATCTGGTGCCAGCGACGGGCGACGTAGTGAGTGGCCATCTACGCGAATTTTCCAGTCAGGCCGGAACGCTGACTGGCCTGGGCTTGGTTGTACTCATGGCAACCGCCTTGCTTTTGTTGTCAACTATCGAGGATGCACTTAATGGTATCTGGGGGGTACGCAAAGGTCGTACACCCATCCAACGTCTACTGCTTTACTGGGCGATGCTGACTTTAGGCCCGATATTGGCGGCTGCAAGCTTGTCTTTGAGTTCCTATCTGGGTTCATTGGTCTTTTTGGATTTAATACCGGACGAGCAACTGATCAGCACCGTGGCTTTACTGGGATTGCCGGCCCTGGTGGAGAGCCTGGGCTTTCTCTTGATATACCTGGTGATTCCAAATTGCCCAGTACGATTCCGTTATGCCCTGACCGGGGCGATAACCGCTATGGCCTTGTTCGAAATGGCAAAGCATGTATTTATATTGTTCATTTCCAATTTCAACACCTATCAGATAATCTATGGGGCGCTTTGGACAATACCAGTGTTTTTGGTCTGGATTTTTTTGTCCTGGCTGGTCACGTTACTGGGGGCGTGTGTGGCTGCAGAGATGGCGGTGTTGGCGTCGGCCGTCGTTCCCGCGCCGCGGATGCGCCCAGTGATGGGTTCGACGACTGATGCAGCTCAGAACCGCTCGCGCAAGAATCAATAAGACTTGTAGCCCAAGGAGGGATTCAGTTGCATTTTTTGACTACCTTCCGATGGCTCAACGACAAGTGCTGCCGCGCAGTGCGCGCCAAAGGGTTATGCCCGTGCAGGTCTTAGAATCACTTGCCTAAGTTTTAATATATTATTATATTGTAACAATATTCGGATTATTCTCAAGCCTCCCTGGAAGTCTTTTCGTATGACACTATCTCCTGCACCCCGAGCAGTTCTCATGTTCGGTTTGGCTCTTGTAGCTTGGTCGGCAATGGCCGGCGAAGTCCGTGATCCGGCTGTGTATTTTTTCCAGGACAGTTTCAATGATCTGTCTGAGGAAGCCGAAATCGCCCAAGAGGAGGGTAAGGCTGGCGTTTTGTTGATGTTTGAAACGGACGATTGCCCTTGGTGTACGCGCATGAAGGACACTGTACTGAATCAGCCCCAGGTGCAGGATTATTTCCGAGCTCATTTCCGGGTGATTGCACTCAACACCGACGGAGATGCTCTGGTGACAGGTTTCGATGGAGTCGAAGTGTCAGAAACTGAGTTTGCACTTCGGCATAACCGAGTCCGCGCCACTCCAACATTCTTGTTTTTCGATCCTCAAGGGAAATTGCTGACCCGCTATACCGGTACAACCCGTGATCCACAGGAATTCCTCTGGTTGGGCGAATATGTCGTTGGTGCCCATTTCAAGACCGAGCGTTTTTCCCGGTACAAGCGCAAGCGCCGGGAGGAATCCTCCTGAGTCAATGCGTGAAGGCGGTCCTTGGCTTGGTAGTAGATCTTTTATGATGCGGCGTACTGCACAGCTAGCCCTACTGGTGCTTGGTGCTGGATTGGCACAGTTGCCAGCGCTGGCAGACAGCGCTATTGCACCATTTGAGCCCCTACCTCAACCGCTAACACTCCAGGATGCTCTGCGGCTGTCTGGCGAAAACCATCCGAACCTTCGCCTTGCGCGAGCCGGAGTTTTGGCTGCCCAGATTCGCTTGAAGAAAGTGGAATCAAGTTTTGGGGCAAGCGTATTGCTTGAACTACAGCCGCGTGCGGCAAGCAAGGCTTCTGTGTCTGGTGTCGATTTTCAAGACGATAGCCGTTATGGGTTAGTGTGGCGCAAACGTTTAACCGATTTTGGTCGCAGTGCCAGCCGCCGTGACATGGCAGGAGCAACCCTGGAGGCCAAGCAGGCGACCTACGAGGCGAGGCATGGCCGTCACACCCTTGAGATCATGCAGCGTTTTTTTGCAGTCACCCTGGCCGATTACGCTTACCAGATGCATGATGAGCGTATGGCGATCAGTTATTTTCGCTACACGCGCATGCTTGAGCGCCAGACTCGGTTTGAGCAGTATTCTGATCTGGAGGTGGCTGAGCGCGAGGTCACGTATCGCCAGCAGTATGTTGCACGCCTACAAGCCGATTTACAGCGTCGCCAGACCCGGCACCAACTCGCCCTCTCACTGGGTAGGCCAGGTGAATTATCCAGCGAACTGGTGATGCCTGATCTTGCGGTCTACCGCCAGCGCGAGATTCCTAAATATACAGATTTGGTGGATCGGGTTATTCTGTCATCTGCTGCGCTACAGTTCCTGCGCCACGATGTAGCCGCGGCAAAGGCCGCCATTGATGTTGCCCGAAAGCTTAATTCACCGGTGTTAAGTGCCGAGCTTGAGGCCCGTGAATACGTCAACAGCACGAGTTCCAGCCGCGATCGGTACCGGGCCAACCTCAAGTTCAGCATGCCTTTGTTTGATGGAACAGGCGGTCGTGATATTGAGGTCGCGCTGGCGCAAAATACACTTTTGCATAAACAGGCTGCACTCGCGTCATCAGAGTATGCCGTACGCGAGGAGGTGCTGATGCTGGTGCACGAGCTTGAGGTCAACCAGGCAGAGGAAGCAGCGGCGCAGGCGCAGGAAACCTATCGCGGCTATTACCAGGATCGCAGCCGCGCCATGTATGAACTGGAACTGCGCTCGGACTTAGGTGATGCACAGGCCGCAGCGGCTGAAGCCATGCTGGAGTCAATCCGGGTTGATTTCGAGCGAGCGCTGTTGTGGACCCAGCTCGATAGTCTGCTTGGGTTGCCATCAGCCCTGATTCAGGAGAATTAAGCACTATGAATGCCCTCATCCGTCCGCTTATTGGAGCACTGCTACTGATTGGTACCCTGGATGCATTTGCACAAACCTTGCAAGGGTCTATTGGCTGGAATCGTCGAGTGGCCTTGGGTTTTGGAACATCAGGGCAAGTGGAAGCCGTACTGATTCAGCCGGGGACCGCGGTGAATAGCGGCGAGATTTTGGTGAGACTTGACGCAACAGTTTACGAGATCGCATTGCGCAAAGTGGGTAATGCCGAGGAGTTGTATCGCGTGGAACGGGACCAACAGCGCGCCGATTTTGATCGGGAACAGACGCTATTTGAAGAAGGTTCTTTACCTGCAGTGCAGTTGGATCTGGAAAAACTTGAACTGGCCCGTGTCGAGTTCACCTACGCTGGTGCTTTACTTGAACGTCAGCACGCCGAGTTTCAGCTCGAACTTGCACGCCTGAAAGCTCCTTTTTCAGCGTGGGTTATCGATTCGGCGTTTGCGCCTGGTCAATATGTGAACCATGATTCGGACAATCCTCCAGTGATCACGCTGGCTGAGCGAGGGCTCTATCTTGCTCGGGTATTGGTCAATGCACAAACCGCTACCACGTTCAAAGTGGAAAGCGACGTTCGGGTTCAGGTAGACGGACGAGAGTTTGAGGCGATCGCCAGCGCGATCAGTCTTGAGCCAGTTCCTGGGTCTGAACAGAATGCGCAGTATCTGCTCGCGGTTCGTTTTGCCAGTGACCTGTTGATTCGCCCTGGCACTGCATGCACGGTTACTCTGCCTTGAGCAAGAGTCCTTGTGAGAAACCCTTATAGTGATGCAATAGTTTGCAAGGTAGTGACCAATTCGCCTAGGGGATAATCTGCCGATTCACCACTGGCCCGGTTGCGGTATTCCACCGACCCATTGGTCAGGCCACGTTCCCCCACAACGATGCGGTGTGGAATGCCAATCAAGTCCATTTCTGAGAACATGACTCCCGGGCGCTCATCGCGATCGTCCAGTAGCACTTCGAAACCGGCGTCAACCAGTTCGTCATAAAGTTCCTCTACGGCCTGTGCGACCTTTGGCGATTTTTTGAGTCCAATCGGCACAATGCACACATCAAAAGGTGCCAGGGGTGGCGGCCAGACAATGCCGTTGTTGTCGTGATTCTGTTCAATGGCGGCAGCAACGATCCGGGTAATGCCAATTCCGTAACAGCCCATATACAGCGGTTGATTGCGGCCGTTGGCATCAAGGTAGGTCGCATCCAGCGCCTCGCTATACTTTGTGCCCAATTGAAACACGTGGCCTACCTCGATTCCCCGGCGTACCTGGATTTCTTTTTTAGAATCGATTGGGCACGGATCGCCACTGACGGCTTGGCGAATATCCTGGGTTTTAGGCTCAGGCAGGTCACGCCCCCAGTTGACGCCAGTGAGATGAACATCGTCGCGATTGGCGCCGCAGATAAAATCTGCGAGCACGCCCGCACTGTGATCGACAATTATAGGAATTTTCAGGCCCACAGGCCCAATTGAACCCGGGGATGCACCGGTGGCGTTATGGATGGCTTCTGCACTTGCCATCCGTAACGGCTTGGCGACCTCGTCCAGGAATTCGGCTTTTACGCTGTTCAGTTCGTGATCGCCACGCAGGATGAGGGCAATCGGCGTTCCCGAAGCGCCTTGCACTACCAGGGTTTTCACGGTTTTCTCGGCATGCACTCCGAGAAAATCACAAAGATCAGCAATGGTGTGTTGGCTAGGGGTGTCGACTTCACTCATTTTTTCGCCGGGTGGCGCACGCGAGATAACCGGCCGCGCGAGATCAACTTTCTCGACGTTAGCGGCGTAGTCACATGGTGAGCAAAGCGCGATTGCATCCTCGCCTGAGTCGGCCATGACATGGAATTCGTGTGAAAAGTTTCCACCGATGGTTCCGCTGTCCGCTTCGACGGCCTGAGTTGCGAGGCCGAGGCGTTTAAAGATTCGAGTATAGGCGTCGTACATCGTTTGGTAACTTTCGGCCATGCCTTGAGTGTCGCGATCGAAGGAGTAAGCATCTTTCATGATGAATTCCCGAGACCGCATCACCCCAAAGCGCGGCCGAATCTCATCGCGGAACTTGGTTTGCACCTGGTATAGATTGATTGGTAGTTGACGGTAACTACGGATCGTTGAGCGCGCGAGTGTCGTAATAACCTCTTCATGGGTCGGGCCAAAGCAGAAATCACGCTGGTGGCGATCGGTAAACCGCAGCAACTCCGGACCGTAGTCGTCCCAGCGGCCGGATTCACGCCACAGCTCGGCGGGCTGCACGGCGGGCAGTAAGACTTCCTGGGCGCCAGCCCGATTCATCTCTTCACGCACTACAGACTCAACTTTGCCTAGTACGCGCAGCCCCAGCGGCAACCAGTTGTAAATCCCTGAGGCCACCTGACGGATCAAGCCAGCCCGGAGCATCAGTTGGTGACTGATAATCTCGGCGTCAGCAGGAATTTCCTTAAGTGTGGCAAGCAAAAAACGGGAGGTGCGCATAAATCGTTGACTGGATTAGCGATTATTAAGATGGAGTGTATGCGTTTTGTTGTGCTGATGGGCTTTCATCTTTAACATGGCCAGTCCAGACCCAGCTCTTGGTTTCGTGTTGCTCATTGTTTAATTCCTGGTTTGGGTTTTCTGAGCTGAACCCGCACAGAATCAGTTTTCTCACCACCTAATTTGGGCCGAGACGTCATTTCTATCCCGCGAGCTTTATTCAATTCCCTTTCCCGGGCGCTAATTAAAGAGAGACAATCTCGCATCCTAACGATGGTCTCGCTCGACAGGACATGGCGAGCATCTTTATGTACTGCCGTCTCGCGAGCAATCTCAGTCAATATCAAACGCATCTCACGCAATACGCGAGCCTCTATGGTTTCTGTGGTCACCTTATGTAATTACCCTTAACTCATCCAATGTTTAAGCCCACTAGGAAATCCAGTAAACATAAAGAGTAATGCAGTTTGGTTCATGGAGTTAGTTTAAGCCTGGATTGCTTGGTAAGTCTTAGCAACATCTTAGTGCCAAAATCCCATTTGATTTTAAGCCCGCACAGCAGGTAATCAACCCTATGAGCAGCTTCAACCCCTACGGGGCTTAATGAGAGGGCGCTGAGCCGATCTGACCCGCTTCACTGACCGCCACTGATAACATAGCAAAGTCCAGATTACTGGATTTTTGCAGATCGTTGATCATCTGGGCCAGGCGCTCAGTGTCAGCGCGGTGAGTAGCAACCCATTGGCGAACCCCAGCCTTGCCGCGGCCACCTTCGGTATCAAGAATAGCGGCAGTGATCATTCGCTGGCTGAGATGCAGATCAGAACGCAGGGTTGAGCGGGCAAGAGCGTGCCAGTGATTAGTGATTGGCAGGTCCCGAATGTGATCGGAAAGCCAGTGCAAGCCGAGACGATCACCGGTATCGAAATAGACCGTTGCGACCTGGGCGATATCATGCTCACGACTGTTGGCCACATCAGTGATATCCAGGGCGCTGGTGAGGGCAGCCAGAACTGCGACGTGGTTGGCCAGTGTCGCCGGCACGTTTGCATTCAAATATCGGCGTACCCGGCGTTTTTGCGTCATGCGGTTTGAAGCGGCCAGCGCCCGGGGAAAACTGCGGCGAAGTTTATCTACCCCGCCGCGAAATTCGGCCACCGTTGCAGCAATATCAATTGGCCGCTGCCGATGGCGTAATATCCAGGCGGTGGCGCGCTCAAGCAGTTGGCGAGTCTCGTGCATAAGTTCTTTTTGTGTTTTCGAGGCGACCTGATGATCCAGTGCCTCAATTTCGCGCCATAACTCACGTAGCCGGAAGATTTCGCGTACCGCAGCGTATGCCCGGGCCGTGTCGGCTGTAAGACCGCCTGTCAGTTCGTTCATTCTCAACGTGAAGCCCGATCCGACACGATTGATCATGCTGTTCGTGACGTGGGTTGCGATGATTTCACGGCGCAGGCGGTGGGGTGCCATGAAGCGGTCAAAGCGTGGACTCAAGGCTTGGGGAAAATAGCGTTGTAGGTCTTCACCGAGAAAGGGGTCTTCAGGTACGTCCGACTCAAGCAGGATTTGGTAGGTCGAGATCTTGCTGTGGGCTAAAAGTACTGCCAGCTCAGGTCGCGTAAGGCCTTGACCTCGGGAAATACGTTCGGCAATCTCTTCATCTCCGGGCAGATGTTCCAGCTCCCGGTCGAGTCCGTAACTGCGCTCGAGTTGGCGCATGGCGCGGCTGTGGTGGTGAATCAGGCTCGGTGCCCGGTCTACTGCCAATGCCAGTGCCTGGGTTTGTGCATAGTTGTTGCGTAACACCAGGAGCGCAACCTCTTCGGTCATTGCCTCCAGTAGGGTGTTGCGCTCATCCATATCAATCTCATGCGCTTCGACAGCCGCGCTAAGAAGAATCTTAATGTTCACTTCATGATCGGAGGTATCGACCCCGGCGGAGTTATCAATTGCATCGGTGTGACATAGACCTCCGCGATGACTAAATTCAATTCGGCTAAGTTGAGTGAGTCCGAGATTCCCTCCTTCGCCAATGACGCGGCAGCGCAACTGTAAGGCATCAACCCGCAATGCATCATTAACTCGATCGCCGACCGATTCATGACTTTCGGTCGACGCTTTGATATAGGTTCCGATGCCGCCGTTAAACAGCAGGTCAGCTGGGCTTTTCATCATCTCGTGTATCAATTCGGTTGGACTGAGTTGTTGCGCACCAATGCCTAACGCCTTACGGGCAGGCTCAGTTAACTCGATCGACTTGGCGGTACGTGGCCATATGCCGCCTCCGGCTGAGAGTTTCGTCAGGTCGTAATCAGCCCACGTGGAGCGGGGCATTCGAAACAGTCGTTCGCGCTCTTTGAACGAGGTTTTGGAATCCGGGTGCGGATCAATGAAAATATGCTCGTGGTTGAAAGCACCGATCAGGTGGATATGAGGGGACAGCAGCATGCCGTTACCGAATACATCCCCGGACATGTCGCCAATACCCAGAACGGTAAAAGGTTGCGCCTGGGTATCAATATCCAGATCGCGGAACAAGCGCTTGACTGACTCCCACGCACCACGGGCAGTGATGCCCATGACCTTATGGTCGTAGCCAGTCTTGCCTCCTGAAGCAAAGGCATCGCCCAGCCAGTAATCGTATTCAGCCGCCACGTCGTTAGCAAGATCTGAGAACGTTGCTGTTCCCTTATCGGCGGCAACGACCAGGTAGGGATCATCTTCGTCGTAGCGCACAACGCGGGGCGGTGAAATGATGGAGTCGCCACGGCGATTATCTGTCAGATCGAGCAGGCCACGGATGAAAGTCTGGTAGCAAGAGCGTACTTCATCGCCGCGCTCACCGGGTTCGAGTTCGGACAGTCGTCGCGCGATAAACCCGCCTTTGGAGCCGACAGGGATAATGACAGCGTTCTTGACGATCTGTGCTTTGACAAGCCCTAAAACTTCGGTGCGAAAATCTTCCGGGCGATCGGACCAGCGCAAGCCACCCCGGGAAACTTTGCCACCACGCAGGTGGATCGCCTCGACTCGGGATGAGTAGACGAAGATCTCTGCCATCGGCCGTGGCCGGGGCATGCGGGTAATTGCGCTACAGTCGATCTTGAACGAGAGTCGCCCCGGTTGATCGCGGTGATGGTCTTGAAAATAGCTGGTTCGAAGCATCGACTCAATAAGATTAACGAAAGCCGAGAGAATTCGGTCTTCATCTAGATTGGTAACCCGTTCAAGCCCGGCCGCGATTTCATCTCTTATGTTCTGTGCTGTTTCGGCGCGATCACCGGCTAGATCTGGATCAAAGCGGGCGTGAAACAGTCGGATGACCCGGATGGCCATATGCGGGTTGCCTGCTAGGGTTTCAATCACGTAATCCTGGCTGTACCGCAAACGCAGTTGCCTCAGGTAGCGATAGGCTGCGCGTAATAACGTGGTCTCTTTCCAGTCGAGACCAGCACGCAGCACCAGTCGGTTGAAGCCGTCGTTGTCTGCCTGACGAGACCAGACCCGTTGGAACACGGTTTCAAAATGATGTTTGCCGTTATCGACATCAATGTCGCTGCGGTCACGGTCTTCCAAATCAAACACATGCAGGAAAACCAGCGCACCTTCCAAGTTTGTTATCCGGTAGGGGCGTTCAGATAAAACACGAAGACCCATATTCTCGATGACCGGCAGAACATCCGAGAGGACAGCCGCGGCGCCTGGAGAATAAAGCCTGAGCTGTGCATGATTGGTCTGACTGCCGGGCTCGCGATACAGTTCAATACCCAATTGCGAGCTTTGCGCGGCAGCGACAATCTGTTCGAGATCACAGGCCCCGTGCTGGGGAGTGAACTCTTCCTGGTAAGCAGTTGGAAAGCCATCGCCCCAGGCTTCGAAGCGAGCCAGGGCAGTCCCCCCTCCATATTCGGTCTCGAGCGATGAGTACAGGTCTTCTCGCCATAACCGCGCGGCTTGTGCTATGCGTTGCTCGAGCGCCACAGTGTCTGGCGAGAGTGTATCCTTGGGATCGACGCCAATTAGATAATGAATCCGTGCCAGCACCGAGTCGGAAAAATGCACATCGAACTGAAGTGTGTGGCCAGCATAGGCTTGCAGAAGAATGTTTCCTATTTTCTGCCGCAGATCGCTGTTGAACCGGTCACGCGGAACAAAAACCAGACAGGAATAAAAGCGTCCGAAACGGTCACGGCGTTGAAACAGGCGGGTACGTTGACGCTCCTGTAGCTCGAGCATTCCAATAATGGCCGAGTACAGTTCTTCATCACCGATCTGAAACAGGTCATCTCGCGGGTAACTTTCAACGAGATTCTGCAATACCTTAATGCCATGTCCGTTTTCGGGAAGCCCGCTGCGCTGTAGCACGTGCTTAAGTTTGAGCCGCAGAACAGGCACATCAGCGACGCTGTGAGTGTAGGCGACTGCAGAAAAAATGCCCAACAGACAGGTCTCACCGGTTAACTGACCCTTTGCATCAAAATGCCGTACCGCGATCAGGTCCATGTAAGTCGGGCGGTGTACGAGCGAGCGTTTGCTGGATTTGGCTAGGAGTAACGGGTCGGATTCGTCAAGATATCCCGGCAGTTCTAAAGGCAGTGCCAGAAGGCGTTGGCTTAAGTCTGAGTCGGGTTGTGGGCGCAAGATGCCCAATGCCGAGTCCGCCCGTGCGACCAATGACGACTCTTCGCCTGCCAGGGCGTCAAATTCAATGGCCCCAAGGAAAGTAAAGTGATCATCTGCAATCCAGCGGTAAAGGGCGGCCACTTCGCCAGCGGATTCTGGATCCAGCGGGAGGTGATCGGGATGGATACCCTCGGCGGTCGCCACAGCCAGATCACGCATAGCTTCCCAGTCGGTATCAGCGGCTCGGACCTCGGCGAGGACGCGGTTAATTTCCTGCGTGATTGCCTCAAGGCGCCCCGGCGTATTCTGGTGGCTGACCTGAAAAGACAAAAACGATTCTTTACAGGCTTCTTTGTCCTGATTATTTAAACCGACCATGGTGCCATCGGGATCACGCTCGACGCTGATCACGGGATGAACTGTCAGATAAATGGTATGACCCAGTCGGTTCAGGGCCATGCGGATGGAATCGACCAAAAAGGCCATGTCATCAACGACAATCTCGACCACACTGTGCCGCGTCTGCCAGCCGTGAACTTCGGTCGTAGGGTTGTAGATACGCAGGCAGGTATTCCCAGCAACTCGGTGCTGTGCAAACTTAAGGTGAGCCAGGGCTGCCCCGTAAAGGTCGTCCAAGGGGGCCTGTTCCAGATCCTCGGTAGGTACTCGGTGGTAATAGGCTTTGAAAAAGGACCTTGCGCGCTCGACTTGTGTCGCTGGAAGTCTTTCGCCCGCAAGATCAGATAGCTGTTGAATCAGCTTATCGAGTGTGAAGTGCGGTGTGACTGACATCTGGTGAGGCCTCCACGGCCTTTTGTAGCAAGGGGGCAAGCAGGTCGGAATATACGTGAATTCCAAGAAGGGTTAAATTGTTTTGACGAGATTGATGTGAACGGATACGGTTGCATGGAAAGGCCATCACCGCGTTAAGGCACAGATAATATCTACTGACCTTTCAGACGCCACATTTAATGGGAGTAAATTATGATCGATCAGCCGCTATGGCGGCCTACCTCCGAGCAGATTGCCGATAGCAACATGACAGCTTTTGCCCGTGATGCGGCATTACGCTGGGGTCGGGTATTCGATGATTACACCGAACTGCATCAGTGGTCGGTCAGCGAGCCCGGCGAGTTCTGGGCCAGCGTCTGGGAGATGGCTGATGTGATTGCCTCTGGCAAGATTGATCCAGTAGTCGAAAATCCCGAGCGGTTGCCCGGCGCACGTTGGTTTCCCAATATTCGTCTGAATTTCGCCCGCAACCTGCTGCGTCGTCGCGATGACGCAGCAGCGCTGATTTTTCGTTCAGAAGACAAAATAAAACGTAAGCTGAGCTATGCCGAGTTGTATCGCCAGGTGGCAGGACTTGCTGGCACACTACGCCAGGCCGGTATCGGGCCAGGAGATCGGGTATGTGGTTTTATGCCCAACATGCCGGAAACGATCAGCGCCATGCTGGCGACGGCGTCCGTGGGCGCGACATGGTCATCTTGTTCACCAGATTTCGGTGTGCAGGGTGTACTGGACCGATTTGGCCAGATCACGCCCCGAGTACTGTTCAGTGCGGATGGTTACTTCTATAACGGCAAGGCGCACGACTCTTTGGAGAAGTTGCATAAGATTCAACAAGGCTTGCCGTCACTGGAGCACATCGTGGTCGTGCCTTTTTTCTCGAATGATCCTGATCTGTCACAGATAACTGGGGCGGTGTCAGTCGATGAATTCAGCTCTTCCGAGGAGGAGATCGATTTTGTCGATCTGCCCTTTGATCACCCGCTTTACATCATGTATTCGTCAGGAACCACTGGTGTGCCCAAGTGTATTGTCCACGGTGCTGGCGGGTCTTTGTTGCAGCATCTCAAGGAGCAGCAGTTGCACGTGGGATTGCGCCCAGATGATCGGCTTTTTTATTTCACGACCTGCGGCTGGATGATGTGGAACTGGCTGGTATCCGGACTGGCCAGCGGCGCTACGCTGGCGCTGTATGACGGCTCTCCTTTTTTCCCCGACGGAAACGTCATTTTCGATTTTGTTGAGCAGGAGAGAATCAACATCGTGGGAACCTCGGCCAAGTTCATTGATGCCATCGCCAAGGCGAGCCTGTGTCCGCGCGAAACTCATGATCTGTCTAGTGTCCGCACTCTGCTTTCCACTGGATCACCACTGATGGCCGAGGGCTTTGACTATGTTTACGCATCAGTCAGTGATAATGCCTGTTTGTCTTCTATTTCTGGCGGCACCGATATCATGGGTTGTTTTGTCGGCGGAAATCCAAACCTCCCGGTGTGGCGTGGTGAAATTCAGTGTCTGATACTGGGAATGCAAATCGAAGTGCGCGGCGATGATGGCTCGCTTCTGGGGCCGGGCGAGAAAGGTGAACTGACTTGCGCCAACGCTTTTCCATCAACGCCCATTGGCTTTTGGAATGATCCGCACGATACCCGTTACCACGCGGCATATTTTGAGAAATTTGAGGGGGTGTGGTGCCATGGCGACTATGTTGCGACTACCGACCACGGCGGCATCATTGTCTATGGTCGTTCAGATGCTGTTTTGAATCCTGGTGGGGTTCGTATCGGTACCGCCGAGATTTATCGCCAAGCGGAGCGGATCGAGCAAGTGGTTGAGAGCCTGGTGATCGGCCAGCAGTGGGCGGGAGATGTGCGTATCGTGTTGTTTGTACGTTTGCGTGCTGGTGAGGTGCTGGATGACGAATTGCGTGGCCATATCTGCACCGAGATACGTAATAACACCACACCGCGTCATGTGCCGGCAAAGGTGATCCAGGTAAGCGATATCCCACGCACTAAGAGCGGCAAGATCGTTGAACTGGCTGTGCGAAAAATGGTTCACGGCGAGCCGGTCGCCAACCGCGAGGCACTGGCCAACCCCGAAGCGCTCGAGCTTTTCGCCAACGTGGCGGATCTGGCCAACTGAGGGAGTTTATAAAGCTTTAGTTTTCAGACATCTCGATAACCCGGTAGCCGCTCGGTGCCAGCAGGCGCAACGACACATCCAGGTGATCCACAGCACTAAGGGTAGCGACGAGGCCATGCGCCACATCCTCAAGGCGGATCGGTATTGATCGTCCGTCGGCAAGACCAATCGGGGGAAGTGAAAAACCCAGCGTCGAGAGCAGCGTGCCTGCAGTGCGCTGCAACTCATGGACATAAGTCGCCAGGGTCAGCAGTGTGGCGAAATCCCCATTATCGATTGCTAGGGTTTCATTGTCGGCAAGACAGGTGCGCCCGATACGTTTTTCACCCTGGCTGATAGCCCACCACTGACATGCCCGCTTAGCCGCCTGGCCGGCTTGTCCTGTAGCCGTTATGGTCAGCGCCATTGCGAAGGCCCCGGCTGGGTTGGCGATACCCAGGCTTTTTAGCATCGCGTCAAGTTGCGCGCGTTTTTCCTCAGTCAGGTTGTCACGATGCGCTTGCAGTTGCGCGGCAATGCCCGAGACCTGATTGACTGAGCGTTGTATTGCATCGGGATCAACCCGAGTAAGCTCCTTTTTTGCGTGTTGGATCAAGAGTACCTGGCGGTCGCTGGCCGAGAACAGTATCTCCTGGCGCGGTGTAGTGGAATGGGTCAGTCGGATACGGCCATCGCTGATCAGTATCTGCGCTTTGCCGGCCATACCGTTATCGATGGTGTCGATCAGAAATCGGGTAGCCGCTTCTGACGATTGGGCCGTGAAGGCAAGCAGGGCGGCTGCAGTCATCTGGCCAATGCAGCGTTTGGTTTGCAGCGCATCCTGAGCGAGAACCCAATAAGCGCTGATGTTAGCCAGCACTTTGTACATCTTATGCATTAATCGTCATCGTCCTTGGGTTGTGTGGTGATTTGGTCGCAAGAGCACGGGTTGCCGTAATTGATAAGACAGGGAAGAGTAGTCTTATCATACATATTTTTCCGCTAGCGGCGTCACGATAACACAGGAAGCGAACGGCTATACTCAGATACCCGTTTTTGATCTGAACACCCTTTTTATTTGTTGGCTCGACAGGCAATGTTAATTTATCCCGACATTAACCCGGTTGCGATCAGCGTAGGGCCGCTCGTTGTGCACTGGTACGGTGTTATGTACCTGATCGCCTTCATGACTGGCGGTATGCTGGGTCTTTATCGTGCCCGCAAGGCTGATGTCGACTGGACTTCTTCACAAGTCTGGGATCTGGTATTTTATGTGGCCATTGGCGCTGTGGTCGGTGGCCGTCTGGGGTACGTGGTGTTTTATAACCCTGGCTACTATTTTTTACACCCGGTGGAGTTATTGTCCGTTTGGTCCGGTGGGATGTCGTTTCATGGCGGCTTGATTGGCGTCAGTATTGCTGTACTTCTTTTTGCACGTCGCTTTTCTAAGAACTTTCTGTCGGTGGCTGATTTTTTGGCACCATTGTGCGCGCCTGGCCTATGCGCGGGGCGAATCGGTAACTTTATCAACCAGGAATTATGGGGACGGGCCAGCGATTCACCCTGGGCAATGGTTTTCCCGGCGGCAGGGCCGCTGCCAAGACACCCCTCACAGCTGTACGAGGCTGGTCTTGAGGGCGTGGTATTGTTTCTGCTGATCTGGGTGTATTCAGCTCGGCCGCGCAGCCTGGGTCGCGTCAGCGGGCTTTTCCTTGTGGCTTATGCTGTGATGCGTTTCGCCGTGGAGTTTTTCCGTGAACCAGATGCACACCTGGGTACCGTGGCTTTGGAGTGGGTAACGATGGGCCAGTTACTCAGTTTGCCGGTGGCCTTGGTGGGATTTTGGCTGTTGCTAAGAGCTCAGGCAAAGCCGGAAAAATCCTCACGTTGATTTAATAGGCGGGCTTTTCAGAAGCTGGCTTATTAGTGAGCCCCGACAGCAGGTCCATAAGACTGGCTGATTTGGTGGTTGCAAAAGTTGATTAGTCTTTGTTTGTTTGATCTTCTAGACTGGCGACCGATTTTTCATTGGGAATCTGCTCCATGAGAGTTGTCTTGTTATCTGATACCCACGGCTTCGTGGCACCTTTTATAAAAGAAATGACCCGCGTCGCCGATTGTGTCGTACACGCAGGAGATATTGGTGGGCTATCCGTTCTGGAATCGATCAGACCTGATAACGGTAAACTGATCGTGGTTAGGGGCAATAATGATCCATCGCAAAAATGGCCTGACGATAATTCGACGGGGCTCGTGGATCTGGCCGAATCGGCACAGGTCGATTTGCCTGGCGGCGTGTTGGCGGTAGAGCACGGTCACCGTATCTGGGATACCCGTCATTACCACCAGCGCCTGCGAACTAAATATCCCGCAGCCCGGGCCATTGTTTATGGCCATACCCATATCCGTCGTTGTGACTGCACCCAGACGCCCTGGGTGCTTAACCCGGGAGCCGCAGGTCAGGAGCGTACCAAAGGGGGCGCTTCATGTATGTTGCTCGATGCCAACGCAACAGGATGGCAGATTACCGAATACCGCAGTGGCGAGATCAGCCCTTCCCAATCTGTCGCTGCCTGAGTACTCTTAGGGTCCTGGTGCTGATCGGAAGCGATAACTCGCAATTGGGAGTTCAGCAGTCTAAGGCCTGTAGAGCGGATGAATCTGGCTGGCGGGTTTCGCCAGCCTTTCTTGGGAGAAAGGACGATGGGTGAGAGTGAGGGATTCGGAGCGTACACCGATTTTGGAAACCTACGCAGTGCGATCGTGGGCAGTGTGGAGGGTCTTGCGCTGCCACCTTTTAATCCGACGTTGCACCATTACAACGACGAGGTTCAAGCCGCACTAAAAGCCTGCGGCAACCAGCCGCTGGATATCCGCAGTGCGATGCCTGAACGCTGGGAAAAAACGGCCCAACAGTTGGATAATCTGGCAACCCTTTATCAGGATAATGGCATCAAGGTTTACCGGCCAAGGCCTTATAGCGA
>CAUZJT010000021.1:0-24613 GCA_963580215.1 Gammaproteobacteria bacterium
CTCGTGCATCCAAGCGGTAGTAGTTTCCAAGGTGTAACCAAGTGTTAAAATAAAACCTTAACGGTTAAATTTTGCTACACATGGAGTGCACCAGGATTCATAAGTAAATTCAGATAGATAAAAAGCCTTTAAAAATCAACAATGCCGGGGTGGCGAAACTGGTAGACGCGCCAGACTCAAAATCTGGTTCCAGCAATGGAGTGTCGGTTCGAGTCCGACCCTCGGTACCATTGGCTTCTTATAATCAATGACTTACAAGCAGAGAATTTCTAGTTCCCCCGCAATATTTTCCCCAATATAACTATTTTGACACGGTATCTTCTGAAGTTTTTCAAACAATCTCGCCAACATATCACTGAAAACACCCTGGGTGCTTAGGTGTTTGTACATAATGCCTACGACTTGGCGTTCGTTGCTGGCCGAGAGAAGTCCGGCATGAAACTAAAAAGTGGGCCACAGGATTCGGTTCTATTGCCAGTCGCTCAATCAAGTCATCAATAAGTGCCTGGGCAAATTGTTTTCGCTGCGATAACGTCCATCACACTTCGCGCCTTATAATTGTCGGCCATTCTACCGACCAAGACTGCCATGAAACTGCTGTTTGATTTTTTCCCGCTGATCCTCTTTTTCGGCACCTACAAGTTATATGGCATTTATGCGGCCACATCGGTTGCGATCGTAGCGTCTTTGGGCCAAGTCATCTGGTTCTGGTTCCAACACCGACGCTTTGAAACCACTCATCTGGTCACATTGTTTGTAATCCTTATTTTTGGCGGCCTGACCCTGATGTTTCGTGACGATGTTTTCATTAAATGGAAGCCCACTATTGTTAACTGGCTTTTTGCCGTGATTGTGATTGGCAGCCAATTTCTGGGAAAGCGCACCGTGCTTGAGCGCCTCCTCGGCGAGAAAATGACATTACCATCCCCAATCTGGAAAAAGGTCAACTTATCCTGGGGACTCTTTTTCCTGGTCTCAGGTGCGTTGAACTTATACATCGCTTTCTTTTTTCGCACACACCTGGACGACCAGATCCGAACTGATTTTTGGGTTAACTTCAAGGTCTTTGGCCTGCTCGGCCTGACCCTGGCTTTCAGTATTATTCAGATGCTGTTGATCTCTCGCCACATTGTCAACGAAGAGGACAAAATCTGACATGCAAACCATCGACCATATCAGGGAGCGGCTTCGTAGTCGCCTTCGGGCTGAATCCGTAGAGATTGAAGACCAAAGTCATCTGCATGTCGGCCATGCCGGCGCCGCGGAAGGCGGCGGACACTATGCGGTAACGGTGGTTTCTGAAGCTTTTGAAGGACTTAATACACTGTCGCGGCATCGCCTTGTTTACACCGCAGTTGAAGATTTAATGAAAAAGGAAATTCACGCCCTCAGTATTCAGGCGTACAGCACTGGCGAGTTGTGACCCGTTAATCGATTATCGGCCTTTATCACGTCGCAACCGAATCAACAATCGCCGTCTACTGCCCGCTTTTTGGCTTTAACATAATTGATCCCGCCATCTCGCAATGCCTTCATTTAAGGAGTTTGACATGGCTCGATCGTCCACACTTTCCCCTGAACAGGTCTCCAAGTTCGATTCCGATGGTGTGATATTGCTACGCAACGTCTTCAATGCAGACTGGATCGATCTGCTCGCCCGAGGGTTGGACAGACATATTGCTACCCCCACCGCGCGACACCGGATCTGGAATCGCGATGCACAAGGAAGAACATGCTTTTATGACAGCCAGGCATGGCAAACGATCCCGGAATACCGTAAGTTTGTAGAAGACTCGCCCATTGCAAAAACAGCCGCTGATGTACTAGGCACCAGTCAAGTTAATTTCTTCTTTGATGCCGTCTTCGTTCGCACCCCCGGTATGCAGTTCCGAACACCTTTTCATCAAGACGAGCCGTACTGGTCAGTCAAGGGTTTTGATACGTGCTCTATCTGGATGCCGTTGGTAGGGGTCGAGAAAAAGAGCGCCTTGGAGTTCGTACGCGGCTCACACCACTGGCCTCAGCAGTTTCGGCAAGTGGACTTTGGCGAGGGCCGCGATGACGTGCCAGATGAACGTTATGAACCTTTTCCCGATATAGAAGGGAATCGGGATCGCTACGATATCGTCAGTTGGAATATGGAGCCGGGAGATTGCGCGATCTTTAACGCCCGCACTATTCATGGCGGGTCGGGCAACCTGGCAGGCGATCGAGACCTAAAAGTGTTCAATACCCAGTGGCTGGGTGACGATGTCCGAGTCTGTTTTCGCCCCGAAGGGATGGATCCGGATCACTCTGGCATGATGCAAGACCTTGGCCTCAAGCCAGGCCAGCGAATTGGCACTGATACTTACCCCCGATTCGAATTCTGAACTTTCTGGCAAGCCGCTTTTTCCCAAGGCGCTGCTGTGATTCACCCAACCAAAAACGCCCTTCAACGTCCAAGTTTATTTCCGGGTGCCCCATCAATATGTCAACCCGGGTTAGTGATGATCAATTCCTGTAAAGCCGGACCCGGCGCGATTTCGCCTACTGTTTTTCCGACCACATTGTTAACCGGCGCCCTGATCAACTCAGTTGGAGAGTCTGCGAAAAGAGCCTTTAAACAAGGAATCTTTGAGAGCACGGCTCCCATAGCGCACTCAGAAGCCCGATGGGCGCCATCATCGATCTTGAGAGCAACACCTATGCCCGCTTCAGGTATCGCAGCACAGTAGACGCCTTCGGCACCAGTTTTTACAACGAAAGCCCCGCGACCAGCTTCGATAGCATTCGTGCACCAGCGGTTGGTTCCTGCCACCATAAAGGGTTCATTAACCATCGCATCATAGACTTGTCGTGCGGCACTGGCCCGACCCTCGCTTAAGCCGTCGCCAGTAGCAAAGCGGGCGAACGCCATGGCGAGATGCTCTAGTGGAATACCAGCAACCGGGATCCCACAACCATCAATCCCATGGGGCGTATCCTTAAAAGAGCTCCCAGCCAACTCGCCTATCAGTGCCATTACCGCCTGTTGAACCGGGTGCTCACCCGCAATATAAGCTTGCGGTGGGTGCCCCTTATGTAATGCTGCTGTAAGGAACCCGCAATGCTTGCCCGAGCAGTTGTTATGCGCCGGACCGGGTTTTTTGCCTTGACTCAATAAAGCCTCGCGGTCAAAACTTCGGCGCGGTGAATGAGCTCCGCATTCGAGCGCAGTTTCATCCAGGCCCAGCTTGTTTAACCACTGGACAACTGCCGCCACGTGTTGCTCCTCTCCGTTATGCGATGCGCAGGCCAGTGCAATCTCACGCTCTCCTAACTGGTATGCCGCTGCAGCCCCACTTTCAATAAGGTGTAATGCCTGTAGGGGTTTGAGGGCCGAGCGGGGGTAGATCAGTCGAGTGACATCACCGATTCCTGAGATGGTCTGACCATTGCTATGCACCAGGGCTACCGCCCCACGATGACGGCTTTCGACCATCTCCCCTCGGGTCACCTCAACGAGAACTGGGTTAGCGTTCATGATTTTCCTTCACTGTCATTTTAATAATATGAAAACGGGTCCAAAGAGTTTTGGACGATATACTATTGGCTGCCAGATGAGAACAGCCACACAACTACATCAAATCACCGGGTCTTCGTGAAGCGTACTCCACTGTACGAACTTCACACGGCACTTGGTGCCAAGATGGTGCCCTTCGCCGGCTACGATATGCCGGTGCAGTACCCCTCTGGAATCCTTTTTGAACACCGGCAGGTTCGCGCCAGCGCTGGCCTTTTCGATGTATCGCATATGGGTCAGGCAACAGTATTTGGCGATGGTTCTGCTCGATTACTTGAAACGGTGCTGCCGGCCAACCTGCTGGAACTCCCAAATGGATCTCAGCGCTACAGTTTTTTCACCAACGACGCAGGCGGCATTCTAGATGACCTGATGATTTACCGACTGGATGATCGTTACACTCTGGTCGTAAATGCCGCCAACAAGGAAGCTGATTTTGCGCTGTTACAAAACCTTTGTGGCGATACGGTTGAGTTCGAATCCATGACCAACCGCGCCCTTTTGGCCCTCCAGGGACCGCGGGCCTGTAATGCTTTACAACGAATGTCGCCCGGTATCGAAGAACTGCCTTTTATGGGGGCTAAACGAGTCATCATTTCAGGCATACCCTGCACGGTCACTCGTAGTGGCTATACCGGCGAGGACGGGGTGGAAATCTCAGTCGCCGCGGCCGATGCGCTTGATCTGGCTTGGAGAATTCTAGAGCTACCTGAGGTCGAGCCGGTGGGACTAGGCGCGCGGGATTCCTTGCGCCTTGAGGCCGGGTTATGCCTGCACGGCAATGATATCGGTCCTGATACCTCGCCCATCGAAGCAGGCCTGCAGTGGGCGATTCCTTATTGCAGGCGCACGCAAGGCATCCGTTGCGGCGGTTTTCCCGGGGCGGATCGCATCCTGGCTGAAATTGATAACGGACCTTTACGACGCCGAGTTGGAATCCGCCCCGAAGGCAAAGCGCCGGTTCGCGCTCATGCTGAGTTACTCGATGCGGACGGCGTTCAGATCGGCGAGGTGAGCAGCGGTGGTTTTGGGCCCAGCATGAATGCTCCCGTTGCGATGGGTTATGTCGCCAAAGAATATTCCACCCCTGGCACAGCTTTGCGTGCGCAGGTTCGCAATAAGCCCTTACCCGTAACTGTTTGCTCTATGCCCTTTTCCCCCCATCGCTACCACACTAACGAGAAAAAGGAATGAACTATCATGAATGATCTCAAGTACACGGCCGACCACGAATGGGCTTGTCTCGACCAAGACATTGTCACGATCGGAATCACGGACTTCGCGCAGGATCAACTGGGTGAACTGGTTTACGTCGAACTTCCCGAGACCGGAATCGAGGTGAGTGTGGGCCAGGAGGTTGTCGTAATCGAGTCGGTCAAGGCCGCGGGCGACGTCAAATCGCCAGTTAAGGGCACTGTGGTCGAAGTAAACAGCGCCCTTAATGACGACCCGGAAAAAGTCAATGCAGATCCAACCGGCGAAGGTTGGTTCTACCGTGTTCGAGTTGCATCGCCATCTGATCTTGACAAGTTGATGGACGAAACTGCTTACCAAGAACTTATAGCGACCCTGGACTGACACCCTAACGTATTAAGGAACCGTTGCCATGACCGAGTACAAAGCAAGCCTGAGCGAACTGGAAATGCATGGCGATTTTATACGCCGTCATATCGGGCCCTCCGAAGAGGAGCTCCAGGGCATGTTGTCCGAGTTAAAGTGTAGCTCCCTGGATGAGTTGATCGAGCGGGTCGTGCCTTCTAACATCATCAGCGAGCGGGCGCTCGAACTTGACCCACCACGAAGCGAGCGCGCCACCAGCACCTACCTACGCAATATGCGGCATCGCAACCAGGTTTACACGTCTATGATCGGCTGCGGGTATCACGGCACCATCATGCCTCCAGTAATCCGCCGCAATGTCTTCGAAAACCCGGACTGGTATACCGCTTACACCCCTTACCAATCTGAAGTCAGTCAGGGGCGTCTTGAGGTCCTGCTGGGTTTTCAACAGATGATTATTGATTTGACTGGAATGGATATAGCTAATGCCTCACTGCTGGATGAGGCGACTGCTGCCGCCGAGGCTATGAGCATGTGCCGGCGCCTGTCCAAAGCAAAATCCAACGTGTTTTTTGTTGATGATCGCGCCCACCCGCAAACACTGGCAGTGCTTAAGACCAGGGCCGGCTTCATGGGTTTTGAGATTCTGGTCGGTAACCCACAAACTGAACTCGATCGACGCGAGTGCTTTGGGGTTTTGCTGCAATACCCAGCTTCGACTGGTGGGCTGTGGGACCTCACTCAAGTCATAGAATCCGCTCACAGCAAAAACGCGCTTGCCGTGGTCGCGGCCGATCTCCTTTCCCTAGCCCTGGTCAAGCCCCCAGGGGAGATGGGCGCGGACATGGTTGTCGGTAGTGCTCAACGATTTGGCGTTCCCATGGGGTACGGAGGACCGCACGCCGCGTTTTTTGCCACTCGAGATGCCTACAAGCGTTCGATTCCAGGACGGATTATTGGAGTATCACAGGACGCGCAAGGCCACCCGGCACTACGCATGGCTTTACAAACCCGCGAGCAGCACATTCGCCGGGAAAAAGCGACCAGTAACATCTGTACTGCCCAAGTTTTGCTCGCCAATATTTCTGCTTTTTATGCGATGTACCACGGACCTGAAGGGATCGCTAATATTGCCAACCGGGTTCACCGCCTGACCTGCATCATGGCCGAGGGGCTCTCGGAGATTGGCTACACGGTGGTTGACCAGAATTTTTTTGACACTATCTCAGTGCACGTCCCCGGTTTAGCTGGGCGTCTTGCCGCCCGGGCGCGCGAATCTCGAATTAACCTGCGGGTCATCGGCCCCGACCACCTGGGTATTACCTTTGATGAGACCACCCAACGGGGCAACCTGATAACGTTGTGGCGCGTGTTCGATACCCATGCCCATCATCGTTTGGATATCGAGGCGCTCGATGGCACGGTCACCAGCGCGATTCCTTCGGCCCTTAGGCGAAAAACTCCCTATCTGACTCACGAGATTTTTCACCGTTACCGCTCCGAAACCGAAATGATGCGTTACATGCGTCGCACTGCCAGCAAGGACATCAGCCTGGGCCGGTCGATGATCCCGCTCGGATCATGCACGATGAAACTCAACGCCACATCGGAACTGCTTCCGATCTCTATACGCGACTTTACCAATCTGCACCCCTTCGCTCCGCTTGAGCAGACTCAGGGCTACCAACAACTGTTTGAAGAACTGGAAGATATGTTGTGCGAAATCACTGGTTTTCATGCAATTTCACTACAACCGAACGCGGGCTCGCAGGGGGAATACACGGGCCTTTTATGTATCCGTGCGTTTCATGAAGCGCAAGGACAAGGGCATCGACATGTATGCCTGATTCCATCGTCTGCCCATGGCACTAATCCAGCCAGCGCCGTCATGGCAGGTATGAAAGTAGTGATTGTGGCCTGCGATGATAATGGCAATGTTGATCTGGACGACCTTCGCGATAAAGCCGCAACGCATCAGGACCAGTTAGCGGCACTGATGATCACCTACCCCTCGACACATGGGGTCTTCGAAGAAAATATTCGTGATATCTGCCAGGTCATCCACCACCACGGCGGCCAGGTGTATATGGATGGAGCCAATCTCAATGCGCTGGTCGGGTTGTGCCGGCCTGCTGAGATCGGTGCCGATGTGGCGCACATCAATTTACACAAGACCTTTGCCATTCCCCATGGCGGTGGCGGTCCTGGAATGGGGCCAATCGGCGTGCTTTCCCATCTAGCGCCATTCCTCCCAGACCATGTACTGGTCGATGGCGTTAATCCTGCCTCTGGCGGGCGGGCGACTATTGGCTCGGTATCGGCCGCACCATGGGGTTCAGCTAGCATTCTGCCGATTTCCTGGGCCTATATTGCACTCTTGGGAGCCTCGGGTCTGCGCCGGGCAACCGAGGTTGCCATTTTGAACGCAAACTATATTGCGCACCGACTTAATCCTCACTATCCGGTGGTGTATACCGGCGCTAGTGGTCTGGTGGCACATGAGTGCATCGTTGACCTGTCGGAAATAAAAGCATCCAGTGGAATTAGCGTTGAGGATGTAGCCAAACGACTAGCCGATTACGGGTTTCACGCACCAACAATGTCCTGGCCCGTACCCGATACCTTCATGATTGAACCGACCGAGAGCGAATCACGCGAAGAAATAGACCGTTTCTGCGATGCTCTGATTTTAATCCGGTCCGAAATTGCCGACGTCGAGTCTGGCAATCAGGATCGCGACAACAATCTGCTAAAAAATGCACCACACTCAATGCGTTTGCTGACTCAAGGAAGTTGGGATTTGCCCTACAGCCTTGAGGCTGCGTTCTTTCCGTCTCCAGCCACTCGGCGCGAAAAATACTGGCCCCCTGTTGGCCGGGTCGATAATGTGTATGGAGATAAAGCGCTGGTGTGCGCCTGCCCGCCAATCGAGCACTACGACCAAGAGCGATCTGTAGCGTGAGTAGATATGGCGAAGATAACGCAGCGCAAAAGGTTGCCCGGGTACCAGTCAAGTTTGCGCCGACCGAGCGCGAACAACGTCTGCGCAAACCATCTTGGATTCGAGCTCGTTTCCCGGGAACGCCTGAGGTGGCGCGGCTGAAAAAAGTATTACGTGAGCAAGGGCTTAACACTGTGTGCGAGGAAGCCAGTTGCCCAAACCTCGGCGAGTGTTTTGGTGGTGGCACGGCGACGTTTATGATCCTGGGAGATGTCTGCACCCGACGCTGCCCCTTCTGTGATGTTGCCCATGGTCGCCCCCGGCCACCAGACTTGGACGAACCCGAACGGCTGGCCAACACGGTTCGGCAGATGGGTCTACGTTATGTCGTTGTCACTTCGGTTGATCGGGACGATCTTCGTGACGGTGGTGCCGCCCACTTCGTCGATTGCATATCAGCCCTGCGTGCGGCCAGTCCGCAGTTGCAGATCGAAGTCCTCACCCCCGACTTTCGTACCCGGGTCGATAAAGCTCTGGCGATATTGACCGCCAGCCCACCAGATGTATTCAATCATAATCTGGAAACCGTGCCAAGACTCTACCGACGGGTTCGACCCGGTGCCGACTATCAGAACTCACTGGATCTACTGAAATCCTTTGCTGAGCGGTGCCCACGGGTGCCAACGAAATCCGGCTTAATGCTGGGCCTTGGCGAGAGTATTGAAGAGGTTGAGGCGGTGATGAAAGACCTACGGCTGCATTATGTGCAACGGCTTACCATGGGTCAGTATCTTCAGCCTACCCGCCATCATCTCCCTGTCGAACGCTACGTTGAACCAATCGAATTTGAGCGCCTAGCCAGCATAGGCCAGAAAATGGGCTTCAAACATGTGGCGTCAGGGCCCATGGTTCGGTCGTCTTACCACGCCGACCAGCAACACTACGACGCTGCGACCCAACTACCCTCCGCTTCCATAAGCCAGGCAGCGGCCGTCGCAATGGGCCCGGGAAATGAAAAACTGTAGAAAACCAGTAGGGATTCGGGTTAAAGTTCGAGTAACGCTTGCGGTATGAGGCTTCGTGATTGGCGCACGCGCGTCAAAAGACGGAATAACGCAAGCGATAAACAACTGTTATTCACCAAGTGAGAGAGGAATCATAATGAAACAGAAAACGACTGCCGTACTTGCGGCTGCTGTCCTGGCGCTTGGCGTCACCGGCACCGCACAGGCTGGCACCTTGGAAGACGTCCAATCCCGCGGCGTACTACGCTGTGTGGTCAGCACCGGTATCGCCGGTTTTGCCCAACCCGACGCCAACGGTGTCTGGGGCGGCTTTGATGTCGACTTTTGCCGCGCAACCGCTGCTGCCGTGCTCGGCGACGCTGGCAAGATCGAGGCAGTAACCTCCACCGGCAAAACTCGATTCACTAAACTCAATGCTGGCGAAGGCGATGTCCTCTGGCGCAACACCACCGTCACCTTTTCTCGTGATGTTGGTGTAAAACTTCGCTTCCATGGTATCAACTACTACGATGGCCAGGGCTTTATGGTTAAAAAGAGCCTGGGCATTAGTAGTGCTAAAGAGCTTAATGGCGCATCGGTCTGTATACAGACAGGCACCACCACTGAGTTGAATCTGGCTGATTACTTCTCCTCCAACGGAATGGACTACGAGCCGGTCACTATCGAGACCAACGATGAAGCCCGTCAGAACTACGAGGGTGATCGTTGCGACGTATACACCACAGACGCGTCTGGCCTTGCATCCACGCGTTCTGCCCTGCCCGATCCTGACGCACACATGGTGCTTCCTGAGATCATCTCTAAGGAGCCCCTAGGCCCCGCAACCCGTCATGGTGACGACCAGTGGTCTGACATTATCACTTGGGTCCTGAACGCCACGATTACGGCTGAAGAGCTCGGCGTCACCAGCGCTAACGTAGATGAGCAAAAAGGCTCCAATAACCCTGAAGTCCGTCGTCTGCTGGGCGTGGACGGAAGCCAAGGCTCGGAACTCGGCCTGTCCAATGACTGGGCTTACCAGATCATCAAACAGATCGGTAACTACGGCGAAATCTTTGAGCGTAATATCGGTGTTAACACACCGCTTGGCATCGCTCGCGGTCTTAACGCGCTTTGGACAGACGGCGGCTTGATCTACTCGCCTCCGTTCCGTTAAACGCCAATTCCAAGCTGTACTAGTTGTAGGTTGACGCCGGGGGTCCTACTGGATCCCCGGCGTTATCTTTTTAGGAGTGCAACCGGTTACGTCGTTTGATAATTCACCGCCCCACGCAGTAATGATACAAGCCTCTTCCAACACCCCCAATCTTTTGCTTCGGCTGTGGCGTAACGAGGGATCTCGCGGCGTCATTATCCAGATCATCACTATGGTCGTGCTGTTTGCACTGATAGCGGCGATTGCCCGTAACGTGGTGATCAACCTCGCCGAGGTAGGCAAGGAATTCAGTTTTAGTTTCCTAAGTTGGCCCGCGGCATACGATATCGGCTTCTCGCCGTTTATTGAATACACTAACCAGTCCACCCATCTTCGTGCTGCAGTAGTTGGCTTACTCAATACCCTCCTGGTTGCAGTATGTGGCTGCGCTCTCGCGTCTGTTCTTGGATTCACGCTCGGTATCATGCGCCTTTCCAGAAACTGGTTGGTCAGCAGAATCTCGTACGTTTTCGTCGAATTCATGCGCAACGTTCCAGTGCTGATTCACATCCTTGCCTTCTATGCTCTAGTAGTGACCCTGTTACCTCCGGTCAAAAAAGCTATTGATGTTGGTGCAGGTGCTTTCTTTTTGTCAAATAGGGGCTTCTATACACCCTCGCCGGTTTTCGAGCCCGGCTCTGGCATAGTCGGTATTGCGATCATCCTCGCAATTGTGGTCGCCTTGGTTTTTCGGCGCTGGGCAAAGCGGGTTCAAGATCAAACAGGAAAAGCCTATCCTGTTTTCTGGATCTCGACGGCTATCGTCATCGCTCTGCCGGGTATCGCCTTCCTTGCAGCCGGTATGCCGTTGTCTTGGGACATTCCGGTGCTCAAGGGTTTTAACTTTAAAGGTGGCATGGCAATCAAACCGGAGTTTCTAGCGCTTTGCCTGGGACTTTCCTACTACACCGCCTGTTTTATTGCTGAAATCGTTCGTGCTGGGATTCTCGCCGTCAGCCATGGTCAAAGTGAAGCAGCCCATGCACTAGGTCTGCAAAACAATCGCACCCTACAATTGATTATTGTCCCGCAGGCGATGCGTGTAATCGTGCCGCCCTTGTGCAGCCAGTATCTCAACCTAACCAAGAACTCGTCGCTCGCTATCGCTATCGGCTACATGGATATCACGGCTACCTTAGGCGGCATCAGCCTAATGCAAACTGGCAAGGAGATGGAAACGATGATTATCGTGATGGGGGTTTACCTCGTGATTTCGCTCGTCATTTCCAGTTTTATGAACTGGTTCAACCAGCGTATCAAACTCACCGAGCGCTAGAAAACCGGCAATGACACAAAACCAGACGATGCAGACTTACGCCGCGGGAACCCACCCTGACCTACCGCCACCAGTACGAACCACGGGCGTACTCGGTTGGGTGAGAAAAAACCTACTTTCATCGCCGCTGAATATCGCATTGACAGTGACCTCGATCTGGCTTGTGTGGTCTATCGTGCCACCAGCACTTAATTGGGTATTGACCGATGCCATCTGGAGCGCTGATACCCGTAAGGAGTGCTGGGCATCAATGGCCGCCCCGCGTGACGGAGCCTGTTGGGCATTTATTCGCGGTAGCATCGAACTTTTTGTATATGGCTGGTTTCCACGTGACGAACTGTGGCGCGTGAACCTGACTTTCATATTGTTCGCTCTGACCGTTTTCGGCGCGCTTCGCGAAAATATACCAGGCAAAAAATATTGGTTGTGGTTCGCCGCTGGCTTTCCGTTCATCGCCGCCTATCTTTTATTGGGTGGCAATATGGAAGTATCAACATTCAAGGTTTTGTTTCTAGCAGCTATCGTAAACGGTGGTATTTTTTCAGCCAAGAAGCTGTCTAGAGGTGGTTACAGATTCTGGCACCTTCTTACATCGATAGTTGCCCTTCTTTTGTTATATGTTTTTCAAGTCTCTGAATACAATTTCGTTCTCTTTACTATTGATGGCCTCACGTCAGTCGGAACCAATAAACTTGGTGGGATACTTCTCACCCTTGTAGTTGCGGTCACCGGGATCGCTTTCTCTTTGCCCATCGGTATCGCACTAGCACTTGGAAGACGTTCTAAATTACCGGCTCTAAGGGCTGTTTGCGTCATTTTTATCGAGTTTATCCGCGGTGTGCCGCTCATTACTCTGCTGTTCGTCGCCTCGACAATGTTGACGTATTTTCTACCGCCAGGCTCTAGCTTCGATCTATTGATGCGAGTGCTAATCATGGTGACGCTTTTTGCTTCCGCCTATATTGCGGAGGTTGTACGAGGCGGGCTACAGGGGCTACCGGACGGCCAGTACGAGGCTGCAGATTCCCTCGGCCTGACTTACTGGAAGGCGCATCGATTGATCATTCTTCCTCAAGCGCTCAAGATCTCCATTCCCGGGATCGTAAACACTTTCATCGGCTCATTCAAAGACTCGGTGCTGGTGTTGATCATCGGTATGATGGATATACTTGGCTTGGGACGAGCCCGCCTCAACGACCCAGATTGGTTAGGCTTAGCACCAGAACTGTATATCTTTATCTCGCTGTTTTTCTTCATCAGTTGCTTTGCTATGGCGCGTTACTCATTAAGCCTTGAAAGAAAACTCCAAACTGGTCATAAGAGTTGACCTATCTCAGGGAAAATCAAAGATGAATCAAGACACCCCCACTTCCAACGTTATTGAGACACCAGCCACTACTTCCAACGAGAAGATCATTACGATAAACGGAATGCATAAGTGGTTTGACGATTTCCACGTCCTGAAAAATATCAACCTTGAGGTTGGTCGTGGGGAACGTATCGTGATCTGCGGGCCATCAGGATCCGGGAAATCTACCCTCATTCGCTGCATCAACCGCCTTGAGGAGCATCAGCAGGGTACGATCACAGTGGATGGCACCGAACTTACACAGGACCTCAAAAATATTGAGATCGTCCGTTCTGAGGTTGGCATGGTTTTTCAACAGTTCAACCTGTTTCCCCACCTGACTGTTTTGGAAAACGTCGCCCTCGCGCCTATCTGGGTTCGCAAAATGCCCCGCGCTGAGGCAGAAGAAAGTGCGATGCAATACCTCGAACGTGTCAAGATCCCCGAACAAGCGTTGAAGTACCCCGGGCAGTTATCTGGCGGTCAACAACAACGGGTCGCAATCGCCCGTTCACTATGTATGAATCCGCGCATCATGCTCTTCGATGAGCCCACCTCAGCGCTGGATCCAGAAATGATAAAAGAAGTGCTCGATGTCATGATCGAGCTCGCCGAGAGTGGCATGACTATGCTGGTGGTCACTCATGAGATGGGTTTTGCGACGGCCGTTGCGCACCGTGTTATCTTCATGGATGGCGGAGAGATCATTGAGGAAAAACCACCTCAGGAATTTTTCGAGAACCCCGAGCACGACCGAACTAAACTCTTTTTGAGTCAGATTCTTCACCACTAAGAGAACAGGCAAACCCGACACGAAAAGTATCCCAGCGTTGGCCTAAAACGCATCCTGCGTTTTAGCGTGCACTTCGGTCCAGGATCAGTCCTCAGTAAGTAGTGGATCGTAAATTAACGATTTTTTAGGTCTGGCACTTGTAGCCAGAGAGTTCGACCGCAAAATTACGGCACAACTTCAGATCATTCTTTCGTACGGCGTGACACAGCAGGTAGCGTTCAAAGCGAGTCATACTCGACCATTCACTGTGTACGTCTGCCCGTTTTCGAAAGGCCGCTACTGTAACGGGCTCCACCTTTGCTAACCAGTCTGTACTATCTGCTTTGGCCGGCGGAATTCGCTCGACTTGCCCTCGTCCCCGTCTCGCCAACATACCGGACAGGGCGTCCAGATATTCAGCTATTGGCCCCGGAGCATTTACCGGCGCTGTTATTAGAAACTCGCAATGGGATTTGTCTAGTGCGCGCCAATCGGCCAGATGAATTCGCACACCAACCAGATCCAACTTCATCCGAACGATCAACGGAATACTGCGGCCATTGGGATCGGCCGATTTTTCGTGCAAAAGCACTCGATCCTTCACTTGCTTAAAAACTTCGACACATGATTAGCGGTCGAGGCTAGGCCAGAACACACCGAGGTGTTATCTAATGCTGGTCTCTGATCTGGTTGGCTCGCAGAGCCCGCTGGGAGCAACATTAATCAAGCGCTCTCGCCAGATCCTCACACAAGTCCTCGGGATCCTCCAGGCCCACCGACAACCGAAAGACTCCATCTCCCGAGAATTCGCGGTAAGCCGTCAGCGCATCGCCCGTAAGGTGGTAACTGGACGTCATGAGGTCATCGGTTCCCAGCCAACAGATCAGACTGCGGTGATGTCCCAATGAAACGGCGTAATGAATTACCTGTAGTTCGGAGATCATCCGCGAAACCCTTTCCGCCCCGTCAGTCACCTGAAAAGAAAGCATCCCGGAAAAGTTTTTCATCTGTCGTTTGGCCAGTTCATGATGCGGGTGACTGGCAAGCCCTGGATAGAGCACTTTGGTAACTTGTGGGTGCGACTCTAGAAACTGTGCAACTTCCAGAGCGTTCGCCTCATGTGCCTGCATTCTCAACGGCAGGGTCCCCAGGCCTCGGTTAATGAGCCAGGCGTTAAACGGACTGATCACACCACCCACATGTATCTGGGCATCAGTCTCGATCGAACGAATATTCTCCTTAGAGGCAAGTACTGCGCCGCCCATAGCGTCGCCATGCCCGCAGCAATACTTGGTTAGTGAGTGAATGACGTAATCGGCGCCAAGCGAAATGGGCTGCGTAGCCATAGGCGTAGCGAAGGTCGAATCGATCGCAAGGCGAGCACCAGACTGGTGGGCGACCTCGGCTACTGCTTGAATATCGGTAATCCGCATGGTGGGGTTCGCAGGCGTCTCCCCCCAAAGTAAGCTGGTCGATCGGGTAACAGCTTGCTCAACCGCGGCGAGATCCGAAAAGTTCACGGTCACCACCTCTATCCCCATTCGCGCTAGATTGTTTCGAGCAAATTCTGCGGTCCCAGGATAATTGGCATCACTCATAACCAGCCGTTCACCGGCTTTAAGGACGCTCAGTAAGACTGCTGCCGTCGCTGCCATTCCCGAGGCGAAACAACGACATGTTGGCGCCTGCTCAAGCGCTGCCAGCTTATCCTCCAACTGCCGCACAGTGGGGTTGCTCCACCGACTGTAGACATAGGGCGCATCCTCGGGAATATCATAAGCGGAGAAACCCACCGGTTCATTAAGCACGAAAGTGCTCGACATCACAATATTGGGTGCCGATGCGCCCGTTATCGGATCTGGGCCTTCGCCGGCATGGATCGCCATAGTGCGTGGCCCGACAGATTGGTTACTCTTTGGTGTAGTCATTGGGGCATCTCGGATTAGCTGTTAACTGGTCTATTGCCTGGCGATTGCCAGGGTTGTCGGTGCAAAATAGGCGCCACGCTTACTCACCTTCGATGGCACTGGCTCAAAGCCCTTGGGTCCAGTTATTCAGGTTTCCCGACCAACTCGTTCATGTAATGGACTGTTGCGCGGAAAGTGAGCCAACAGAAATTCCATTTGGTCGGCCAGGATCTGCTTTCCGGAAAGGTAGATGTATTCGGCATGAGTGGGTACAAATGGTACGGCCAGCAGTTCCATACCGACCTCTTCGGGCCTGTTATTGCCCTTATGGTGATTGCAGCGTTTACAAGCTGTTACCACATTCTGCCAGCTGTCACGGCCACCGCGGCTCACCGGCTTGACGTGGTCTCGCGACAGGTCAGAACTGCGAAAATGTCCCCCACAGTACAGGCACAAATTGGCATCACGACGAAAGAGTGTGATGTTATTTAAAGGTGGCGTATAGGACGGAAGGCATCTCAAGTGAGCCTGCGAGGATCCGGCGGTGCAGATAATTGAATACACTGCAAGCGTGCTTTGCTGGCCAGAGCGGGCATTGATACCGCCATGCACCGTGCACAGCACTGACCCCATTGGATAGAGAATTTGTTCCAGACAGTGTAGACGAGCAGCCTCTTCAAACCCAACCCATTCGGTTGGCATGCCGGCTACATCTGTTCTCAAAACACGCAGGGCTGAATCGATCATCGTTTTTCCAAAACTGAGCTGACCTTAATGTGCTCCAAAACGCTGGCCTAATCAATACCCGGGCATATCCTATTGGTAGCCGCTGGCGGCATTGCAGGTTACTAGGCCGATGCCGTTTTTCAATTAAGTGGCATTTACAAAGCTTAGGATGCAGCTTGTCAACAAGTTGATGCCAGAGGACCCTAATACCGCAATGCAGCGTAATTTATTGCGCCTGCAGGCGTGGAACAGGTTGTTCGTTTATCGGCAGGTGAATCAACGCCGCACCAAGGCCCAATATGATGCCCGCTTGCCACATGAGGTCGTACGATCCGGTCAGGTCGTAAATATAACCACCCATCCAAACACCGATAAAGCTGCCGATCTGGTGGCCAAGAAAGACAAATCCATAAAGAGTCGCCATATACCGTATTCCAAAAACCTGGGCGATGATCCCTGCTGTCAGCGGAACCGTCGATAGCCACAGTAGCCCCATGGTGGCGGCAAAAATATAAATCGTAAGCTCCGACTTTGGCGCAACTAAAAAGACCAGCAGCGTCACTGCACGAATCGCATAAATACCACTTAGACCCCATTTCTTGCTGAAGCGCTGACCAAAGGCTCCGGACAGCAATGAACCGGCTATATTGAATACGCCAATAAGGGATATAGCGATCGCGCCTACCATCGAACCCAAACCGAGATCTGACACGTATACGGGTAAATGAACCGTGATGAATGCCACATGGAATCCGCAAACAAAAAACCCTGCGGTGAGCAAAAGGAACCCCCGATGAGCAAATGCCTCCCGCATCGCCCCGATTGAACCCGTGTGCACCACGTTCTCATCAAGCACACGAGGATCACTGGGCAACATGAACGCAAGCGGGATGATCAGGCAGATCGAAACAGAGGTAACAACCAGGGCCGACGACCAGCCATGATTGGATATCATCCCCTGTGTAATCGGCGAATAAAGCACCTGCCCCACAGATCCTGCGGCGGTGCACAAACCCATGACGAGCGTGCGTCTTTGTGCCCCAACAACCCGTACCATAGTAGCGGTCACAAGTGAAAAAGACGTAAAGGCTACGCCGGTACCAACAAGAATTCCGCCCGCCAGATATAAAGACCCGGAAGATTCGACCCAGGTCATACCGAAAGTGCCAAGCGCATAGATGAGGGCGCCCCCGATAATAATCCACAACGGCCCATAACGATCTACCAGGATACCCGCGAGAGGCAGGCAAATCCCCCAAAAAAGATTCTGCAGCGCCATGGCAAGCGCGAAAGTCTCCCGGGTCCAGTTGAGATCGAAGGTCATTGGCCCAAGGTACAGCCCGTAACTGGACCGAGCGCCAAAACCAACCAGTGAAATAAGACAGCCACCCAGTAACACCACAAACGGCGTTTGCCAGGACTTGGCAACTAAACGATAGTCAGAGATCACAATGAAAGTTCGTAGTCACAACTGTGAATTCATTTTTTGCGGCCATTATTCAAAACATTTCAGCTGCCAAACAATTGCGCTGAAGATATATAATTGTAGTCTGCAGTTTAACCGCTGAACTCTTCTTACTTACTTACTTTTATGGAATCTTTTCCGATAAATTATGAACGGGTTATCGAAACATTTGATTTCCTAAATGATTGGGACGCCCGTTATCATTTCATTACCGAGCTAGGTGAAAAACTGCCGGATTTTCCGGATTCCCACCGGGTCGAGGCGTATCTTGTTCCCGAGTGCATGAGCACGGTTTTTATCCAGGCCGTACGTGATCCCCAAGGTCGCTATACGTTCCGGGGAGACTGCGATACATCCACCGTTAAAGGGGTGGTGGCAATCCTATTGGCAATGTTTCATGGCCAAACAGCTCAGGAGATTGCCGATTTCGATGCGGACCAAGGTTTTGAAAGATTGGGACTTTTCGATCACTTAAGTCCGACCAGGCATGTCGGCGTCTACGCCATGGTGTTACGTGTCAAACGCCAGGTTGCCGCACTCGAGGCGGGAGAGTCCTAGATTCAGGCATTATTGCCTTTGATTACTAAAGAAGCGGGTAAGCTTGCCACGAAGGCAGCTTTGTTGAGATAAAGCTGGGTATCACACCAGGGACGCACTGGTCGGAAGTTCCCCACGGCGGCGGCGTTCAACCAAAACGTCCAACCAGTCGGGGTCCATTTCGGGCACCGAGGACAACAGCAATTCAGTATAGGGTGCATGTGGAGGACTCAGAATCTGCTCCTTAAGCCCCTGCTCGACAATCTGTCCTTGATACATCACCACGATATGATCGGCGATCGCTCTGACCGTAGCAAGATCGTGCGTAATAAACAGGTAAGAGACGCCAAGGTCATTCTGAAGATTTTGCAGGAGCTCCAGGATACCTTCGGCCACCAGCTGATCAAGGGCCGAAGTGACCTCGTCGCAGATGATTAAGTCAGGGTTTGCAGCCAATGCCCGTGCGATACACACTCGCTGCTTCTCTCCTCCTGATAATTGCCCTGGATACCGATCGACATAGTCCAGCGGTAACTCGATCTGCAGCAGCAGTTGGGCGACGCGAGCGCGTTTTTCCTCTCCCTCAAGGCCAAGGTAGAACTCCAGAGGTCGGCCAATGACCTCGGAAATCTTCTGCCGTGGGTTCAATGCGACGTCAGGCATCTGATAGATCATCTGAATCGCTCGTAGCTGATCCTTGGAACGAGCCCGCAGCACTTGCGGCAATTGAAGGCCCTGGAAAGCCACAGAGCCCTGAAGCGGCCGCAACAGGCCAGTGATAACCCGTGCCAGCGTACTCTTACCACTCCCTGACTCACCCACGACCGCGACGGTCTTCCCCTGAGGCACTTTGATCGAGATATCTTTCAATACCTCTTCGTCTGCCTGGGGATACCGCGCTGTAACTGAGGTCACTTCTAGTACCAGATCCTGGCCAGTTTCTCCTTCTTTTTGCTCACGCAAAGAGCGCACCTCCAATAATCGCTTGGTATATTCCTGTTTGGGATCACGCAACAACTCCCTTGCGTTACCCTCCTCGATGAGATCGCCGTAACGCAGTACCATGATGCGATCTGCCATCTGCGCGACAACTGCAAGATCGTGGGTAATATAGATCGCCGCCACGCCCCGGGCCCGCACTGCATCCTTGATAGCTGAAAGAACCTCGATCTGGGTGGTAACATCCAGCGCCGTCGTTGGTTCGTCAAAAACAATAAGCTGTGGCTCACATCCCATAGCCATTGCAGTCATCGCTCGTTGCAATTGACCACCAGATACCTGGTGCGGAAAGCGTTCGCCAATTTGGTCGGGATCTGGCAGGTCGAGCTGGCGATACAGTTCCCTGCCCCGCTTGGCGGCTTCATCTGTCCGCATCTTGCCGTGTTGCACTGGGGACTCGGTAAACTGATCGATCAAACGGTGCGCAGGATTGAAAGCAGCGGCTGCACTCTGAGCGACATAAGACACTTGGTTTCCGCGGATCTCGCGTAGTCGGGAATGTGATGCCCCAACCAGTTCTTCCTGATTGAGCCGAATTGATCCAGAGGCGATTCGACACCCTGGTTTGGTATAGCCCATGGCAGCAAGCCCCAAAGTAGACTTGCCCGCTCCCGACTCACCAATTAAGCCAACAATTTCACCTTTATGAAGATCAAGATTAAGACCGTTAACAATACTCTTCCAATTGCCATCAATATCAGCCTCTATTACGAGATTCTTCATCTGCATCAGCAACTCAGCCACACCCCTTCTCCTCGTTCAACTGCCGTGAGACCCAATCATACTGCTCCAACCGCGCGCCTTGTGCTGGTCATTCCAACGCCGCCCAAGAATCGTTATTGAGTTAACTCCGTTCTTTAGGGTAACCTATTGGCTCTATTTCCAGAAGACCCTCTTTTTAACGCTACCCAAAACGCCAAACTATCCATGAATAACCAGTCAAACTCTGACGATCTTACCGATCTGCTCGCCGGACTCTGCGAGCTTTCGGCCCAAGATTCATCAAGCGCATTTCAAGAATTGGCCAGTCAGATCCAGGCTGTGCCGGTCCACGGACATGCGGTCGCACCAACAGTGTGTTCAACAACAGACCAGTGCCTTGCGCAAGCTCTTACCACCGTGCAGTTGGACGGGAGTTTTGCCCACGCGATCGCGACTGCCGCCCAAAACGCCTCCTGGCAAGAAGCCAGCCGTGGTGTCCCAGAATTTTTCGCCGGAGGGTACGGCTATACGACTCTGGTAACGGAACAGCCGCCGGTCACTTCTGATTCGTTACGGATCGGCCTGTTACTGCAACGACCGCAGATCTCCTACCCAGGGCATGCCCACGATGCCGAGGAGTTTTATTTCATTCTGAGCGGCGAAGCAAAATGGCAGGTCGACGAAACCTCTTTCGAGGTATCGGCCGGTGATCTAATCCACCATCCCCCGACCGCTATCCATGCCATGCAAACCACACGGCACCCCTTACTCGCCGTATGGGTATGGCGTGGCGCCCTCGCTGGTCGATTCTGGTATGAAAGCGCCCCCGATATTGACTGCCCGCGAAGCTGATACGACACGCCATCTGTCGGCCGCTCGCTAGGGCCCGTTTAAAACCCGTTCTGGGCGATCCATAAGAGCGCTTAGCAGGCCAAGGGTCAGGTAGGTAATCCCTGTAAGCCATCGGCGCCATGCAGAGGGCGACTTCGGGTTATGCAAACGCTTACCTGCCAGCCCTGCTGCCAACGCGTACAGTGTATCGGTAACGAAAGCCAGGCACGCAAGCAGTATTCCAAGAAGCAGGAACTGCAGCGCCGGCGAACCCCGAGCCGGATCGACAAACTGGGGCAGCAAGGCGACAAAAAATAGGCCCACTTTCGGGTTTAGAATATTTACCGATGCCGCACGAGTAAAAACTCGCAGCAGCGGCTTTTGTGATACTTCTTTTGATTTCTCGCCAGAAGTGTCACGCCCACTCAGTGTTTGGATGCCAAGATAAACCAGGTAGGCCACGCCCAGGTACTTAACTGAGGAAAACGCCAGGCCCGAAGATGCGATGAGAAAAGACAGGCCCGATACTGCGAGCAAAATGTGCACTAAAGTGCCAGCAGCAATTCCACAGGCTGACACAACGCCAGCCCTTGGGCCTTGCGCTATGCTGGTTGCAAGGATATAAAAAACCCCGGGCCCCGGCGTGATAGCCAAAATCAGTGCCGCACCGAAAAACAACCCGAACTGTGGCCAATCGGGAAGAAGTTCAGCCACCCGTTAGGGGCGCCATCACAACCATGTGATCTCCATCGACAAGACCGTACTGAGCGCGTTTTGCCCTCGGCACAGCCTCACCGTTGACTGATACTAAACCGACACTTGCTGCAGGGATTTCCAGGGTCACAAGTGCCTGCTCTACGTTGGTGCCGTCGGTCAGATTGACATGCGTCCCTGAAAAATAATCAATCAGCTGGCCGGTCACTCGCACCTCTACCTGCATACCCAGGTTAATCCAACCCAAGGCGTGTTAGCGTTTGGGGCATCGGCTCACCCTGCTCACTCCAACCTCTGAGGCTGTAATACTCGGGCAGCATCTTGTCCAACTCATTGACTCTGCCTTTGGCCGTCCCGCTGGGCGCTGGATCCTTGAGCAGTCGCTCCGGCAACGTATCATCGGCGCAAGTCAGGCCAGCAGCCAAATTGAACATTCGCTCCAAGTTCCAGATGCGCTCACCTGACTCGAGCAAACGCTCTGCCGTCCATTCTCCCTCACAACCCGCGTCAAGTTGTTCCGCAAATTCCGGCGCACCCCAGGCGCCCATCGTAAACATGCAAAGACCGCTTGAATCCACTGCAGCGGTCCAGTCCTGCGAAGACTTGCAAGGTTCGGCCTTGCCCTCCCCGCTCTGGTCATCCATATCTACCTCGAAGGTATCGTGCTTGAGATGACATGCGCCACGATTGCCGGTCGCGTAACCCAGGCCCATTCCCTGCAAGGCCCTTGAGTCATAACCGGCGAACTCCTGCCCTTTAACGGTCATCGACAGCTCTGGGTGGCCATACTTCTGACACATCAGCCTGGAACCCATGCCCAATACCTGGCCAAAACCTTCTTGTTTGCCTGTCTTCTCTGACATCACCGTTAGCGCTTCTGCGTTTCCAAAATTCAATGGCACGCCGTCGGTATCATCGGTCGTAATAACCCCCATCTCAAACAGCTCCATGGCCGCGGCCAGCGTCACTCCGAATGAGATCGGATCCATACCGTGCTCGTTCATCAGATATCCGGCAAAAGTGCAGGCATCAATATCGTCCACGCCAATGACGGGGCCGAAGGCAAAAGCCGTTTCGTACTCAAGCCCCCCGGAGGCGTGCCAATACTCCTTTCGGTTCTGTATAGTGAAATGATCCTTGTGGATGTGTGCGATGCGCCCGCAGGCAATCGTGCATCCAAAGCAAGCCTTGTTGGTTATAAGGTTGCGATGCCCCGTTTCATCCGTCTTTAGCATAGCCCGGGCATCAACCTTGTCGTAGCCCGCAAACTGTACCTCTTGAAAATTTCGAGTCGGCAGACCACCGAATTCCTGCATGGTGTCCATCATGGCATTGGTGCCGTACTTCGTCAGACCGCCAGTCTCCTTAGCAAGTAGGTTTTTCATCTCGTTCGTTACCTGCATAAAACGTTTTGGGTCTTTGACCCGCACACCAAAGGTGCCGCGAACTGCGACGGCCTTAAGATTCTTTGATCCCATGACTGACCCCACGCCCGAGCGGCCAGCAGCACGGTGTAAGTCATTGACGATCGCGGCATAACGTACGCCGCGCTCACCGGCAACACCAATGGTGGCAATCTTGAGCATTGGATTATGGTGCTGCTTCTTGATCCACTCGTCTGTTTCCCAAACCGACTTGCCCCAGACTTTCTCAGCGCTCTGGAGGCTTATTTCATCGCCTTCAATCAACAGATAAACCGGTTTTTCAGAACGACCCTCGACAAGCAATAGGTCAAAGCCAGCATACTTCAATTCTGCGCCAAATTTTCCGCCACTATTAGAGCAAGCAATAGCACCAGTGAGAGGCCCTTTGGTTATCACTGCGTACCGGGCACTGGTAGAAGCATTGGTTCCGGTCAACGGCCCAGTTGCAAAAATCAGTACATTGTCCGGACTCATCGCGTCAACTTTGGGATCCATGTTCTCCCATAAATACTTGGTGCCCAGGCCTCGCTCTCCTATGTAGTCGTTTGCCCATTCCATATTCAATGGCTCCGGGGTGACCTCGCCTAGAGTCAAGTTCACGCGCAATACTCTTCCTTGCCAACTCATGATGAAACCCCCTTTACATTTTGTTCCGCGAAGGCTTGCATACGCCCTACTCCCGTCGCCCCAGCGTCAAGGTAAGTAATGGCGTCAGTCGGACAGGCCGCAACACACTGTGGATCACCGTTACAAAGATCGCATTTGTCGACTTTGCCGCTAATTGGATTGAATTCGATCGTCCCAAATGGGCATGCTGTTGTGCAGGCTTTACAACCAACACAGGCTTGGGCACTTACCAACTTGGCACCTAAGTCGCTGTCCACGTAGATTGCGCCCGTTGGGCACGCTTTTAGGCACCAGGCCTCAACACACTGGGTACAGGTATACGGCACAGATGTCTTGCCGTGCTCAAACTCAAAGACTCGAATCCGTGACCGGGCCGGATTAAATTCGCCCTCGTGCTCAAAGCTACAAGCCAACTCACATTGTAAACATCCGGTACATAGGCTAGGTTCTATATGAAGCGACCGATGCATGATTTCTCCCTGGGAAACAAATGGTTTTTAACTGTCAGACGTCACTGTACCAAAAAACCAAAGGGAAATAACAGTCTTGGTGCGACCTCGAGGCATATAATCTAGCATTTGGAGCATCTATTCTTAGTCTTTGTCTCATGCTTACCCCAGAGCAGGACAACCCCATGGAAAAATTACTGCACCGCCTGCGCGCGATCCTGGACGACAAGGGCCTGGTGACAGCTTCTTCTGAGGCCGAGCCATATCTCACTGAGAGCCGTGGCCGGTACCGAAGTGAAGCCTTAGTTGTCGCTCGCCCAGCGGATACCGGCCAGGTCGCAGCCATTGTTCACGCCTGTAGTGCCGAAAAGGTTTCATTGGTACCACAGGGTGGCAATACTGGCCTGTGCGGGGGGGCGGTCGCGGGACCCAGTCAACTCATTTTGAGCCTTGAGCGGCTTAATCGTGTGCGTGATCTCGACCTTGCCAATAACACAATAACCGTCGAGTCCGGCTGCATTCTGGCAAATCTGCAACAGCATGCGCTCAGTGCGAACCGCTATTTTCCCTT
>CAUZJT010000022.1:0-23834 GCA_963580215.1 Gammaproteobacteria bacterium
TGGGAGGGTAAAGGTCGACTGATAAATATAATCGCCCGCGGTGTCAGAGGAAATTGCCGGCGTGGTACCGGTAAAGATAAAATCTGATTTGCGCCCTTGCAAAAGAAGCATTTCTATAGCACTTTGGAGGTCTTGTGTGCCCACCTTCCTGGGAGAGACAGGGTAAGTGCCGCCAGCTTTTGCAAGGGCGTCAAAGCGGGCCGCGTAATCCGCAGGCAACACACTCCTTGAACCCCTTCGCATGCCTAAGGGGACAGCATAACCAATAATGTGTGTTTGCACACCCAACGTCGTGGCCAAAGTTTCCGCATCCGCATTGATAGCTGTTGCGACATCTCCCACCCAATTTTTGCCGGTAATTAACAAAATACTATGTGCTTCACAACTTGTGGGATCGATGGGGCTCAAGAAACCATCCGCCGAGCCACTGTAGTAATCCTTAGCCAATGCAAATGCCGCCTTGGGGGTGGCAGTGGTGGTACACCGGCCACAATAAATCCCCCCCCGCTCGATTTGCCCACTGTAGGTCACCCAGTGATCCGTGTAACCGACCCTAGGGATGAACCCGTTATTATTAACCGCGCCTTCAAAGGGGCATAATTTGCATAGCATTGGTCGAATCTTGTCCACACCCTCGCCTTCGACATTGTTAGCTTGGGGTACCTCCACTAGGATTTTTGCCCCTTTGCCCATCACCATAAGCCCAAAATCTATACTGCTGGTTATCTCCGGTTTCGCCAGGATTTTTTTCAAAACGCACTTTAAATGTTGCTCTCGGGTCTCTCTTTCTATTGATGTACCCAGATACTCGCCGTCAGCTGAGTATTTCTTGACTACCCCTGCATACCGATAATCATAATCCCACCTCGCATAATTCGCATTCCAACCGCCACTTCCGCTATCGGCGTCAACATGTGTGGGATATCGGACTTCGCTGTTGTGGCCCCCGCCTACCACGTAAATATTGCCGTCGGCGTCAGAACCTAATCCAACCGGTGTTGCTATGGTAGATTCATCGCAATTCATCTTGCGCGAAGCAAAACGTTGCAGAGGGTCTCCACTGTGAGAATATTTTCCGACCTGGCCGCCGCAATCCGGGCCGTATCGGGTACCTGGTATGGGGTCGTCCCAAAGATAATTTAAGGTGGTAAAAGCACGTTGGAGATCATATCGCCGGGGATACCTATACGTACCCGTGTGAAAGGAAGTATGCCCAACCACATAAACCCCATTGGCAGTGACTTCAATATCGTCTTTGCCCGACACCCACCATTGGTCTAGTTGTACACCAGTTTCGTCATCGTAGACAGTAACTGGAAACCCAAACCTGCAATCAAGATAGTCACCCGGCACCGCACCAACGGCCCCGTCCATATTACCCATGTTAATCCCCGCGGGGAATGAGCTTCCGTGACTATATCGATAATTTTGCAAAACGTAGACTTTCCCGCCGTAGACCGAAATACCCGTTAGATCTCCGTACTTGCCACAGGCAGACCATTTAATGCACAAAGCCTCAGTCCACCAAACCTCCGGACGTCGTATCGTGCCATCCCAACCCTCGTGCGCCTCCCACTCCTTCAGCAGGGTGCCGGAGGCATCGAGTTTTGTAATCCACCAGGATGAATCCACTTTTTTTCTGGCGAGCCAGATGTTTCCTTTCGCATCAACATCGATGCCCATAATAGTCTCAAATAAAACATCGTCTGTTGGTGATGTGATCATCATCCTAGCGACTTCGAGGCCATCGGAATCGTATTTAATGATGCCGGCAGAGGAGCCCACGTTCACGTATCTAACCGCGGCGCCTGACGGTCCACAACAATCCCTATTGCCCGCCTGCGCAGGATATACCGCATAGGTGTTGTCGAAGGCGTCAACAGCCATTTTGCTGTAGTCTTCTCTATTAAGAAAATTCAGGCTTGCTGCATTATCTATGTTATGGCCATACGTGCTAATCGGTTTTAGCTCCGGGCTTAATTTCGTGATTCCGCCAGCACCAAAGTCAAGCGCAGAGTTACTTTTCACATGCACATTGCCCTTGGAATCGACGGCGACGTCGCTCGGCAGTCGTATAGCGCCAGTATATTCCATCAGACTTAGGTTTATATCAGCTACTGTCAGTACCATCGCTTCCCCAACATCGATCATCAGCAATACGTTGGACCGGCCATAAGCACCAGGAGGCGGAAGCTTTTGCGCAGATACCTGCGCGCTAAACAGCAAAAGAGCGATACAAGCAAGGCTAAGATTAGTTTTCATTGGTGCGCCATGTGAGGCCCGGGATACACGGGTTAAACGATGCATTGAATCTGTAGAAGTCGATTTTGCACAACTAAAACTTAAAGCAGCAGTTATGAGTTTGGGTGTGCACTTCGATATCTTGTTTTTAAAAGAACTGAGCCTTGTCATAATTTAGAATCGTTATATTCTGCCCGCTGCCCCGCATTATCTTCCCCGCCGGATGAAAGGCCTTGATACCTTAGATCATACATACCTATTGTTACAAAAGGTACAGTTTTCCTGATGCAAAGTTAACCCCTTGGTCGTGCGGTATGTTCAAGAGGCAAAACTGAGATCAGCCAGCCAATGGAATATTGCTCGGTGTAATCTACCGCTCAAACGGGCCTTATGCGTATTTTGGGCGATGCCAATGCGCCGGTGCTGCGTAGCTGGGGAATCGTAAAATTCCACAAAACAAGGCAAGGCAAGGCAAGGCAAAGCAAGGCAAGGCAAGGCAAGGAAGAATGGCGGCGGCGTTGCCCAATAGGTCAATTATTCAATGTGCTGATTAGCCAACGTGACTGATCAGTGAAAATGCTGATCGGCCAAAAACGAAAGCGCAATAATGACCTATACAGGTTTTTTTAAAATCTCTCCCGCCACGATTCAATCACAGCCTCTTGCGAGTTGGATGCACTTGGAGTCGCTATTGCGCCCGAGATGATGCTCCCTTTCTTGGTAAAACCGCCGCCAAGGGAAACCGCCGCCTCGTTGTCAGGCGTCCCGCTTATGCCAAGATACACCTTATTGTTAAAGATCCGCGCACCTGTAATCTGCCCAGCGCCAAGCTCGGTTCGCCGGAGTACCTTGCCACAGCCGTAGCCTAATTCAGCCAAGGCACTGGTTCCGGGAAAGCAGCCCCCGCTAACATCTGGCGTATAAAGCGGGGCATACAACACTTTATCATTTATCTGTATTTTATTAGTAACCTTCTCGTCTTTTCCCAGGTTGACATACCAACCAAGATCATCCTCTTTGGGGCAGGACGCCGCTTTATCGGTCACGTTTTTTAGGTTGCTGATGGTCGGTTTGCCCGGATCCGAGTTGTCGGACCTTACCGATTTCCCACCAATGCCCGAATCCCCAAAAAGAGGGAATTTCTTGTCTTTTATTCCAAAAATACGGTTTTGTATGGTCGATTGTGATAGCTCGAGTTTGTTCAGATTGCCTGTGCCAAAATAAAGCCAGACTTTTTTATCACTATCTTTAGCGCCATCTGTTGTTGCGGTTACAGGCATAAACGACGCGCGTTGATTAACGTTATTTCCCTCACCATCGAAAATAAGATCATATGCATAAGGTTTGCCGTTATCGGTGAAATTAAATTTAAAAAGCTTGCTCTCCATATCAACCACATAAGAAATAGCGCCCTGATACGTTGCCTTTGGCGTTGTATCTGGAGTGACTGCAGTAAATTGAGCCGGCACTGAATTAATGAAGCCACCCTTTGTATCCGGCAAATCAAGGCGGGAACGCCTCCTGCCCGCGGTATCAAGCTCAATAAGATAAGCTGCAGATCCATACTCTTGCGATTCCGATCCATTAAATCCACCACCAATTATGGCAAGCCATTTTGGTGGCGCTGCTTCGGACACCAGATTAATGGTTGGGGTAGACCACGCCTGGCCTAATTTCGAATATTCAAATTCGCTAGGAATACTGCCATAGTTGTTCTCGGTTAAATTACCAGTTGAGCCCCAATGACGGACAACCCGGTTGACCGGGTCATTGGAAAAAGCAAAAAGAAACTTAGGGTTTAAAGGGTTGGTGATGTCCAACGCAAAATATCCATACCCATCCCGACCAAGCCCCGCGATCAAGATGGTGCGCCAATGCCCTCCCCTCCCGTGATTGATGTAAATATCCCTAACAGCCGGTGATCCATCAACCCCATATATAGGGATGGTGGTGTTGGGCACTGAAGTGGTCATCTGGCGCAAGGCCGGCAGGATATTAGGCGGTACAAATCCCCATAATTCTTCGCCAGTATGGTCTTCGAATGCGTGGAGCATTCCATCGTTGGCTCCAACATATACAACCGTGGGCCGACTGGCGTTCGCCTCGAAAAATTCCTGATAATTATTAGTTTTCTTGTAGTATTCTTCTGATTTGGGGTTGCCTGCTTGTTTAGTATTAATCGCGGCGGGTGGCCCGACGATGGTCATTTCCGAGTGATAGATATCACCAAGTTTCCACTCTCGTTGATCGCCCACCTGTAGATCAATGTCTTCATCGTAAGAATCAGTGCCACGAATGAACCCGATCAACTGGGCGGCCTCACTATCGGGCGGTATGCTAACCCCCTCATACAATAGTTTTTTCAGCCCAGCCACATTGCTGGAGGTAAAATTATTTAGTCCATCAGGGACTCCTGCATCGGATGCCACAGTCCAGATCCGCCTTGAATCTGCATCCTTAAGGTTCAGCTGCTTCCCTGCCTCCCAGACCACGCTACCAACCGCACCCGTATCGGAATCTAACGAATACTTGGTTAACTTACCCCTCCACTGACCGTTTTCGGGGATAGTAAAGCCCGATTGATAGATATGATCGCCCGAGGCTGACGGAATCACAGGCGCGGTACCGGTATAGCGGAGATTTGTTTTTTGAGTTTTCGAAATGAAGTGCATCAACGTGTCTTGCAGCCCGGCCTCATTATCCGCATAAACAGGTGATAACGGATAGGTTCCACCGGCTTGCGAGAAACTCTCGTAAGCATCAGTAACATAGGAGTGATCAGAAGAAACGCTAAAACCCACAACCAGGGTTTTAACATCCAGATCACGCAACAGCCTTGCGGCGACAGGGTCTGGCCTGCCCCAACTGTCGCCGTCGCTCAGCACAATGATAAAGTTTCTTTGACATGATTCCTCCGGGTCAATTGGGCCCGGTGTAGAGGCGCGTGGCGGCGCCCAACTTGAAGCTGGTGCGCGGTTTTTAAAATAATCCTCGGCAAGCTGCATCGCCGAAAGTAGGTCAGTTCCACTTCTGCGAACCAGCATGTCATAGGCCCTACACCCACCGTAACTCGAATTACACAAAAACGGAAGAATGTTTTCTGCACCATTCTCATCGACCTTAACCAGCATGCGCTCGTCGCCCGTATACGACCAGGCCGTTAGGCCGAAATTCGCCTTACTAGTAACATCCTTGTTTGACAGCAGTCTTTCCAGCACACATTTAACGGCCTCCATTCGGCTTTTGGCCGGTGCCACCTGCGTGATAAATTTTCCGTCTTTGTCATATTTCTTAAGATACTTGGGCATATATTTATGCCCACCAACCAGGTAAATATTACCCTCGGAGTCCGAGCCCATTCCCTTTGGCTGAATAACACCGCCCAGAGCAAAACGGCATGCGACCAGCTTTGGCGCAAATCGCTTTATGAGAGTCCCGGAGTGTGAGTACTTGCCAACGTGACCCCCACAAGAGAGCTCCGTCCATTTTTTGGTTTTTGGATCGCGAACAGCGCTCCCAGCATAATCGGCCTCTGCTCCAAGGATATAAATACCGTTGGCAGTGGCTTCGATATCGGTGCCGCCTAGCGCCCACCAGGTGTCTATTGCTTTCCCCGTCTCTTTGTTAAAGACCCGAACGCGATATCCCCGCTTGCAGTAATCATTAATGCCCGCAATTTTGCCTGGATAACCACGGCCGGAGCCATAGGGGTAGGACGTGTCAGAAACGATATAAACACTGTCACCATATACAGCAAGCCCTTTAGGGTAATAACCTTTACCCGGGTCGCCTTTATATATAGGCTCTATCGCAATTGGCCATTCGCCAAGAAGAGCTCCAGATGGGTCGAGTTTTCTCCAAAGAAAAGGGCCCGGTTCTCCCCGCGAAGGATACGGAGATTTGCATTCAACTTCTTGCCCTTTAGTGCGTATCGCTGTTACGTAGATGTTGCCGTTTGAATCAATATCAATGGCAAGAGGATTGGGAGTTGAAAAGGACTGAACGTGAGCACCACTGGCATCAAATTTGTGTATTTTACCGGTCTTACAATGAGTCAAATAAAGGTTGTCTTCTTTGTCGGTCGCGATCCGACTGGGGAAAGTTTTTTCAGAATTTAAGAAAAACCCATTCCCATAATCCTGAAGCCAGGTGCCAGCGGAGTTGTATTTTCGAAATATCTCGCGGGGATTATACGAAAACGCGCGATGTGCGAGATGCCAACTGCCATCCCCAGACCCGGCAAAATCCATAGGCATAGGCTCAGGCGCTTTGACCCGCTTAGTCGAGTTATTCATGCTCCCTGAGTTATCAATCGATAGTAAGATATTCGCCGGGATAGACGAATCGACTCCAGCGCCTGGCGGCGGCTCCTTGGCGCCATAGCTCGCAGGCGCTACCAGCAAAAGGGCCGTTAGCGCTATGGCAAAATAAAATTGCGCTGACGCTTTGTGCTGAACCACCTTGGGTTGCACTAGAGCACGACCAAACTGTCCGGTTGCAAGGCGACTTAACTTAGGCGTTTGCCTAAATCGCAAGGTCATAACCGCTTGGGCCGGCGCCGCCATAGTGTGGGTGGCACACAAACATTTTGAGAGGTCAAATTAATATTCATTGGCCTGGCCCACATCATTTCCCCCATCGGATGAGCCTCCAGCTGTGATCGATGCTATTACTACTAAATTGGTGCGGGCTTGTTTTGGGCCGATCCCGCTAGATACAATTTCATAAATATATTTGGGGCCCAAAGCAGCCAACGTTGCGGTTAACGTAATTTGGCAGAAGTATTCATGCTTGGCCATTCTTCCTTGAAATTTCAGTGCCCTGACAGCTGAACTCTCACCAGCTACCCTCCAGTCATCCATACTAGGGTTCGTTGCACCAAGAGCTGCACTGCCAATCCGATGGCAGACCTCGCCAGCTGGTTCTATATCAATGCACGGTACCTCCCCCCCCTCCGACTCAGCATCCAGCCATCGGACTGCTGCATCTACACAGGCTTCTGCCGAATATAGCGTCTCGGATCGGTCCGTATGGGCCTCTATCTGATCAACACTTCGGTTACCAATATAAAAAAGACCCATCCCCATAGTGGTAATGACCAAAGTGATAATCAATGAAACTACAAGAATTGCACCTTTTTGGCCGCTGAGCTCGAAAGGTTGGCTCATAGCGTCAGATTTCTCACAGCAACACTGGTCGAGAATTCACGTCGTCTGAACCGATCGGTCGTTTCAAGCGTAGAGTCGCCCGGATAATGCGCGCCTCTTTGGTACGATTTTTCACGGCTGAACTCCTGCTTGGTACGTAAGGCGAGGTAGATTTCGATGAGTTTTTTTGGGTGCGCTGCACTGCCGGAATATTCCAGCTGAAGGTCCTCGATATAGTCAGCCATCGCATCTTCAGCACCAACCTTTACCTGGCTTGGTGGCGCGATAATGTCGGTCTTCTTAAAAAGCCTGCTTCTGGTGCCTCGTGTTCCCACATGATCCCTTACCCAGTAACGGATCCTAAGTCTTTGACTGGAAATGTTCGTTGGTTGATCATAAATAACCGTCACTTCATCGCAGCAGCCATTGCCAGCGCCTTGGGTTATAGAAATAGCGTCGGCATCGGTAATCGCACCGTGTTCTACCGTTCCTGACGGCGTCCACCATTCAGATCCTGCCATCCGAATATCGCGTTCCATGATTTTTAAAACATTTCTACCTGTCTGCCCAATCACCGTAGTGTCTCGTATTTTTGTGTATTGCTTATCGACAAGATCATAGGCAATCAAAAGGCTCCCCAAAGCAATAGCACTTACTGCCGTTGAAACCAGCACTTCAACCAGAGTGAATCCTTGATCAGGGCGTATCGGGCGCATCAAATGTTCTTTTAGCAAAAATCGTGTTCTTACCATCGGCGCTGGTCAACTCGACTGTTAATATGTTTACCGTTCTGGTTCCCACAACTTTTTGGGTGATATTAATCTTGCGAATATCATCGGCTTTGGCCTCTCCGGATTCTGCATTCAGGTAACTGCACCATCGTTTTAAATGCGCTAACTGAACTGCTTTTCCGGAAGACGTAGTCAAACCTGCGCATACGCAAAGGTTTTTGCCTGAATATTCTGTGATATTTTCTTTATCACCAACCACTGTCTCAATGATGTCGGTAACGATCATGTCAAGGCGCTCGCGTTGCTGTGCTTTTTGAATAGCCTCATCCGAAGCGGCGATAAAACCAAACACAGCCGTAATACCAATCGCGGTAATGACTACTGAGATCATTACCTCAACGAGGGTAAAGCCGTCCTCTGTCAACTCAGATTCAGCAGCACCTTGATTCACTTTACAATTCCTTCCACGAATTGGTTGCCGCATTAAGTTTAGTAGTCTCAAAGAACCCAGTGGCCCCGAAAATCTGGGTCTTGTAGTGAATGGCTTTATCGCCACAGGTCGCGGTAACAGAAATCGTCTTAGGAGTAGCGGTCCCGTCAGGATTGAAGCAGACTTTGAAACCCGTAGAACCCGCATATTCAGAGCGATCTGGAATCAGATCATACTTATTCATGTACGCTTCATCATCCCCGAGTGCCACACCCTCGTCAGTTAAGGGTAGATGAAGATAACCCGCCGCCTCACAATCCGCTGACATCCCGTGCATAACCCATACTTCTGGATGCACCTGCGTCGTCGATTCAAAGCGCGCTCGGGTGGTACGATTAAAACTCATTGCCTGGGCGCGCAGGGTCTGAAGAAACCCGTTCAAGTCGTCAAAATCGTTACGAACCTTGGTCGTGCAATTCCAGCCGCCCAGATTTAAAAATGTAGTTGAGACTAATGCCACTAGTACGATCACTACCATAAGCTCTAACAAAGTAAACCCGCGCTCTTTGCGAGTGGATCTGGCCTGCGCTTTCACATTGGGCTCCTCAGACACTTTGCCACGCTCGGGTTGATCTGGGCTGTTGTTCTTTTGCGATCAGCTTTTATTGCATTTCGATTTGGCCAGAGCCCTTGAGTTGCTGGATCGCAGCATCCATCGTGACCATTCCGTCGCCTCTGGCGGTCTGCATAACACTTTCTATCTGGAAGATCTTATTTTCACGAATTAGATTACGCACGGCGGGGTTACAGACCATAACCTCGAATGCGCCGATACGCCCTCCTCCGGTCTTGCGAAACAATTTCTGTGTCATCACCATTCGTAGCGATTGAGATACTTGAGACCTGACCTGGTCTTGTTGTTCAGGCGGGAATACATCAATTATTCTATTGATTGTATTTGGAGCCCCAGAGGTATGCAGGGTACCAAACACCAGATGGCCAGTCTCGGCGGCGGTTAATGCAAGTTGCACAGTATCCCGATCTCGAAGCTCTCCAACCAGGATCACATCTGGATCTTCCCGCAAAGAGGCGCGCAAGGCATTCGAAAATGATTTAGTGTCTCGTCCAACTTCACGCTGGGCAACAATAGACTCTTTGTTGGTGTGGATGTATTCGATAGGATCTTCAATCGTCAGAATATGCTCATTACGATTGGTGTTTATATGATCGATCATGGCTGCCAGCGAAGTGGATTTGCCAGATCCGGTCGGGCCTGTGACCAGAACCAATCCATTCACCTGGTTGGCCATATCCTGAGCTACGGCTGGCAGTCCAAGATCGAGCATGGTTGGAATCTCAGTCTCGATCTTGCGCAAAACTGCTGCCTGTCCAGTTGACGTATGGAAGAAGTTCGCCCGATATCGCAGGTCGCTTATCACAATGGCCAGATCAAATTCCCGACCTACCTCGAAAGTCTCGCGGGCTTCATCCGATTCCAGGCTATCGTGTATAAAAACGGCCAACTCTTCGGCGCTGACGGTATCGTCGGCAAATGTGGCGATCTGCCCGTTGACTCTGATCGATATTGGTCTATCTGCATGAATATGGAGATCCGATAGGTCATATTCTTCAGTGTAGGATGCAATCCTGCGCTCTACGGTCATTTTTAATTCCTGTGGTTACTTTGATTCCCGAATATACTTTACTCCTATTAACTTTTAGGGTAAATCTAGAGCCCAAAAGAAGTTTTGCATAGAATTTCAAGAAATGGCCTACCGGCAGTGCCGAAAGCCATCGTGAAGTTGCCGAACCTAGAAACGTACTAATGGAGGATATCTGTCATCAGAATTGATTGATGGACAGGGATAACTATCCCTTTGCATCTTTTTCGGCGTGCGAGTTTCGTTGCTCGAATCCGCCGATTCAATATTGACAGTCATACCGTAATGGCAAACAAACTGCTTGGCGCACTAAAAGCTCGACTAAGCAAATTAATTGTTCAGCAAGAAGATGTCGTCGGCGTGGACATCATGCCCGGCTACATCCGCATTGCGCAACTCGAGCAGTCCGGCAAACGGTGGACCGTCACAAAAGTGGGTTATCGATATGTGCAGGGGCAAATCGATACCAATGATCTAAAAAATAACCCCGATGGTTACTCAACCAAACTGCAACAGGTTTGCGAGAAGAATAAGGTCTCCACATCTAACGCTGCTGTATCCATCCCTGTAAGTAGCGCTGTTATCCAGGTCGTTAACCTGCCGTTGATGTCCGATGAAGAACTAGACGAGGCCATCAAAACAGACTCACTATGGGATAACGTTGTGCAGTTGCCTGATCCTATAGACGAATATTCTATTTTTCATCAGGTGATTAAGCGCCACAACACTGAAAACCTGATGGACATTTTGTTTGTGGCGTCCAAGTTGAGCGATATCGAAGACTACATGGGCATAGTTCGTAACGCTGGGCTCAATCCCGTTGTGGTGGACGTTCGCTGCTTTAGTTTACGCAACGCGTTAGATCTGAAACAAAATCTCAGTTTTAAACAACCCATTGGGCTTTTGGAGTTCGGTCCGTTTGAAAATTTTCTGTTAATCATCGATAAAGAAGGCGCGCCTTTTATTGCAGAGATATATATATCGGATATTGACAAGGAGCATCTCCTAAATACCAGCCCGACTGAAGCCGGCAGTGACAACACGAAGTTATTTGAACGTTACGCAATGCAGGTGTCTCAAGTCGTTTCCAGTTACCAATCAAAATACAATTCGACCATTGCAAAGATTTTTGTTGCCTCTACCCTGCCCTCTATCGATGACGCAATTGCACAGTTCCAGATCGGCTTGCCCAATACCCGTCTCGAAGCATTCAATCCATTGGCCGATGTGCGGGTGCCGGCTAATATCGAACAAAAGGTCTCCGCAGAGCCCAACTCGTCAATGTTTGCCGCCGTACTTGGCTTAGCAACGCGCAAACTCGATATTTTCGGCTACTACCAGTACGTTACCGGCGTCAACAATATCAATCTGCTACCCAATCGCGATGCGGTAAAGGCTAAAGCAAAAGCGAAAGCCTTCTCCAGATACGTCTTGATTCTGGTTGTGCTCATGGTGCTTGCAGGTGCGGGCTGGTCATTTTTTGATGTCAGTGAAAAAAAGAATTCGGTTACTGAAAAAATGGCGGTCTATTATGCCGCAGCCAACGAACGAGACAAAAAGCTTGCAACACGGGACGAGCTTGTCCGACAGATTCAAAAGATTTCCGGACTATTAGAGGCAAGCGCGAATCTCGACTCTAACCAGGTATCTATGTATGAACTGCTTACTGAGATCAATAATTCGGTAATCGATGGGATTGCTTTAGATTCGATTGCCTACGATGGCAGTGCGGTCATCATTACTGGAAGGTCACTCAGCGACCAGAATATTATTGAATTCAATAGTAAGCTCGATAGTAGCTCGCATATTCGCAGGGCATCTTTACAGACCATGTCTGTTTCAATGGAGGATGGCCTGGCTTTGAAAAACTTTTCTTTAAGATGCACTCTTGAACCTCTTGGCAACAAAACGGAGGCGGAGCAGTAATCGATATGGACCTTAACGTTGACATCGGAAGCTTTTTTAAAGGCCTCACAAAGGGAGGTAAGGCGGGAGATAGTGCCGGGGCTCAATCGAGTCCACATCTTAAGCAATTGGTTATCGGCATTCTCGTTGCGTTACTGATTGGGGCTTATCTTTATTTCTTTTATATTCCTGAGCAAAAACGTATCAGTGAAATGCAAGCCATGATCGACAGTACTGACCAGATTAGATCTGAAATTTTGACTCTTGATCAAGAGATTTTACAAAACCAGGCTACACTTAATGAAGGTAATGCCCGGTTCGACGAGTTAAACAGGCTATTTCATAATAAACAAGAACTTGAGGATCTTTACCGAAATATCAGTCTGTTAGCGTTGACCTACGAACTGCTGGTCGCCAAGCTCGAGAAAGGCAACGAGGTGCCGGTTTTCTCCGATAAACCTCCTATCGATCAAGGCGAAGGTCTACCTTCGAAAAAAGAAGTCGCCTTTTACAAAATTAGTGTTCAGTTTGAGTTTGTTGGAGACTACCTTAGTTACACTAATTTTCGTCGAGATCTTGCCCAGCAAAAAAAGATTATTAATATCGAGCGCGAGAAAATTACTGTCCGCACTGGGGAAGATGAAAGCAGCGGCGTAGTAGATATTGTGACTACGCTTTCGACCTACCGCTTCCCCGCCTCTGATGCTGACCGCTTCATTACCGGCGGATAGCTTAGGATGAATAGGTTTTCAACCTATATCGGAGCTTGCGCTGTGATCGTTTTCTCGAGCCAGACCTTTGCCGCAAATCCATTTAACACACTTAAAACGCCGCAACAACCGGCCGAAGTTGTGGAGCCCGTTCAGGAGCCCGATCTGGAAAAACCTCCGCTTCAGCGCTGGCCTGTGCACAATTACATTCTCATGGGCATATTGACAACAAAAGCGAGCAGCCCCACGACTAAGCGAGTTGCTATTATTCGAACTCCAGCCCCTCATTCGCGAACCTATATTTTGCACTTTGGAGATCTTTTGGGCGCCCAAGATGGGTACATCAAAGCGTTTGATAGCTCAGGGTTTACAGTTGTACAGCGCGGTGAGGACGACACCCCGGAAGAAGTCCGGCTCAAGGTACGCAATAGAGGGGCGACGAAGACCAATGACTAGGCTCCTGGCAGTTGTGTTGTCTTGCTTGTTTTTGGCCTCGTGCGCATTACTCGAAAATCAGGGCATTGTCCCTGAGGGTTTCGTTGATCCAGTCACGAATATTGCTGAGCCCGCAGTCGTAGATCAGGAGATTGTCCAAGAACTTGCTGAGCCCGCAGTCGTAGATCAGGAGATTGTCCAAGAACTTGCTGAGCCCGCAGTCGTAGATCAGGAGATTGTCCAAGATCTTGCTGAGCCCGCTTCGACACCCGTACAGGTTGACCCAGACCCAACGCCCGTCGAAGAAGTCGCTCTTAGTCCAACGCAGCCGGGTGAAGAGGGATCAGGAGCTGCGAAGGACGGTAGTTCGCCGTTGGTCGAGGTCGGTGAAGGCGGCTCGTTAATCGACTCAAAAGGGTTCGCTACTGACAGCCTGGCCAAGGTTGCGCGAACGGTCGCTGCCGGACCTGATCTTGAAGACACGTTTGAATCGGGAGTCACCCCAGAAAAACGGGAACTTGTCAGTAGGGAAGAACCCAAGAACTACATGGATCTCAACGAGCAACGAGAGGATTTGTTTCCGATAACGATTAATTTGGATGACGTCGATATACGCGATGCAATGACGATGCTATCTGAGGTTATCGGAAAAAATATACTCGTTGGAGACGAAGTGGGCGGAACGATCTCGGTCCGACTGATTAATGTTCCGTGGAATAAGGCCTTGGACGCTATCCTCCAGATTCGCAAGCTCGCTAAACATGTTAATGAGGAAGGCACCATCATCCGCATTCACGAACAAGCAGCGCTCATCGCCCAAGAGGCATTCGAACGTCAGCGTAGGTCTGATTTAATTGCCGCTCTTGAGGCAGAAGAAGCAATTGGGCCACTGTTTACCGAGATCTTCCGGCTTTTTTACACCGAACCAACAGTGGTCAAACAAGAGCTTCAGGAGGTTCTGGGGATCAGTGAACCCGGGCAAGGCGGCGGCGCTGTCAATGCCTATGGTGTACAAATTGCGATTGACGCGCGAATCAAAGCCTTGATTATTAAGGGCAACCGTCAGGATCTGGATTCAATCTCCCAACTGATCTCCAAGATCGATGTTCGAACACAACAAGTTCTTATCGAAGCGTTTATTGTTGAAGCAACCGATGATTTCAGTAAAGAATTTGGCGCACGCTTTGGTGTCTCAGACGTAGGTGTTATCGGCAACCCTGACAGTACCACCAAGATCACTAAGGTAACCACAGCAGGCGTTGCAGGATCCCAATCGGACACACCTGGGGATGTCAAACTTGGCGATTTGTCCGGGCTGGCAACTAACTTTGCGGTCACCGGTGGCGCTGGCATCGGATTAATGGTTCAAAGTGCAAGCACGCTATTAAAAGCAGAGCTCTCCGCGATGGAAAAGAAGGGATATTCGAAAATTATCTCTAACCCGCGGGTATTTACCCTGGATAACCAGGAAGCGGTTATTATTCAGGGTGATGAAATTCCGTATCAGAGCGCGTCGGAAAGCGGAGGCACGGAAGTTCAGTTTAAAAATGCCGGCATCAAGCTTATTGTGACCCCAAGCATCGTCGGCGACGGAAATATTATCCTTACAGTTTCGGTAGAGAAAAAATCAGCAAACACCTCTACCCGGAATCCACCAATCACTTCACGCTCGATAACGACCAAATTGTTAATTAAAGACAATACCGTAGTTGTTATCGGCGGTGTATTTACTCAGGAAACATCCGACGGTGAGGATAAGGTTCCATTTTTAGGCGACCTTCCAATTATCAAGCACTTGTTCCGCTTCAAATCCGACAAAGATGTGCGAAAGGAATTACTGGTCTTTCTTGCGCCTCGGATCATTTAATCCGCCACCCATTTACTACACGGTTCTACCCAATGGCATCAAGACCTAATTTTCAAATTAAAAAAGATGCCGCGACCCACCTCGCGTCATTCTTGGTCACCAATGGCTTGATCTCGGACAATCAACTGGATCAAGCCATTACTGCAAGTAATGAAAGCGACCGGGGTCTGATTGAAACGATTCTTGAATTCGGCTTTACCAATGAAGAATCTGTCGCAGAAGGTATTGGTGGGATGTATGGCCTGGAGGTGGCACGACTTCAACGTATGGAAGACGTACAAGGCGATGCCCTTAAACTTTTGCCGATATCTTTTATAGAGCAGAACCGAATTGTCCCGTTCGAAGAGTCCGCAGGCACTCTTAAAGTGGCCATATCGGAGCCTAACTCGCTTAATACGGTACCTGGCGTCCGAACGATCACCAATAAGAAAGTCACCCCTTACGTTATTACTTTCTCTGACATGGCATCCATTCTGGATCGTCTATTACGCGGAGACGACTCTCAGCCGTCACCTAGGCCCTCTTTACTAAAGACTGTAGAGCGCAAAAAACCAAAGTCAGTTTCAGCCTCACTTGCCAGGCGCCTCGGCGAAAAAAAGGACAAGGATAAGGATCCAAAAGATGACGCAGCATTGTCATCTGAAGTGGTTACATTGGTTGACCAAGTTATTAGTGATGCGATTACCGCTGGTGTAAGTGACATACACATAGAACCTTATAAGACATCCTCCAGAATTCGTTTCCGAAAAGACGGGGTACTGCAGGACCAGCAGCGGTTTGCTCGGTCACTCGGTGCCCACTACGCGGCGGTCACAACCAGAATCAAGATCATGTCGAGCCTGGACATCGCTGAGAGGCGATTGCCCCAGGACGGGGCTTTTTCAGCGAGTAGCGGGGCGAAGGAAATTGACCTGCGTGTATCTATTTTGCCCACGGCATTTGGTGAGCGCGTGGTCATGCGACTTCTAGACGGGTCATCGGCAAATCTATCTTTGGAGAAGATGGGTTTGTCCGAGGCAGACGAGAAGGCTTTGAAAACGGCTGTTGATGCTCCCCAGGGGCTTGTGTTGGTCACCGGCCCAACGGGTAGTGGTAAATCAACCACGTTGTACAGCGTACTTGGAAGACTCAATCAGGTAGGCGTTAACATCCTGACAGCTGAAGACCCTGTTGAATACAATATGGAAGGTGTTGGCCAGGTGCAGGTGAAAGACGAAATTGGCCTAACTTTTTCTTCGGCGCTAAGGTCGTTCTTGCGTCAGGATCCAGAAGTCATAATGGTGGGTGAGATTCGAGATCAGGACACCGCCAATATCGCCATTAAGGCCGCGTTAACGGGTCATATGGTGCTGAGCACGCTCCATACCAATGATTCTGTCAGTACGATCACCCGACTACTAAACATGGACATTCCCCCTTATCTGATTTCCTCCTCGCTCGCGGCAATCGTTGCTCAAAGACTTGCTCGTAAGGTCTGTGATAACTGTCGAGAGATCGACGAGGATGTCTCTACAGATCAGTACCTGACCATGGGCTTTACTGTTGAAGAGGCCTCTCGCAGCAAGTTATACAAAGGTGTTGGGTGTGACAAATGCAATAACACCGGTTGTAGCGGTCGTCGTGGCATTTACGAAGTATTGCGGATAACTGATGGCCTTCGCGAAGGCATCCTTCAGGGAATGACGACACTCGAGTTATTGAAGCTAGCCAAGGAAGCGGACGGTTTCATGACAATGCAAAACATGGGTCGCTCACTGATGCTGCAAGGAGATATTTCCGCGCAAGAGTTCCGACGTGTACTCTTGCTGTAATTGGGGTTGAAAACCTAGTCTTATGGCAATTTTTGCGTGGAAAGGTCTCAAAGACGGTCAATATGCCAGTGGCCGAATTGAAGGCATCAATCGAGACGAAGCCGCGTTTAAGGTAAAAGAACAAAAAGTTATTATTACCAGTCTGACCCGGCTATCGGGCGCTGAGCAAGTCGAAGAAAAAGCCCCAGAACCCCTTAATCCGGCCCGACGGGCTGGCAAAACAGTCCCAGTGAAAGAACTCGTTTTATTCACCAAAAAGCTAGAAGCCATGATGCGGGCCGGGCTCCCCATTTTAGATACCATCGTTTTGATTACTGCTCAAATTGAAAATAAAGTAATGAAGTCAGTGGTCGAGCAGATCAAGATCGATGTTGAATCCGGCACCCCGCTTTCTGATTCGTTTGCTAAACATCCCGCCGTGTTTGACGATATTTACGTTAATTTATTAAAAGCTGGTGAATCCAGCGGAAAAATGGACACCTTTCTTGGAAAGCTGGTCGAGGGGATTGAAAAAAGTCAGAAAATAAGATCAAAAATCAAAAGCGCAATGGTGTACCCCACCATATTACTGGTTGTGGCAGTCGCGGTTATCGCCATAATGATGATCTATGTAGTTCCTGTCTTTCAGGAGATGTTCTCAGGTTTTGCTGGCGGCCTGCCCGCTGTCACGCAAGCCGTAATCAACATCAGTGAGTTCGTGCGCGATCCCTGGGGAGGCGGCCTTCTTCTGGCCAGCGTAGTCGGGTTTATTGTGATGCTTACTCAGATGATCAAACGAAGCTACAAGTTTCGCAAGCGATTTCATAAGTTTGTCTTAAAGCTGCCGTTATTTGGTTCGCTGATTCAAAAATCCGCCCTGGCGAAGCTGTCAATGGTTCAAGGAAATCTCAGCGCGGCTGGCGTTCCGGTGCTTGAATCATTGGATATTTGCGCCAGTGCCATGACCAATCTCATAATCAAAGAAGCGACCATTGAGGTTAAACGCGGCGTCTTTTCCGGGGAGCCGTTATCTGAGCTTTACCAAAAAGAACCGAAAATCTTTCCCGTCACTTTCCATGCGATGGTCTCTGTAGGCGAGAAAACCGGCAACATGGAAGAGATGTTTGGAACTATCTCAAACTACTATGAGGAAGAGATGGATGAGGTCGTTGACCGCTTAACAGCAATGCTCGAGCCGGTGATGATAGTTTTTATGGGAACCACTATAGGCTTCATACTGCTGGCGATGTATACCCCGATGTTCATGATGGGGGAGACGCTTTAGGTTAAAGCCCCGTTGTTTAGGGCAAAAGCCGTTGCAATGACTAGCACGTTGGCTGGTTAACCCGTACAAACCAGAGCCTAACCGTCCTGGCCGACAGCACTCACTTTGTTTACTTTTCCTACCCAGGCTATTCTATCGGTTTGTGCGGCTTAGCCCCGGTAGATATTTGCCTTCACAATCTTGTCATTTCCGTCTTCGTCACCGGTGTTCGTGCAAAGGGTAATAGAATCGGGGCCGGTATGTGAGTTGGAAAACTGATGTACACCTAGTCCAGTCGGGTTGCAATTTCCACCACGGGTTATATTTACCTGTTTGTCATTATATGGGTTATCATATTCTAGAAAGTGCTTCACAAACTTTGCAGCCAATTCCGACGTGGTACTAAGGCAGGGAACGAGAACTATTTCTCTATTTCCACCGCGCGAATCTTTGAACAACTTGAGGTTGCCTTCACTCTGGGCGGCGCACCTGGCCATCCCAGCACCCATCTCATCTCGCATATTTATATGGGATTGTAAGACAGCCGAGATTTTGGCTTTGGTGATATACCCGTTGTACAGCGGTATCCCGACCGCAGCCAGAACGCCAATGATCGCGACGACGATCAGCAACTCGATTAAGGTAAAGCCTTTTGTGTTGCGCATAGTGGGCTCTTTGTAACGTACCACTGCTTAAGATTACTGCGCCAGTTGGGTAATTAATCGCAAGCAGTTTTATTATTTTGGTTTATACACAACGTATCTTTGCCATCGGCAATTGCAGAGGCTACAAAACTGGTAGCTGCGACTGCGACAATCTGAAAAGCATAATCGCCGCTTTCGTCTAAAGTCAAATTGCCTGAAAAAAGCTCGGTGTTTATCTTTTGGGTGTGATCGCCTGCTCCAGTGCCGTAGTACTTGCCCTCTTCTCGCAGGTAATCTCTTTGCATCAGATAGATCGATTTAAGGCCTGTTTCTGCGGCCTTTTGCTTGCCATCGGCAATATATCCCGTCACCATTGGCGTGCCGACCGCCGCCAGTACGCCTATGATGACCACTACTATTAATAACTCCAACAGCGTAAAGCCGCGCATCGTGCGTGGGGGTTTCATAACTTTCTCAAAACGGGGTTTGAACAATTAGTAACATGAAGCATATCGCCTCACACGCCTTGCGAACTACGAGGGCAAGGTATTGGGGCTGGGCTGGACCGAGCCCGCCCATGAGCAACACTTTACCAATGGCGCTTGTTTGCGTTTAGTCAGAAGATCCGCGCCAGGTTTAAGCATAGGTTAAGGCGCATGACAAGACGTTGCGTTATCGCAACATCAAACTATTATTCTGCAATCAGTGTGGCAACTAGCGACGTGCCATCTGCGCCGTCATCGTCCCCAGGCTTAGTTGTCACAGTAACCGTTTTGCCAGCCACAGCAATTTGGGTCTGACCCTTTTTTCCGGTACCTGCGAGCACAGCATCTTCAGCTGAATTGTATGGATTTTTCCAGGCATCCCATTTGAAATGGGCGATAACCGCGGTAACGATAGTAGTTGTACCATCGGAGCAGTCTTTAGCTGTGTTTGCTGTCGCGCTGGTTTTTACTGTGTATTTGGAAGCTGAATCTGCACATTTAGCCAGAATCGCTGCGGTCATATCCCGGGCGCGGGCATGATTCTCTTTGGTCGCGGCAATTTTAGTTGAAGTGATATAACCGTTGTAAGCAGGAATTCCAACCGCTGCCAGCACCCCGATAATCGCGACTACGATCAGCAACTCGATCAGGGTGAAGCCTTTATTTCTTTTGGTAGGGTTCATGCGCAACATCGTTTTAGTCCTCATCGGTTGTGTGTCTATATACAAACTCTTGTTCCAATAGCGAAATGGTAGCATAAACCCGCTTGAGGCTCATACTTCCTGATATTAACTGGCTTTAGATAAATACCAGGCTCAGGTGAAAAATACACTTTTGCAGCGTATGTCGATCAGATTCAGTAAATTGTGGCAGTAAAATAGCAAGTTCGGCAAGTACTGTCTAAAAAAACCCCCTGAACTCTCATCCCTACCCCATGATCAGCCACTCCCGATTGGTGCAAGGTGGGTGCCCTGGCTAGTGGCAGCGGTTTGTAGATAAGGGCCAACATATGGCGGCGGAAAGTAATTAGCACGCTGATCGACTGGTGTCCTCGCGATCTTGGGTCTGACTCCTGGATAATCGCGACTTTTAATGGAGCAAGCCGCGCCGTTTTAGGTAGAACATAAATCCAATCGCATAATTTGGGCTGGGTCGTCATATACGACTTGGGGGCGCCCAATTTATTGAAGAATCTGACTAATGCTCGGGCAAGGCACGGCGCGAGGGGGATAACGCTTTGCGAACGCCGCATTCTAGTTTTTTTAGCAACCGCTCATACTTTGCTCTTGTACCAGAAATAGATAGTGATGCCTCTAAAAACTATGCCCAACACTACCAGTGAGATAATCAGACAAATTAGATAAACAGTACTTTTATAGATATTTTCCGATAGGTGAAAGGTCATTATTGAAATCGACAGCCCAAAAGCTATACCAATTAACAATGTCGTAAGGTACGACAGGGCATTTAAAGAGAAATACGAGTAGTCCTCACATCGATTTTTCATAGCCTTACCCCCAATGATTGACGTGGCCTATATGCTAAGTACAAAGATGCCAAATTATCATAACCTCGTTGTAAATTTTCTGACTCTGCCCATGTTTAAGAAGCGGTTACTAAAATTAGTCAATAATTCCAATAGATTTTCACAAAGTGAAGGTATATTAGCAGGATGAAACACTCCAAAGGTTTTACCCTTATCGAACTGTTGATCGTGGTAGCGATCATTGGTGTTTTAGCTGCTGTGGGGATTCCAATGTTCAACGGTTACATCACGGACACGAAAACTAAGGCCACAACATTCCAACACGACCAAATAGTTAGCTTTATAACCGCCAGTATAGTTAAGTGCGATTTCAGTGGCGGCAAAATAAAGTTACTCGATAATGCTGGAAAGGATATTTATATGGATTGCGTGAGAAAAAGTGATGGCGTGTTCGACGGTGGTGTGTGGAGGAACCATATGGACACTCATTTTGCTGGAGGCCTTGGTTGGAAAAACCCCTGGGGTACCGCTAATCCACACGATGCTGGACGCCCCACTTGCTGCAGACCCTTTGATGGAGACGGCTGGATCAAAGGATTAACCAATATCGGAACGCAAGATAAATATATTATTGTAAATACTGATATCGATGGCACAACCGAAAACAGGCGGGCAAGCAGAATATTGGGCTACGGTAAGTAATTTTTTTCTATCTAAGGCTATTGAGTGACCGAAACTAGAACTAACAGCCATCGCAGAAAAGGCTAAAAGGTTTCGGTGTTAGCTCGGTGCTGGGAGTAACCCATGCCCGCACCGTCGGCCTTTTATAGCCTATGGTGCTGAGTATTTATCCCCCAATAGACTCTTTTAGAGTTCTCCGTCTATAAGCGTCACAACTCAAATACACCCAGAACCAAGTTATCTAGGCGTAGAATCTACGGGAAATAACGAAACGACAACAGATAGTCAGAAATTCGGCAATCTTCAAAAGATCAAGAGGCGTGACATGAAAAAATCAACCAAAGGGTTAATGCATCTGATACTGACAATCGCTGCGGCAGTGATCGTCTACTACCTGTGGCAATCAGGGTCAGCCAGCTGACAGACCTCTTCTCGATCCGAGCGCTGGGATTGCTCGACCTTGCGTTTGATCTGAGGCGTTCTGGGTTTGATGTAACCACTTTGGATACCCTCGCCTTCCACCTACCAATAGAACTGTGCCTGGATTTATAGCCACGATCGGCTCTGATCTGCTGGATTAACCTTCACAGAATTAACCACTATGAAGTGTTAAGCACAAAGCGCACCTGCTCAGTGACAATGGCCCGCGTGACCAGCTCTGGTGAGCTGGCGGAGTATCTGGTAGACAATCATATGATGCATACCAGAGCTAAGCCGTACCACCCGCTAATCTTGATTTTCTGACCGAGATTCAGCCTTTTTTACTCGAAGTTTGTTGTCGCCAATTTTGATGCCGTTCAAGGCCTGCATAGCAGCCTTGGCTTCGCCAACTTTGGGCATTTCGACAAAAGCAAAGCCTTTCGACTCGCTAGTTTCTTTATCTATAACAACAGTGCAGTACTGTACTGCACCATGTTTTTCAAACATCGCTAGCAGAGCGACTTGCGAGATGCTGCGGTCTAAATTACGGATCAGTAATTTCATTGGCTAAAGGTTTCTTAGGGTAAATATTCGCCGATCTGATTTGCCAGGCACTCAAGAAGCTAATTTTCAGATTCGCTAAGCCGCTCTTGCCTTTTGGCTTCTTCGGCCAACACAGCTTTAATCTCGCTGACGACGGCACCTACATCGGCCTGGTGAGTATCTTCGGGGTGAATACCGGTCAGCGGGGTATCTTCATAGAGTTCGCCTTTTTCATACAAGGCCCACATTTCGTGCGCGCTGCGGTTATTTAAAATCTCTGGCGCGAACCGACCGTAGTACTTGTTGATGTTGCGTACGTCGCGAACTAACATTTCCTGGGCATGATTATTAGCCGAGGCATCAACCGCCTGTGGCAGATCAATAATCACCGGACCATTGGCATCAACCAACACATTAAATTCCGACAGATCGCCGTGAACCATGCCTATACAAAGCATTTTCTTGATAAAATCAATCACTGTGACGTGATCTTTGATCGCCTCTTCCAAAGTCATTGATATGTCAGCAAGTCGTGGCGCTACGCGGCCATCGGCACCGGTTATTAGCTCCATAAGCAGTACACCGTCAAAAAGGCCATGGGTCTCAGGCACTCTAACATCGGTATTGGCCAATAGCGCCAGGGCGTCAACTTCGGCGGTGTGCCAGGTTTGTTCTTTTTGTTGTTTGCCGAACTTGGAGCCGCGTTCCATTGCTCGTCCGCGTCGTGTGTTTCTAACTTTACGACCTTCCTGATACTGTACCGCTTGCTTAAAACTTCGAGTCGTGACGTCTTTGTATACCTTGGCACAGCGAATTTCACCCGCTGATCGCACCACGTAAACATCCGCTTCTTTGCCGCTCATTAAGCGGCTGATTACTTCGTCTACCAATCCATCTTCGACAAGTGGTTGAATTCTGGGGGGGACTTTCATTAAATAGTGTGGCCGATAATCGTGCCGCGCATAATACAGTAAGCGACGGAATTTAACTGTTTCGAACGATTGCTCAACCGACTTAAATTTAAACCGATGTCACGCGAACTATCTTAGATACCTGTTTTTGCCAGCAAGTCACCGATATGGTGCAAAGCTACTAATCGGAGGGAAGATTTAATTCATTATCACTTTCGGGATTTCGGTCTACGAGAGCCGCTCTGTAATTTCCATCAAAGTGAAACGGGTATCAGACCAGGCGCTAACCGGCCTGGCTTTGCAGTACAATCGCGCGCTCTTGAGGCGCCCAAACTCTGATCAACGGCATCAGTTTTCGATTTCGACCAGCAGCAATATGAACGACAACTTCAGGGCGGCGGGACTCCTTATGCTGGCGATGGCCATGATCTCGTCTAATGACGCTATCGTGAAAACCGCCAGCGAGTCGATGAGCATCGGTCA
>CAUZJT010000023.1:0-23590 GCA_963580215.1 Gammaproteobacteria bacterium
CGTGTTTTACGCATCTATTTCCCGCAGGCTTAGACGGGGTACTCTCAGAACGTGGACGGTGTTGTTTAACTGGAAAGGGGCGGCTCGAAGTCGTCCGAGAACCCACGCCTACCTACTGTTTACTCTACAAGTCATATCAATTGACTCTTACCAACGAGGGGTCGACCATTGCACCCATGGTTCGTGCTCTTTGGCCGCAGGTCGTTTTCAAGCAGGCTGTGAGACTATTGAGCGAGGGCGTTACCAATCTCGTTCACATTAATGAGCATTAGCTCATCCTTCTTTTGGCTCGGTCCCGGGTAAGCCGCAGGGCAAGTTAAATGATTTGCTAGATAACATTACCGATCGTTCTGGTACTAAGGCCATTGACCGGGGACATCGGCGATCGATGGACCGGGGCTTGACATAGCAGGAGAGCAAGAGGGAAATAAACATTAGTCTGTGGAATCGGTGACCATTGGTAAGTTTCTATCGATAGCCCATTCACTCAACGATGCGTCGTATAGGCTGACATGGGGGTGACCGAAAAGAACGAGGAACATGGCAGTCGTACTGGCAGCGATGCCGCCGCCGCAATAAGTGATCACATGATCTGCCTCGTAGGCGCCGGCCGCATGGAAGCGAGAACGAATCTCCTCGCTGGGGACGAATTCCATCGTCGCTGAGTCCACCAACTCATTGGTTGGGACATTAACCGAGTGCGGAATGCGTCCGGGTCGGCCGTAATGGCCGAACTCTCCGTTATCAAGTCCGGCGTGTTGAACGGCACGTAGCGCATTGATGGTGCAGATGTTGTCGTCATCGATAGCGGACAACACGGTCGTTTTATCCACAAGAAGTCCGTTACGTGGTTTTGTTATCAGTGAAGCCGGTGGGAAGATAGTGGTCTCGCGCGAGACAGCGCGTCCATCTGTTTGCCAACGGGTGAGGCCCCCGTCCAACACGCACGCTCGGTCAAAGCCTATAGTTCTCAGTAACCACCAGATACGGGTAGCCCATTGCGGTGTGGTTTGGCTGTACAGCACCGCGGTGGTGTCGTCTCCAATACCCAGTCCGCCAAATCTTTTTGCAAGCTCATTCGTCTGAAGGCAGGTGAAACGATAAGGGCTAGTGGTGTCGGATAAGTCCTGTTGCAAATCTATAAAAGCGGCGCCAGGAAGATGTGCTTTATCGTAGTCATTTTTGCCTGACTGCACGACATACGGCGCATCGGACTCTGGGCTTGATTGGTGAATAAGATGTGTGGTGCAGTCGAAGACTCGAAGATTCGGATCGGTTAGGTGCTGCGCAAGCCAATCGGTCGTGACTATGGTCTTGCCGAAGACGCGTGTGTTGTCAGTCATTGAGATATCAGGAAATTGATTTTGACGGCTCATATTAGTAGGTTAAGGCGACCATAAATTCGTTTGTATGTCAGGATTGACAGGCTAACTTGAACATCGTGTGGCTGTTGCATGGTATCGGTGCTGAAAAAAGATACTAGTAAGAGTACAAATTGTGTATTGTAGGTTTTGACGACGTACACTGAAAGGCGTTTTGCTTTATATGAGAAGTGTCTACCGTCAGCGCTTATGGGACAGAATTGTAGGATTTGATAAGGCGCGGTTTTTGGCTCATCGTAGCTGCCAAGGAGCGCAGATGAGATAAAAACCCGGAACACGACGCACCGCGTCTGAGAAGACCATCAAGGACATTCGCCACGCGACGCGCAAACAATATTCACCTGAGGAGAAAATCCGTATTGTGCTGGATGGCCTGCGGGACGAGGGTAGGCTGCAGCAGTTCCGCAAGCACCGGTGGTGTGCGCCTGACAACGTGAAATTATTGATTTGAAGGGATACAGAATTTTCTTTAAACTCAGTTACGTAGTCAAGAAAAGCGCCCATAGCTCAGTTTGATCGAGTTATCCAGTGTCAAACCGGCGAAGCTAGTTGTCTGAAACGATGCACAATTTTACACAGCGTTGTGGCTTAAAACGAGTGAGGTAGCGCTTGATAAGTAATTGATTTATTGAGGATCTAACATTTACAGTGTCACTATATTTTCTTGCTGGGTCAACTGTTCTTCCTTTTGCCACCATTTGGGTTTCGTTGTGAAGTGCCGACCGGTGTTTGAGGGATTACCTCGTCTTCTTCAGGGCTCATCTGTTTTATGGTTGACAGCGCAATCACCATATCATGCAGGAGACTGCGACCTGAGCCTGTCTGAAGATATTTTGTCGCCTCTGAGGGACGAAGAGCCAAGGCTACCCCCATTATCGTAACCAAGGAGGCCTAATCGGCAGTGTACCGGTATTTTTTGACCCAACCATCTTGGCTTCTCTCAGTTACCTCTTCTCGGTGACACCATTGGCAGGCTGCACCAAAAATCAAGTAAGATTAGAAAAATGACAATAGATAAACATTTCGACTCGGTGGTAGCCAATACCATGAACCACCAGAAGGCGAGAGAGTTGTTGTCATGAAAGATCACTTAATCTTCATTCATTGGGTTGCATTCGATCTGGACGGAGCTTCACCCAAAAGAATCTTCATGAGTTGACGATTTACCACAAGGGTCACGACAGTGGTAATCATTCAGAGGATCGGATTAACTGGGAGGACTTTCTGCCTTTATTGTCATGACAAAGAACACTCGCGTCACACCAACGCAATTCCAACATTAACAATCAAAAGTATTTGATCAGTAATACATAGGAAACCGTATGAACTTTTTGCTGGTAGTCGAGCAGGACCTGGTATGCCAACTCGCTAGAAAATACCCTAATTTAATGAAAGGCGGACGTGTCAACCGCCTAGCGTCAATACTCAACCAAAAAACTCACATAATCAAACGCGAGGGGGGTGAACAGACTATATCTGGTTTCGAGATCATGGAGTATATGGTACGCGTGCTTTGTAACGGGCTTCAGCATCAGATTAAGGAGATTAACAAAACTTTAGATCGAGGCGATTTTCACATATTTAACCGGAAGACCCATCAAGCCGCCCGAGATCAGGTACGCCTGCAGATACTGTCCAAAGCAACTCTAGCGATCCTCAACAAGAACACTAACTATAATGTGTCACCCTCGTCGGGTGCCATAGGATCAAGCTCCGCCTATCATTCTGTAGCTGATGGCAACACTAATTATTATCAGACCGAGGAGTTCACAAAAATTGCTAACAAGGCATGGGAGCATCTTTATCCCAGTGATAAAGCGTTACTCGACCACAAACGTAAAATGACGATCGTCCGTAAGCAAGCGATAAAGGAGTATGAGAGACGCCAGGCAAAAGCTGGAGCTGCCGCGGCAGAATATAAAAAAAATAAGCGAAGAATGCACCGCATTATGGTTAATGACATCGATTACCGCAAGCAAGCACAAAATGATCGCGCCGACTTGTTTAACAAGATACGACAGAACAATATAGGTACATTCGCAGCAAGAATGTCAACCCTTACGGTTATCGTACAAAACAAACTCACGACGTCTTTTCAGAAACAACGAGCGCAGTTTGATACGGTTATGGACGACACAGATACGGCTTATAACCGATTCAAAGTCGCAACCGAGAAAGTGCAAAAGTCTCGAGAAAAGCACGAGGCTTTCAAGGCAGGCCTGGCGAGGGGCCTCGGTCAAGCTTTAAAACTTGCGCCTCCCCCTATTGGGGCTATTGGCTCAATAATAACAGGTGCGGCTTCTCTCGCCCTTAGTGGGATGGAAGATGGCTATAAAGCGATATCTTCCTACCTTGCCACTACAGCCACCGCATATGGTGTGGATGGTGTTCAAGAAAGAACGGACGAGATGTATGGGCAATTCAAGACGGAGGCTTCAAAAAGAGCGAAAATCTGGGAAACGAGCCCGCCACCGGATGCTGCGAGTGTTTTAAAGAGTGATTCCCTAAGGGGAATGGCAGATAAGTTTCAGAAAGCCGCAATGGACCAAGCGATAGAGATCGTCGGGGAGGTAACCAGCGGTGACCACTTCGTAACAAGCAACAGTTTAGCAACTGCACTCCAGAGAAACAGGCAAGTAGCAGACGACCTTCTGGACAAGGTCATGCCAGAAGCGAGTTTCCAAGAGCTCCGAAAAACAGGCGACGCCAAGACCGCAGTGGAATTTACCGGAATTTTTATAGGTCGGATTGAGCAAGAAGAAAATAAATTCTGTAACAAAGTCGATGGAGCAGGCATTGGCTGGTTCGAGCCAAATGGCAAAACTGGTCCGTTTTTGCAGGATTACATAGAACTTTGGCTGTGGGCTTTGTATTTTAATCACTTCCATATGCAAGAGGCGGGCAGCTGGTCGCTACCCAACATATGGCCAGCCGCTGTCGAACGACTAGAAGCACTTCGGTTTATTTCCCGCTCTAGCCCGACAACAATCCGTGCCGGTAGTGGACGTACGAAGATTCATTACAGAAAGAGCCATGCCAGCGATCGTTTTTTTGTCTACTATGTTCTTTCTAATTGGGCAAACAGCGGTCCAAATCCTTTAGAACTATTGTTCGACCGACAAGTCAGTCGCGCAAAAATGGACGAATTAATTCAAATTGAGTTGACCAGATTTTTTATGGAAGCGCAGTACGAAAGACGCATGGTCCACGAGGAGACGATGTTGTCAAGTAAGACGACCCGAGGGTGGACTTACAAAAAGCATATGAAGAGAGATATCTAGCGTGATATACGATGCCCGCAAGGCCCACTGAATCGCTACCACTAATCTAGGCACTAACCAGTCGTTCTGTGAACCGTTTTTCATACTCTACAGGCGAAAGCATTTCATTAAAACCATGCCGCCGTCGAGTGTTGTAAAACATCTCAACGTAATCCACCACATCTCTACGTGCATCGTCTCGGGTCGAATAGAGTTGTCGCTTGATTCGTTCACGCTTAAGTAATTGAAAGAAGCTTTCTGCAACAGCATTATCGTGACAGTTCCCGCGACGACTCATACTGGCTTGCAGGTTGTTTGCTTTAAAAAAAGAGAGCCTCTCAGTTGCTCTCTAAGCACCACTATGGCTTTTGATGATAAGGGATAGTACGAGGTGTATCGGTCTTGGTAAGGGGTATTAAGAGCGTCTGACGAGCAAAGTTAATATGACTCTTTTTGATGTTCAAAATCTCTCCTCTACGCATACCTGTTTCCAGTGCGAGAATGATGAGTCGTTTGAGTTCACCAGTGCCTGATAGAAGTTGTTTCTCTTCTCCCGCCTCTAATCTTCTATCTCTTCCCCTTGTGATCTTGGGTAAAAAAACCATTGACACTGGGTTTTGTTGAATAACAATACCCCACTCTTTAATAGCGATGTTTAAGACATTGCTCAAGATGGGTAGTTCCCGCTTTAATGATGCTTGGGGATATGGCCTTTAGCCTTTTATCGCGGTACTTACAGATCAGAGCAGGGGAGAAGGTAGATACCCTTTTATCTCCCAGATACTTTCTCAGGGTTTGTAAGCGGTATTTCCCTACTCGATGGCTTTTATGTAAGGGAGATACTTCTTCTTCATATCTACCCAGAAGTTCCCCAATGGTCGTGTTATCAGGGATAACCACATGAAGATTCCTTTCCATGTCTGCCTCTGTGGCGGATGCCCATCGTTTGGCTGTGGCTAGATTAGAGAAAGTCTTTGTCAGAGCGTTGTAACCCACCTTTCTGATCTGAGCATGGTACTTGCCCGATCTCTTCCTGATGGTTGCCATTTTGATACCTCACTGTGCCAAGAGTGTGCCAAGTGAGGGTTACCAACGGAGACGGCCAAACTTGACCGCTGTATGTCTTTGAATCAAGAGGAATAAATGGTGGGCGCGGCAAGGTTCGAACTTGCGACCCCGGTCGTGTGAAGGCAGTGCTCTCCCACTGAGCTGTGCGCCTAAGCGCGTAGAACAACCATTGCGCGTTGTATAAAATGCTGTCAGAACATCGTCCTCGACACCTATATTTATACTCGTTGTGACTAGATTGTGACAAGTCCGCTAGCCTATAGTTGCTGGCACTCCTTTTAATAGAGAGCCTAGTAACTTTAAACCGATATGGGAGATTCTGAAATGAACTCACTGCAAAAGGTCCCGTGGGGTGTCCAAGCGCAAACGGGCATGCTCACCGATGTGTTACTTGGTAGACCGGATCACTTCAGGTGGGTGCCGCTTAATTCTATTTCTGCAGTGACTTTCGCCAACCAGCAATCGATGAACCACCGCTTCGACAAGGAGCGCGCACTACAGCAACACCGGCGGATGGTCGAAGTCTATGAAGAAAACGGTGTGCGCTGCCATTTCGCCCAAGCGGATGAAGGCCTGCCAAGCAGTATATTTACCCGAGATTCCAGTTTCATGACACCCTGGGGCGCGGTTATTGCCTCCATCCAGACGCCGCCACGTCGCAGAGACTATGCCGTTGTCTCTGAGTTCTATCGCAGCGCTGGAATCCCGATCTGGAAGTGGGTCACGGCCGACCATTTTGAAGGCGGCGATTTCGTCATCGTAAAGCCTGGTGTCACGTTGCTCGGTTGGTCTGGCGATCGATCAACCGGAGCGGGCGCGGAGCAGGTTGCAAAATGGATGAGTGAGCAGGGTTGGCAAGCATTTATTGTTCCCATTCCGCCCCAGTTTGTTCACATGGATGCCGTGGTAGTGATGCTCGAAAAGGGGATGGCATTAGTTTGCGAGGATGCACTTCCACCGTACGCAATTAAGTGGCTCGATAAGCAGGAAATACGTCGAATATCTGTATCCTACGGAGATTGCGTGAAACTCGGCGGAAATCTTGTAAGTCTTGGGGGTCGACGGGTTCTTTCGATGGCGCACAATCTAAATGTGAATGCGCAGTTAGAGGCGGAAGGTTTCGAGGTACATGTTGTGGAGTACGATATGTTTACCTTGGGTGGCGGTGGGGTGCATTGCTCGTGCCACGAGCTGTATCGCGAGGCGGACTGAAACTTTCCCGACCTTTAAATAAGTGCGATAGAAGTCGACACTGACAACGTCGCTAGGAGATGCGAACGATGACTATAAAGATAATTAGCTGGATCACCATACTGATGCTCGGTGTATCGGCATATGCTTCGGATCTTGAGAAGGAGCAACGATGGCGCGAGGAGGTGGAAGATTCTATTATGGATGGCGAAGTGGTCGACATCAGAGTCGATGGTTATGATGTTTTTGCGATCTACACTGAAGCCGAGGACGGTTCAGATAAAGGAATGATTGTGGTGCATGGCACCGGTATACATCCGAACTGGCAGCATGTCGTACAGCCTATTCGGATCGAGATGACTGCTCATGGTTGGAATACACTTTCCATCCAGATGCCGATCCTGGACAACGAGGCAGAGTACGAGGAGTATGTCCCGCTTTATCCAGAAGTGCCTCCACGATTGCGAGCCGCTGAAGCATTTTTGAAAGATAGGGGGATGAAGACCCTGTTGATCGTTGCCCACAGCCAGGGCGCCACAATGTCGAGTTACTACCTTTCCCGGCACCCCAGTGATGTCAAAGGGTTGATCGCTATCGGGATGGGTGCGACACAAAAGGACAGCCACGTAAACAGCGCAGAGTCACTGAAAAACATAGCCATTCCAGTGCTTGACCTGTTCGGTGATGATGATCTTCCCGGCGTACTCGAGACGGCAGACCGTCGAAAGAATAGCTCGACCCATAATGCGTACTACTCTCAACAAATGATCGAGGGCGCGAATCATTTTTTCGACGGAATGGATGATGATCTCATCACTGCAGTAGCCGACTGGGCTCGGCAGTTCTAGTAGATCAAAGCAGAAACGGGCGTATATTGATGTTGATCCGACGCCCCGCTATTTTTGAACCGTTTCGGATTCCCAGTTACCGATTTCAATGGACCGCCGATCTAGTTACGTCATGGGCATTGGAAATGGAGGCCCTTGTTCTGGGCTGGTACATCCTGGTCGAGACCGGCTCTGTGCTGTTGCTCACGATGTTTGGCGCGTTGTTGTTTCTCGGTACACTGCTGTCGCCCATGTTGGGTGTTGTCGCTGATCGCATTGGGCAACGAAGGCTGATGTGTATTTTGCGGACCTTCTACGTCGCGCTTTCATCAGTCGTTATTATGGTGACTCTCTTGGGGAATCTGACATCTGAGTTGGTGCTCGCTATCGCGTTCATCTCCGGGCTGGTACGGCCATCAGAAAATGGCATTCGCTCTTCACTAATGGCATCACTAGTACCTGCCAGCCTTCTTCTGACGGCGACAAGCCTGTCGCGCACTACCGTGGATTCCGCGCGTGTTGTGGGTGCATTGGCGGGGTCTAGCCTCTTCGTGATTTTTGGAATTACAGCGACCTACCTGGTTATTTTTGCCCTGTTTTGTCTGGGGCTCGCTTTCACGTTGGCAATCGTAGTTCACGTGAATCAAAACAGCGGAGTCCGCCTACCAAAAGTATTTCCATATTTTTCCCCATGGAAGGAATTGTGTGAGGGACTGCGATATGTTTGGAAGACGCCGCATCTACAGGCAGCAATCTGGATCGCGGTGGTTGTTAACTTTACGGCGTTTCCCTTATCGGTTGGACTGCTTCCCTATGTTGCCAGAGAGGTATATGGCGCTGATCAAACGGGCTTGGGTTACCTGATGGCAAGTTTTGCCATCGGTTCGTTAATAGGCTCAATTATTCTTGGTGTTTTTGGACACAGGATCCGGCCCGCTCGAGCGATGATTATTTTTGCCATCGTATGGCATGTGTTCCTAATGTTGTTCGTTTTTGTCGATCAGTTGCCACTCGGTATGTTGTTAATAGGGTTTTCAGGCCTTGCACACAATCTTTCACTGGTGCCGCTAGTCGGATTACTGATGCGGACTTCCGAGCCGACATTTCGGGGGCGTGTTATGGGTGTCAGGATGCTCGCCATCTATACACTTCCGATAAGCCTCATGGTCGCGGGCTGGCTGATTGACACGATCAACTTTCACCGCACCATGACCTTGTATATGTTCACGGGAATCACGCTAACATTGATCATTGCAATGCGTTGGCGGAAATCTCTGCTGCGTAAAGATGCGATCGCAAATGCAATCTAAATTGAACTCTAAAGTTGTGTCATGAGTTTGCCGCCTAAGTTGCCACCTTTTTGGCTATGCTTTTTTACCCGAGTTGATAACTGGTCTGCTCGAAAGCATCCTTGTATCTTTATGTCCTGTAATGGTAGCTACCTCTACAGGGTTTAATCCCTTTTCAAAAAACCTTTATATCGCTTCATGACGAAGGTCGTGGAAGTGAAGGTTGTCTAATTTGCGCCTTCTGCAGTTCTTTAAGAACGCTCCGGATAGCCCTCTGGCGGTATAAGAGAAGAGGGTGGTTTCCCTTCCCCGATTGGAATCACCTTCTCAGACCCTCTCAGTTGCTCTCTAAGCACCGCTATGGCCTTTGATGACAGGGGATAGTACGAGGTGTATCGGTCTTAGTGAGGGAAATCAGAAAGGTCTGACGAGCAAAGTTGATATGACTCTTTTTAATGTTCAAAATCTCCCCTCTGCGCTCTGGCGTAGTCTAAAACTGCGCACCATCTCTTAAGTTCTGCCGATCAGGTCAACCATTGGGCGACAGAGCCAGATGGTTCATAGTTACTGAGGCCCACGATCAGCAGGACACAACAACCGATAAAGATCGCGATCCCCCCCCCGCCCCAGAGAATCTGAGTATTCCCCACTGCTTCACTGTGTCGCAGAAGAGCACTGTTGGGAGGATTTCCTGGACAGCACCACTATTCCTCCAATGCTGCAGAGGACTATTCCGCTTAGTCCTAGCCAGAAGGCAAATACCCCGGTCAGGTGTTCAAACAGGAGTGAAAACTTCCATCCACTGTGCTAAAACTGGAATATGGCATAACCAATAAACACGACAAGTCCTATCTGCCAACGCATCTAGTGTTCCTCAAAAGTAACTCGACAACATATATGGAGGCCGAGACGGTCTGTCGATAATTCGACCTCGTTAACGGAGTCACATCAGTTAGCAGAGATTAAATTCATGCAAAAAAAGCGCCTCCGGCAGATAACCGGAGGCGCGCTCTTAACACCTATACTTTTTTTCAGTCCCCGGATCAGTCGATCCGTGACTTTACTCCACTAGGTCTAATTCGATTTCCAGAGTTCTCGGAAACGAGGAATCTGATCTGCGACCCATTCAAACCCATGAACGTTCGAACGAGTCGCCCCAAACTCAACCGCGAAATAGATCGGCACGTAGGGAATATCATCAATTAACTTCTGTTGGACTTTGGAGTAGAGTTGTTCCCGAACCTTGCGGTCGCCAGTCTCTCTCGCCTCGTCAAGCCATTTATCCACGTTTGCGTTGCTATACCCTGTAGAGTTCGCATGACCATCACTATGGAATAGGATATAGAGAAGTCCATCTGGGTCCGGTCGCTGGGTCCAACGAGTCGGAGTAAAGTTCACCAATCTTTTTACGACCCGACCATACCATTCCTTACGAGAAACAGACTCGATTGCCACCTTGATCCCAGCTTCAGCCAGTTGTTCCTGTACAAGCTGAGCAATTTGCTGATAGATCGAAGCAGTTGAGGCGTATAGAGTCAACTCTTCTCCTCCATAGCCTGCCTTCTGCTGATATTCCTTCGACTTTGCAAGATCATACTCGTAACTCTTTATCGAACCGTCATACCACCACAACCCTGGCGGAGTCGGTCCATTCGCAATCTCCGCTTTCCCAGCCATTGTTATTCCTACTATTCTTTTACGATCAATTGCGTGAGCGATCGCGCGACGTAGGTCTAAGTTATCGAACGGAGGTTCATAAACATGCCACTGTAGCGAATACCATCGACCGACTGTTGCGCGATGGAGTTCGATGTTCTGGTCATTCTCAATCGGTCGAACATCATTTGGCGAAAGCTGGCCAACATAGTCCAACTCTCCTGTCTTAAGACGCTGAAGACCAACCACCGATCCGGATGTATCCTTAAAGTGCACGGCATCAAGATACGGTAGTCCCGTCTCCCAGTACTGATCATTCCGTTCAACAGTAATATGGCTTCCACGTACCCACTCTGAAAACTTAAAGGCGCCTGTCCCAACCGGATTACTTCCGAAGTCTTGCCCAAACTTCTTGACAGCACTCGGCGAAGCCATAAATCCCGCGCGTTGTCCGAGCATGCCAAGTAGCGCTGGGAATGGTTTCTTCAGATTGAATGCCACGGTCGCTTTGTCAACAACCTCAACAGAGTCGATTACTGGTGCAAGTTGCTTGCGCTGCGGGGACCCGACTGATTCGTCAAGGCGGCGGTCTATATTCCATTTAACTGCCGCCGCATCGAAATCGGTTCCATCATGGAACTTCACACCCTCACGAAGGTTGAATACAATCTGCGTCCCACCGTTGGAGACCTCCCAACTAGAAGCAAGCTCTGGGTTAATTGAGAAATCAGATCCAAGCTTTACCAAAGTGTTGTATACCAGATACAGCACCTGACGTTCGGTAAACTGAACCGAAAACGCCGGATCGAGCGTCTTGGTATCGGAAGGAAAGCCGACATTTAGTACCCCGCCCTTGATTGGCGTTTCCGCGCTAACCGGTCCAGAGAGCATGGCGATAAAACAGACCAAGCTTCCGAGTATTGCCGGGAAAAATTTTCGATTCATTTTCAAAATGGTACTCCTCCTATTTAAATTGTGTTCATCTACGTACATATCTTGCCCAGTTATCCCAGGCTTTGGTTAACCACATCATATTGTATGTTTATCATATGGTATACCAGTTTGGTCTGTCCACTCGAGGAGCGCAGGAATTGTAAAACTGAGAAGATAGGAGTAGTGAGCAACCTTACAGAATATCCGTCCGAATACATGCCGAAAGATGGGATTTCGACACCTGACGAAGCTCCGGTATAAACTGAGCGCACGCCGCTTGGGCATACGGACATCGAGTTCGGAAGACACACCCAGACGGTGGATTCACCGGATTCGGTACGTCTCCCTCCAGTACGATTCTGTTGACTTTTTGTCTCGGATTGGGGACCGGAACCGCCGAGAGCAAAGCCTCTGTATAAGGATGTTTCGGAGACCTGCATAGGGCCTCGGTGGGTCCGATCTCCATTAATTTTCCCAGGTAGACCACAGCAATCCGGTCTGAGATATATTCCATGACAGCAATATCATGCGAAATAAACAACAGAGATAGCCCGAGCCCCTCTTTCAGATCAATAATGAGATTGAGAATTTGTGCTTGAATTGATACGTCCAAGGCCGAGACAGGTTCATCTGCCACAATTAGCTCCGGCTCTACCGCTAGAACCCGAGCAATCCCAATTCTCTGTCTTTGACCTCCCGAGAGTGCCTGAGGTTTTCGCACCAGATAGTCGCTAGACAATGAGACCATTTCCAATAGGTCGACCACACGATCCCTACGACTTTTTTTATCCGTTATTAGCCCTTGGATTCGTAATGGCTCTTCGAGAATCTCCTCGACTGTCATTCGAGGATTAAGCGATGCATATGGATCCTGAAATACAATCTGGGCATCACGTCGAAAACGGCGCAACTGCTCAGGCGCAAGATTCCTAACCGAAACGCCTTTAAAAAGAACATCTCCCGCTGTTGGCTCGACAAGTCTTAGAAGTGAGCGCCCAATCGTGGTTTTTCCGGAGCCCGATTCGCCTGCAATCCCAAGGACTTCGTTACGTCCAATCGAAAAGGAGACATCATCAACTGCTTTAACGTGACCAACAACACGAGAAAACAGTCCTTGACGAATCTCAAACCACTTTTTGAGGCCACTAACCTCTAACAAAGGAGAATCCCTCATATAACTCCTTCCTCCCGCAATTCCTCCCAACGAAAACATCTAACCATTCGACCAGATTTGCAGGTCTCAAGTACTGGGTTTTGAGCATCGCATACTGTGGATCTAGCAAATTGACAGCGCGGGTGAAATGCGCAGCCGTGGGGCAGTGCAGAGGCGTTTGGAGCGGTTCCCGGTATCGCTTCAATGCGATAACCGGGGATAGAGGAACATCCTGGTCTCGGGATCGATCGCATCAACGCCCCGGTATACGGCATCAACGGCTGATCAAAAAGGGGCTCAACATCACTCAATTCCACAATTTGTCCTGCATATAGTACAAGAACCCGATCAGCGATTTCTGCAACCAACCCGAGATCATGCGTTATGAACAGGATCGACATACCGCTCTGCTCCTGTAATCTCTTGAGGTGATCGATGATCTGAGCCTGGATCGTTACATCGAGAGCGGTAGTAGGCTCGTCTGCGATCAGCAATGAGGGCTCGCAAGCTAAGGCCATTGCGATCATGGCTCGCTGGCGCATTCCGCCAGAAATCTCATGTGGGTAACTTTTTAGGCATTGCGCGGGATTCGGAATTCCCAGCAACGTCAACATCGCTAGCGCCCGCGCAGCCGCCTCGCTGCGGTTTATTGCCTCATGTACCCGTATTGCCTCAATGATTTGATCACCCACTCTGAAAACCGGGTTCAAAGAAGACATTGGTTCTTGGAAGATCATCGCAATTTCGTTACCCCGAATCTTTCGCATCTGATCCGCGGTACAGGTCATCAAATTGATCTCCGGCCAGATCTCAGATCGAAACTGTGCCGAACCATTCAAAGTAAGGCCGCTTTCTCCTTCAAGTAGACGCATAAGAGCAAGGCCGATCGTCGACTTCCCAGATCCCGATTCTCCAACTAAAGCTACCACTTCCCCTTGGGAAATAGAGAAATCCACTCCACGAACCGCCTGAATCTCAGCGTCTTCTAGTCTGAAGACAACGTCCAGATCAGTAACTTCTAGCAATGGTCTAGCCACGGTCCCCGACTGACCATTGTCGTTAGCTGTGTGTAGGCTCATTCGACCGAAGTTCCTATCATGTAAAAGCCAAACACTGTAAAAGCGACAGCCGCTCCTGGTGCAAGACTTACGAGCGGTTGTATCGATAAGACATCAAAACCAGCACGAACCATACCGCCCCAGTCAGGCGTCGGCGGGGGAATCCCTAAACCTAGAAAACTTAAACTTGCAGACGTGAAGATTGCGAACGACACTGTGATTGCGAATTGAGCGGCAACAATCCGAACGATATTAGGCAAAATATGCTTCCGAATAATCCACAGTGGCTTTCCACCGAGGGCTCGTGCGGCTTCCACGAAGACTGATTCACGGACAGCCAGGGCCTGACCGCGCACCAACCTCGCAACCGTTGGCCACATAACAAAGCCTAAGATCATCACAAGGTTAAACAGCGTTGGGCCAACCATTGCGGTAATGATCAACGCAAGTACCAAACCCGGCAAAGCAATAAAAAGGTCTATAGCTTGCACAAAAAAGACGTCGACACGACCACCGAAGAATCCTGCGATAACGCCAATTGGTACCCCAATTAAAGACGCCACAAATGCAGCACCAATACCTACTGTCAGGGAAGTTCGCGACCCATACACAACACGACTAAAAATATCCCGACCTAAAACGTCGGTTCCAAGCCAGTGACTAGCCGAAGCAACTTGAAGGAAGTTAATGCTGGATCTAAACGGACTATGGGTCGCGATCAACGGCGCAAGGACTGCTATCAAGATAGCTGCCCCAATCACACCCAAACCTAACATCCGCGCCTTACTCAAACCTGATCTCCCTCTTCACGTTTCTGACCCAAAAACTATTCGTTCACATCAACCCAAGCGGATTTGAGGATTGACGATGGAATAGAGAATATCGGCGACAAGATTCATGAGGACGACTCCTATAATAATTATCATGCTTATCGCAAGCATGATAGGAAAATCATGGCTTGTTATTGACTGAACGAATAAACGACCAATCCCTGGCATTGAGAAAACGGTTTCAGTCACTACTGCCCCACCGGTCAGTTGTCCCAACGAAAGCCCCATATAGGTGATGACAGGTAATATTGAATTTGGCAAAACATGCGTAAACGCAACTTTTGCCTCCCCCAGCCCCTTCGCCCGTGCCACCCGAATAAACAATTGCTTCTGAACAGCGTGAAACTCCGCCCGATATACAAGCGAAAAAGAACCATAGTAAAACGCCGACAGTGTTAGAACCGGCATACTCATATGAACGATGTGATTCCAGACACCGTCAGACCAGTCGGTCCATCCTGTTGTGGGAAGCCACCCAAGCTCGACCGAAAAAAAATAGATCAAAGAAATTCCCAGCATAAAATTTGGGACGGTGATCCCGATGACACTCAGAGTCGTACTCAAAGCGGTAAACCCTCTCTTAAAAACTGGAATGCTATTGATCACCGTAGCACCAACTGTCGAAACAAGTATCGCAAGTCCGGCTAACTCCAGCGAGACGGGAATTCGAGGCAGTACAGCATCAGCGACACTTTGCTGGGTAGTGAAAGACCGTCCGAAGTCTCCCTGAATCGCATTCCACAACCAATTCAAGTATTGCTCGTAAAAAGGTCGATCAAATCCATATTGCGCAGTCAAATCCGCAATTGCTTCAGGAGAGGCATCCTCACCTAGCATCATCGTTGTTGGATCTCCCAACAGACCGGTCACACCGTAAAAAAGCAGCAAGGTCAGGATCACGATGTTCGGAATGACAAGCAAGATCCGTCGGACGATATAAATAATCATATTTTGCGACTCATTACGATAAATTCGTCAACGCATAATGAACGCATCTGATGCGGACTTGCTTGATATATCCATCATAATTCCCTTGGTTTCCGTGTATTCTCGGATCGCATCGATTCCGGATTCTCTACTGTAACCGCTGTACTTAAAACTGCCAAAAGGAGCACTCATTGAAATAGTTATTCAACTGACTCACGACGGGAACGGAATGTTTCCAGGCATCGAAACAAGACGAGAAGAATCACTCAGGTTGTTCTCCCGATGCGGGATAACATCAATGACCACCACGCCCAAGTCCGCGTGACTGGTAACAAGAGATTACAGGATCAAATACGCTCTCATCTAGATCGATATCTAAGCATGACAGCGCTTCTGAGACGTGTTCCGGAATAGTCGCTCCAAAAATCGGTGCGGTCACCAGAGGCTGTTTAAGAACCCAAACTAACGCAACCTGTGCTGGGGTCAGATCGTGTTCGATAGCGATCTTCGAAATCGCCTCTAGAACTTTAAAATCACCCTCGCGGTAATATTCCCTAAGAGTGTAGTCATCAGATCTAGTTCTAGGAGTAACGTTCTCGGATTTTCGCCGATCGGCACAAAGGAAACCTCGGGCAAATGGGCTGAAGGGCACAACCGCGATATTCTCTGACTGACAGAATGGTAGTAACTCTCTTTCTGCCTCCCGTTGCGCGAGATTGTATTCGCACTGCATTGATACAAATAAAGGCAAGTGCTTACTCTTAGCGATTGACCGGAGTTTGCAGAGTGTCCAGGCCGGCATTGTCGTTACGCCGATATAACGAGCCTTACCAGCACGGACTACCTCGGTAAATGCATCTACTAACTCCTCTAGGTCGGCACTCGGGTCCCAGATGTGGGTCTGGTAAATATCGACGTAATCTGTTCCTAAACGTTTAAGCGAAGCATCGATTGCAGCACTGACATGCTTCCGTGAAAATCCCCGCGCATTTGGGTGGGCGCCCATCGGATTACCAACTTTCGTTGCCAAAACAATCTCTTCACGCTTTACACTTTTAATCAACGCAGTATGAAGCATCTCCTCACTTTTTCCTGCAGAATAAAAATCACAGGTGTCGAAGAAATTAATACCGCCATCCAGACACTTCTTGATAATCTTGCGGCTAGATGGTAAGTCAAGTACCCACTCTCGCCAATCTTTAGAACCGAATCCCATCGCACCCATTGCAAGCCGCGAAACCATCAAATTCGAACCACCAAAACGTACGTACTCCATTGTTATGTAATTACCAACCTCGCTTCAAGACCTAATCAGCGACCAGCGCTTCCTTTTCATGGAGTACCTGCAAGGCAAAAACTGAAGATCTATTGACATATTCGAAACAGTGTTTCGCCATCGCATCCCCGTCTCGTTCGCTTGCAGCGGTTACGATGTCCTTAAGATTTAATACCCCCTGCAACTCGTACTCCCGGCTCGATTTTTTAGAAGTAATGATTCGAAGATAGTTAATTCGGGCAAAAAGGTTATGAATGACACTCTTTGCAATATTGTTCTGCGCTCCATCCAGGAGAATGTCATAAAAATCGTTGATCGCAGTTACGTATGGCATCACATCCGGGCGCTCTACTACGTCCTGTATCCGCAAGAATGCGTTATTCAGTGCATCGACACATTGGTCAGTTGCTCTTTCTACAAACATTCGAGCAACTGCCGCCTCCAGGGCGGCTCGTACCTCATAAATTTGTCGCGCCTCATCTAGGGAAACTGCCGCGACATACAGTCCCTTGTTCTGTACTTGCTCTACTAACCCTTCAGCCTTTAACTGCATTAACGATTCTCGGATACAGGTCCTACTGACTCCTGTTTGCTCACAAAGAACTCTCTCAACCAGTCTCTGACCGGGCTTGAAATGCAACGTGCCGATGGCATCGCGTAGTTTCTCAGTAGTTAACTCTCGGAGGTTGGGGGCTGCGCGGACCACCCGCATAGAGTTCCCGATCTCTGCATTCGTTCTCATAAGCTCAAATAATGTGACGGGTTCTTTAAGTTATTTTTCGACCTGGTTTGGTCCAATCATCTAATTTTCTTGTTCATTTGAAACAACTTCCTAAATGACCCTATACGACTAAAAACAAGTTTCCTTGGGGCTGCATTTGTATTATGGTATACCACGTTACGGTAAGCAAGGAGTGGTCCGGCGATATGGCTACAGTAAATTATGTTGTCGAGGGAAACGGTCCACCTTTGACATTGATCCACGGCGTTGGAGCGAATCTCCAAAGTTGGGACCCAGTGGTGAGTCGACTCTCTGGCATGTTCACTATACTTCGGATGGATATGCGAGGCCATGGAAAAACCTCTGGAATCACACCTAAATGCACCCTCGATAGCTTCGCTGATGATGTCCACCAATCGATGGGGAAAGCTGGTTTTGAGAGGTCCCATATTGCTGGCTTTTCACTTGGAGGAATGGTCGCCCAACTTATCGCCGTCAAACACCCTGAGCGGGTCAGCCGTCTAGCCCTGTTAAACGCCGTAGCTGATCGCTTACCTGAAGAACGCAAGAAACTGCGCGGTCGTGCCGAGATTATTCGTAAAGACGGGATTGGCAGCATAATTGAAGCTTCGAAAACACGTTGGTTCACGGAAGCCTTTCAGAGGGATCATCCGGAGCTTGTTGAACGCCGCCTTCAGGAAATGAGGGATAACGACCCAGATTCCTATGCCGAGGCGTATCGAATCTTTGCAACCAGTGATGTTGGAGACCGTGTTCACCAGATCCAAAACAACACACTTATCGTAACAAGTGAATTTGACCAGGGCTCGAGCCCCAGGATGGCTCACTTCATGCATAACCAAATAAGGTATTCTGAACTCGTCATCATCCCCCGCCTTAAACACAGCGTCTTGATGGAAGCACCAGATATTCTATCGGGAATGCTCATGACTTTCTTAACTCGAAAGGATTAGTGTCTGCATGATTCTGAATACTTCTAAAAATGACTTCCAATTGCGGACGAATCAGGATTCCGAACTTTCAACATGCACAACCTCCGAACCGCTAACGTACCCGAGTGGGGAACCACCTCTCCCACATTACCTGGCACAGGTAGTCCGGTCTTTCACAGGGGCGAAAGGTGTCTCTGAGGTTGTTCGATGGCTGAGGCCGCCTAGTGCCTGTATGACCCCAGATGCACTAGGCGCCTTTAAAGCATCCCGTGTTAGTTTTAGTCAAAGCTTAGCTCGCAAGATGATAAATGAACGATGGCGTATTGAGCTGAAATGCTTTGAAACTAATCAGGAAGGAGAATCCAGCGGGTGGTATGAAATTCAAGCTGGGAGACACAATCTGACTTTTGCTTTACGCAGTTTCGCGTGGGACGGGATCGAAAAGGTAGGTCGACGAGCGGATGGTCCACTCAGAGACCTCCTTGGTGTACTCTTCGTTGGAAAGGCAAGCAAAGACCGAATCAAGAAAGAACTCGCTACGTTTGATGCTCGGGCCGAGAACGAACTGCGGACCGATGCAACTGTAGCGGGCTGGAATCCTGCTAACCGTAGTGTTCGATTCTTTGACTATACCGTAGACTCTCTCGCCAGCGGTCGCCAGCCAGACCTCGCCTATCTCGCGAGCGGTGGTGGATATCTACTGCGAAACGGCGGCTTCCAGGGTAGCGGACGTAACGGATCTCTATCATTTGAGGGCTATGCAGCTGATCATCCACTGAAGCATCCGTATTTCGCCGACCTGTTCGGTCTTTACATGATTCGACAGGTTTCGATCGATCTTGTAAACAGTCTTGCACGCGAGCGCAACCCGCAAGCAGCCCAACTATCTCCGGAAATATCAAAATTTATTGGTGTCGGTAACGCTTCTGGACAAGGCATGTGTGTTGCCATGCAGCGTTGGCCGCATTGGATCGCTAGCTGGGTCACCACCAGAGAACTCTGCCTAGCCTATGCTAAGTCAAAGTCAGTGACCGCAGAAACTGCTCGAACCGATAAATTAGTCAGTCTTATCTCGCGCGCTCGAAGACATTTCGAATTAGTCAAGCTTGAGAGTGAAGAGTTCGTTACATCTCGGTCCCGCATTGCAAGCGAGCTAGGAATTATTCGGGATTGGGTCGAAGATATCACGCAGTCTCTTAACTGCTCAGAGACGCTCTGGGGCGACGTGGTTACCCGCTGTGAGGAGAACTTTTCTCGGGAGACGGTAGAACAACTCGGCTCACTTCTCATTGAAATTTTTCCAGAATTCGCTGACGCCGTCGCTGAGTATCTCCCAATTGCAGCAAGGTTACATCGGGACGTAATTCCAGAAATGGAAGTCAGCACACTCAAGGAGATTTTAAGACTTCGATATGACTGGGCGTTGAGATGCAACATGTTTAAGGATGGCTCACGTCAACATTTCTGGTACCACTCGGAAGACAACGGAGAACAACGCCGCGGCGAGCGAATTATTGACCCCCACGAAGAGTTTGAATCTTTTATCGACCACATCGGTGCAGTGCAACGCCTTGCTTCAACTCTAGCCGAATACCATAACCACTGCCCTGTCGCGGAGGTAATTGCCGACGAACCAGACCTCGCGTTTATCATCTCTCGAGTTCAGTATCTTGCCAACGTACCCTTCAGTGAAATCCGCGGTAATCTCATTGATAGAGAGTTCATACCTGCGCAGTTAATACGTTTCATGCTTTCGTCCCTGGGCATGGAATGCGCGTCACCACTAAGTGTGCAGTACGTACGCGGCGTATTTTTCCAAGGCATGCCAACTTCAGATGAACTCGCATTGGGTGCTGATCCAGACTGGTTGTTTCCCTCCATCTCGAAGCTCGCAACCTCAGAGACAGAATTGAAATGAGAAAGCTTCCCGTATCTCTCGGTGAAATAACTCGGGAAGGCATATGGGCTCTGCGGGCGCTTGGCTATTCATATTTTATCGCCGATCGTGCCACGAGGCTTGTTGTCTGGACTGAAGCTGTTCATCAGACTGGGCTAAAGTTTCTAAGAATTGGAAATGAACAACTTCGCAAACTTCCCAAAGGCGGGCCTTTAACCACCGTCGATATTTCGGACAATTCTCGTCTTATAGACGGGGGTGGTCGCTCGATCCTCGAACTGGGTCCACCCGCCATAGATCTTACGACTGCGGCATCGCGAAAAGGAAGTTTCGGACAATCAGTGATCTGGAATATCAACGGACTTTGCTTAGCCGACGCACTTAGCGAGATCGCTATTAGCCGAGATCTTGGTGTAATACTTATATATCGCTCTGGAATGAGTGAAATACGAGGTAGTCAGTTCTCAAGATCAGGGTGGTTAGCGAGCTTTAGACATGGCGAGAATCTCCATACCTACTCTAGTAGCCTCAATGAGAAAACCGGGGCCTACTTACAGCATCTATCAGAAACTGCCTTAGATTTGGATAAAGGCTCAGTAAATAAACTCCTAGAGAACCTAAATCTAGCCAAAACTGAGAAAGCTGCTGAGGACGGATACCTCAGCATCTCCATAACACCGGTCGATCAAAACTGGCTCTCGGATGTTAACGAGAAAAAGCAGGGACTACCCGAAGTCGACTACACCCGACGCCTCAAGAAGGCCGAGAAACAAGGCGTAATGGCGGATCACAAGGATTTCTTAAACCTTTACTCCTTAGAGTATGAGACCTGGGCGCCGACTTCTGAACGCTCCAAAAAACAAGCAGCTTTCTAGGCCCTGCCCGCTGCTGTCGTCGCCGAACCTGCGTTAGAGGCTCGCTCAAAGGGATTAAAGCGCCAACATGCAAACGTCTTGTCCCCTCTAAATCACCGATGACAGACAATTAAGGCTAGACCCCGCAAAAGACGACGTTTATTGTTCCTATACCCTTATTCCTCAACATCACAAAGCAAGTAGCACTACATATGAGTGACACCAAACCCAGACGGAAACTCGCTGCCATCCTCGCTGCCGATGTCGTCAATTTCAGCATGATGATGGGGGATAACGAGGATCGTACCTTAAAAAACCTCAAGGCCTGTAGAGCACTCACAGACGAGTTCATCACTTCAAACCACGGCCGAATCTTCGGCAGTGCGGGAGATTCGATCATCGCCGAGTTTGCCAGCCCGGTTGACGCGGTGGTTGCGGCAACCGAGTTTCAAAGGAGCCTAAGACAACGAAACGAGGGCGTTGCGCCAGAAGATCAGATGGTCTTTCGGGTTGGCCTTAATCTGGGCGATGTCATCGTTGAGGGAGATAACCTGTATGGAGATGGTGTCAATGTAGCGGCAAGGCTTGAAGCCGTGGCCGAACCCGGAGGCATATCCTTGTCAGGCAAGTTCCATGAGGAGGTCTGTCGGAAGCTTGATATGAGTTTTGTCTCAACTGGGGAGCAGGAGATGAAAAACATCCGCACTCCGGTGTCTACCTATAAAGTCGAACTCTCTGAGCTGCCTGAGATGGAGCCTGCCTTAGATTCTAAGAAAACACCGGACGATAACGACCAGAGTGAGCCTTCGATACCAGAGGCTGATAACAAACCCCCGGCAATTGCCGTTCTACCCTTTGTTAATATGAGTGGCGATCCAGAGCAGGACTATTTCGTAGACGGTATTACTGAGGACATCATCACCAATTTATCTTTATGGAGGACCTTCCCTGTTATATCGCGAAACTCGAGTTTTACCTACAAGGGTCAATCTGTGAACTTAAAGGAGGCGTCAGCAGAACTGGGGGCGCGTTACATTGTCGAAGGTAGCGTAAGAAAAGGTGGCAACAGGGTCAGAATCACAGCGCAGCTAATCGATGCCGAACAGGATCATCATTTGTGGGCCCAAAAATGGGATCGAAGCCTGGAGGATATCTTTGAAGTACAAGATGAAGTTTCTACCTCGATCGCGGCCCAAGTGAATCCGACGCTCCAGGACTACGAACGCGACCGGATCGAAAGGACGCGTCCAGTTAACTTTAATGCCTGGGAAACTTACCTGAAGGCGGTGCACTTTATGAACAACCGGAATGCATCGGATCATGAGGATCCCGCACTCACTGAGGCGAGACGGATTTGCGAAGAAGCCATACGCCTTGACGACTCGCTGTCGGTCGCGCACTCTCTCCTGGCCAAGATTGCATTGAGTGAACTACTGCAGTTTTCCGGAAAAGACTCGAACGAAACGCTTGAAGAGATTCTCGCATCTTCCAAGAAGGCCGCCGAACTCGATCCCAAAAATCCCGAAGCACCGGTCAATACCGGTATCTACTACTTTTTCAAGGGCAACTTTGAACAGGCCCGGCAGTATTTCAAACGCGCGGTTGATCTGAACCCCAGTTATCCAGATGCCTATCACGCGCTGGGGCACGCTTTTGCACATGCGGGCCAGTACGCCGAATCCGAAGAGCATTTCCAGCAGGCGATTGACCTCAATCCGCTTGACCCCAACGTTGCTGAATACCGGTCGGGACTTTACTTCTCCAAACTCGGGGTCGGCGACTACGAGGCGGCCCATTGGAGCATTGAGCAATGCCTTGCCCAGTTTCCAAACCGTGGTCTTTACCGGGGATTTAAAGCCGCGGTCATGGGGTATCTAGATAAAGGTGAAGAGGCCAAACAGGCGCTTGATGACTATCTCGGGCTTCGACCCAACCTGAAAACCCGTGAAGACTTCAAGAAAATCTTTGTGCCCAATTCGGTGCTCGCCGATATATTGATTGAAGGCCTGATCAAAGCCGGATGGGAGCCCCAGGGCGGATAGGGCCTATAGGGTCAATTGATCCTATCGTATCTGGGATTTTTCAGAAAAGACAAAATATCTACAAACTTGGGCGTTTGATGATAATGACCTACAAGAACAAGTTATCTCCATAGTGAATACCGCTACGGCTAACGACACCGGACTTGGTGATGGCATTGCGACTCTTGCAAAAACTCACGGCTACCCCATCACCTCTGATGAGGTGTACGAACACGCAGACTTTCTTGGGCAAGATGGCACCTTAACGGACTGTGAGTTGGAGATGATTAGTGG
>CAUZJT010000024.1:0-23573 GCA_963580215.1 Gammaproteobacteria bacterium
GAATCAGATCGCCGAGCATTGGCACCAGAGCCTCTCCACCTTCCAGTGAAAAACGTTTTTGCCCAACGTAACGGGTGTGCAGGTAACGCTCGAGCCCTTCGGCCGCAGTCAAGCGCTGCAACAGGTGCCGGCGAAAATCGGCATTCGTGGAGGCCCGCACGGGTTCGCATTCCAACCGCTCCTGTAACCAGCGCTTTTGTGCTGTGTCGGTGATATACATGTACTCGATGCCCAGTGGCCCACAATATGTGGCATCGCACAATTCAAGGATCCGGTTGAGCGGCAGCTGCGCCGGCCCAAATGCAAGTGATCCGGTATCGAAAGAGGTTGAAAGATCGACTTTTTCCAAGCCCTGGGATTTTAAGTCGAAATCCTCCGGCACTTCAGGTCGGGCCAGGCCCAACGGATCGGTATTCGCAATGCTATGTCCGCGGGTACGGTAAGCATTGATGAGGCGCAGCACTGCTGCCTGTTTGCGGCCGTATTCCGCTTGATCCATTGCGTGAAGATCTGTGGCCGTTGTGGCGGAGTTTGCAGCCGACTCATTCGACAGGTCGTAAAAAACCTGTTGCCAGCGGGAATCCACACTGTCCGGATTGTTCCGGTAGCGGTTATGAAGGTCCTCGAGGTAGGCGCGATTTCCCCCGGAAAGAAAATCTGCGTTGGCGGTCGATCCCCGGCCAGTCCTTGTACTCATCTGGCAGGCGTTACTTGCTTGCAGCTCAAAATAGGTGTTGCAGGTCTGTCGTCAGAGTAAAAAAGGATCAAGAAAAATTATACGCTATATCAGTTCAGTGTGAAATGAAATTGTGGTCTCGCAACTCAGCGGGTTCCGGTATGACCGAAGCCACCCGTTGACCGCTCGCTCTCGTCAAAGGTCTTCACTACCTCAAAGGCTGCTTGTACCACAGGTACGATCACCATCTGAGCAATACGGTCACCGGGATTAATCTGGAAGGCTTCACTACCGCGGTTCCAGCAGGAAATTTTGACTTCTCCTTGGTAGTCGCTGTCGATGAGTCCCACCAGGTTACCCAGAACAATGCCATGTTTGTGGCCCAGTCCCGAGCGGGGCAACAGCACCGCAGCATGAGACGGATCATCGATATGAATCGCGATGCCGCTGGGAATTAACTCGCACTGGCCTGGCGAGATTGTCAGCGGAGCGCCAAGGCAGGCAACAAGGTCAATACCTGCCGAACCTTGTGTGGCATATGCCGGAAAGGCAAATTCGTCGCCCAGACGTTTGTCGATGACTTTAAGCTGGATTTTTTGCATGATACCGTTCCGCGATCTCCTCGACCAATCGCCGAGCAAGTTCAGTCTTGCTATCGTGGCCGAGATCAACTTGATCGTGCTGGCTGATCAGTGTCAGGGTGTTATGGTCGCTGCCGAATGGGTTGTTATCGCCACCCACCTGATTTACCGCGATCAGGTCGAGGCGCTTGTTTTTTAACTTCTCGCGGGCATGTTCAAGGGGTTGGTCAGTTTCAGCCGCAAAGCCAACGGTAAACGGTGGATCTGGTTGTTGTGTCACCGTCGATAGGATATCGGGGTTGCGCACAAATTCAACAGTAAGCGTTTGCGCATCCTTTTTCATTTTTGTGGATGCGACCTGTGTGGGTCGGTAGTCGACAACCGCCGCGACTCCAATAAAGATATCGAACCCGGATACACCCGATTCAACTGCGCTGAGCATCTCTTTCGCCGTTATTACGTTCTTCAATTCAACCCCAGTGGGTGGCGCTATCGTGACGGGACCGCTGATCAGAGACACGCTTGCGCCGGCAAGTTTTGCCGCGTTTGCGACCGCGTAGCCCATTTTTCCCGAACTGTGATTGGATAAACCGCGAACGGGATCAAGTGCCTCCCAAGTGGGACCGGCCGTAACCATGACCCGAATGTTCTCCAAAGGTCCCGGGTTCGGAGAAATGCTCAAGTAGTCAATAAGCTCATCTGGCTCGAGCATCCGGCCCGGACCCGTATCCCCGCACGCCTGCGGTCCTTCGGCAGGGCCCAGTAGCGTAATGCCATCTGCCCGAAGGGTTGCCAAATTGCGTTGGGTGGTTGGTTTTTTCCACATGGCCTGGTTCATTGCCGGTGCCAGGATTACCGGCGCCGATGTCGCCAAGCAAACGGTGCTCAGCAGATCCGAAGCTAGGCCAGCAGCGAGCCGGGCAATAAAGTCAGCACTTGCGGGAGCGATCACAATGGTGTCTGCCCAGCGTCCAAGCTCAATGTGGCCCATCCCAGACTCAGCCTCTGGATCCAGCAGGGTGTCGCGAACCGGCCGGCCGCTGAGCGCTTGCAGGGTGAGCGGAGCAATAAAGGCTTTTGCGGCCTGGGTCATAATGACCTGCACCTGGGCCCCTTGCTTACATAGCCGGCGAACAAATTCGGCAGATTTATAAGCGGCGATGCCGCCAGTAATGCCTACAATGAAGTGCTGATCAGTGAGATGGGACATGGTTTGAGAGTCTAACGGTTGCTGGCCAGCCGGGGAAATTTGAAGGTGTTGATCGGCTTTTGGCACCGAAAGTGTAAAGATTGCTCCGCTCCCCTAGGAAAAAGGATCAAAATCTGGTATAAAACGCGGCCTTTATAGGATACAGCGCAGGTATTTAAGCCATGGCTAGAGTTTGCCAGGTAACCGGTAAGCGGGTGATGACGGGAAACAACGTATCACACGCACATAATAAGACCAAACGGGTTTTTAAGCCGAACATTCATGATCGACGTTTCTGGGTGCCGAGCGAGAATCGCTGGGTTCGCCTACGCGTATCTCATCAGGGTTTGCGGATCATAGATAAAAAGGGTATCGATACCGTGCTTGAGGAGCTTCGCGGTCGAGGCGAGAAAGTTTAATAAGCCAGGGGGAAATCGAATAATGAGAGACAAGATCAAACTGGTGTCGTCTGCAGGAACAGGCCATTACTACACGACGACCAAGAATAAGCGCAACCAGCCTGAGAAGATGGAAATTCGCAAGTTCGACCCAGTAGTGCGTAAGCATGTAGCCTATAAGGAAGCCAAGATTAAGTAAATCTGGAAGCTTGTCAGGCTAAATTCCCGAAATACGTGCACAGAACCCTCGCGACGCGAGGGTTTTTTTTGGCTGACGTCAGCGGGCGCGGTAGGTGATTCTTCCTTTGCTTAGGTCATAAGGGGTCAATTGCACTGTGACTTTGTCGCCACGCAGGATACGGATATAGTGTTTACGCATTTTTCCCGAGATGTGGGCGATAACCACATGTCCATTTTCGAGTTCAACACGGAACTGGGTATTAGGTAGGTTCTCAAGAACCGTGCCTTCCATTTCAATATGCTCTTCTTTTGCCACGCGGTAAATTGGGCCTCCGCCCGCATTTTTCTTAAGAGCGCGGAGTATACCCAAGTTCCAGACTTGCCTACAGATTGTCAGAAACTGGTGATATGTGCTTAATAACTTTGTCCCACCAACCTGACGCATTCCTTGTATTAATTAAGGACACCGATCCTGTCGCGCGCTAGGGTTTCGCCAGGACATGCTTGAGGCATACTTAATGGCTCTTTTTTCAGCCCTAGCTCGAAAGGGCTCTTTTTAGGACAACGACATGGTTGAACTATTCTTTTGGCCAACGCCCAACGGGATGAAAGTCTTGATGTTCCTTGAAGAAGCCGGCATGGATTACCGAATTACCTCGGTAAATATTAATGAGGGCGAACAGTTTAGTAATGAGTTTCTACAAATTGCACCTAACGGACGGATACCGGCCATTATCGATCATGTCCCGATAAAATCGTCCGAGACGATCTCAATCTTTGAATCTGGAGCGATCCTCATCTATCTTGCAGAGAAGGCTAGGCGGTTTTTGCCCGATTCCCTCGTCGAGCGGACGGACGTACTGCAATGGTTGATGTGGCAGATGGGTGGTCTGGGCCCAATGCTGGGTCAGAATCATCATTTCAACCGCTATGCGCCAGAAGAGGTGCCCTATGCGATCCGGCGGTACCATCAGGAGACATCCCGATTGTACGCGGTATTAGACGGACGCCTTGCTGAGAGCGAGTTTATCTGTGATGAGTATTCCATTGCCGATATGGCCTGCTATCCGTGGATTTTGCGTTACGAGTGGCATAAAACCGATATCGATCAATTCCCCAATGTTAAGCGATGGCTTGAGTCGATCCGCCAACGACCTGCTGTGGTCGCCGCCTATCGGGAGGCTGGGAAAATCAATAAAGGCAAGGCAGTGACCTCAGGAGCTCAGCAGATCCTGTTTGGCCAGGATGCAGCCACCATGCGCAAGGCGATGGACACCGAGTCCGAATCGGGAAACTAAAGCTTCATGCGAGCCCTTCAGTGCGCACGCGGACGTTACTTAACCAATGAGATTTTCAATTAGCTCCAAAGCCTTTATCAGGTGCATGGCAAACTGTTAGGGCTGGGTTTGCGGGAAAATAAGTTTGACACAAAGGCCCGGGTCGTTGTCAGCGAGTGTGACCTGAGTGCCGTGGTGCCGCGTAACAGCGCTTACCAGGCTTAGCCCCAGCCCGTTACCGGCACTCGAGCGGCTGGCATCTCCGCGATAAAAGCGCCGGAACACTTTGTCCTGGTCCGCCTTTGCAATGCCCGGGCCATTGTCACACACCGACAGCACAGGTTGGCCCCTGTGATTAGATATGTTGACCTCGATAATGCCCCCGATAGGCGTGTATTTAACAGCGTTATCGAGAACGTTTGCCAACGCCTGGAACAGCATGTCCCGGTCCGCGTGCACCATCGATTGAGCGCTCTCCAACAATTTGAGTTTCTGATGTTTTTGCTCTGCCAGTGGTTCATACAGTTCGACCACGTCAGTGGCCAACTCGCTAAGCGCCAGTGGTTGTACATCGGTGCTGATCGATTCAGACTCAATCCGGGCAATGCGAAGCAAGGCATTAAACAGGCCCAACAGGCGATCGGCTTCATTTATGGCCTGTTCGAGGGCCCGGGCTTGATCTGATTCCAACGCACTTGACTCGCGCAGGGACTCAAGGCGTTGACGCAGTCGGGAAAGGGGAGTTTTGAGGTCGTGTGCAATATTGTCACTGACCTGGCGAATGCCATCTAAGAGTTCTTGGATCTGGTCTAGCATGCGATTGAGATTGCTCGATAACTGGTCGAACTCGTCACCGCGTGAACCGACCGGCACGCGCCGATCCAGATCTCCAGCCATAATGTGCTGACTGGTATCGTTAATGATGTCAATTCGTGTCAGCATTCTCCGACTGATGAAAAAACCTCCGGCCAAGCCAAGCACCAACGTTAGAGCCACACCCCAGCCCAGTGCCGAAATGACTCGTAGGCGCGCGGCATTGAGTTCCTGGATATCTTGTCCGACCAATAATCGAAACCCACCAGCCAGCTGGAACTGCCGTGCCCGGGCTGGATGCAGACTTGGCTGGTCGAGATCACCGGCCTTAAGGTTGAAATTCAGCCAGCCATCTTGGATCGGCACCTTTGGCCAGCGATTGATATTTCCGACAATAACTCGACCGAGTGGGTCGGTAAGTAGATAGATAGACGTGCCCGTAGGCTGTTGTCGGTCGACCCGGTTAGATATCAGGTGTCGCAATCCAGGCAGGCCACGGTGCTCATAGCGCTCAGATAAAGTATTGATCTCGGCACGGATAGCAGTATCCGATTGGTCTGCCATGTAACGCACGCTAGACCAGTAGATAAAACTGAATAGCACAAGCACCGACGCGGTGAACAAAGCTACGTACAGTAGCGCAATTCGAAAGGTTGAACTTCTGAGAAAGCTAGTCAGGTTCACGCAGTATGTACCCGGCACCACGAACGGTGTGCAGCAGCTGCGTTGAGAACCCTCGATCAATTTTGGATCGTAGTCGACTGATATGGACGTCGATGACGTTCGTCTGTGGATCAAAATGGTAGTCCCAGACGTTTTCAAGCAACATGGTTCGGGTAACAACCTGGCTGTTGTGGCGCATCAGATATTCCAGCAGTCGAAACTCCCTTGGTTGAAGCTTGATGACTTTTCCGTCACGACGAACTTGTCGAGTCAGTACATCCATCTCCAGATCGGCTACCTTGAACTGCGTAGTCATTGCACTGTGTTGGGCGCGTCGGCCTAGAGCCTCGACTCGCGCGAGCAATTCTTCAAAAGCAAAAGGTTTTGGCAGGTAATCATCGCCGCCAGCCCGAAGCCCGGTGACCCGGTCTTCAAGATTACCCAGTGCACTCAAGATCAGTACCGGTGTGTTGTTGTCGAGATCCCGCAGGTTTGCTATCACTGATAGCCCATCCATTGCTGGAAGCATGCGGTCGATGACAAGCAGATCATAAGACTCGGTGGTCGCCAAGGCCAGGCCATCTGGGCCGTTGTCTGCGGTATCTGTTACGTGACCAGCCTCGCGCAAGCCGCGCGAAACATAGCGGATCGCTTCCGGGTCGTCCTCTATCAGCAGGATACGCAAGATAATAACTTCAGAGCTTGGGTTGTCAGTGCCGAAATTCTAACCGAGTAGTACTGGCCGAGGGGAACCCCTCAGCCAGTGACTTAAAAGAGCCGGTCAACCTACTTTAACGGCGACATAACGTTGGTCGCCGTTTCGCTCTACCAGTAGCAGAATCGTCTTGTTTTGTTTATCGGTGCGGGCGAGATCAACTTGATTCAGGACATCTTCGGGTGTACCCACTGAATTTTCACCTACCTTCAGAATAATATCCCCTGGGCGAAGGCCCTTATGGGCCGCGGGACTTCGCGGCGCTACGTCCTGAATAAGAACCCCACTATGGTCTTTTCCGAGTCGTTGCCGATTCTCCTCGTCGAGCATCGATAGCCTCAGACCCAGTTTAGTGCCGGGTTCTTGCTCTTGTTGATCGTAGGCCTGGCGTGAACCTCTAAGTGGCTCCAGGGTTGCCGTTACTATCATTTCTTGACCAGATCGCCAAACCCCAAGCGAGATAGACTGGCCCGTGGGGGTTCTTGCTACTAGGCGCGGTAAGTGGCGCATACGTTTTACCGGCTCGTTATCGAGACTCACGATAACGTCGCCGGTGCGAAGGTCACTGCGGGCGGCCGGGCTGTCGGGGCTGATGCGCGACACCAGTGCCCCATGCGGTTCGTCAAGACCAAGGCTGCGGGCGATATCAGGTCCGATTGCCTGAATTTCGACGCCGAGCCATGCCCGTGCAACCTGCCCGTGATCACGCAATTGGCTGACAACGTTTTCTACCAGGCTTGCAGGGATCGCAAAGCCGATTCCAACACTGCCACCGTTGGGCGAAAAAATTGCCGTGTTGACGCCAATAACTTCTCCCGCATTGTTAAATAGTGGCCCCCCCGAATTACCTCGATTGATCGAGGCGTCGATCTGAATGTAATCAACATATGGACCGTTGTTGATATCGCGACCTCGCGCAGAAACAATCCCGGATGTCGTGGTGCCCCCAAGACCGAATGGGTTGCCGATTGCAATCACCCAGTCACCGACACGGGCGAGATCAGAATCGCCAAATGAAACAAAGGGTAAAGGTTCGTTGGCGTCGATTTCTAGCAAGGCGAGATCGGTGCGTTTGTCGCTTCCTCGAACCGTCGCAGGGAAGACACGGCCGTCTTCCAGTGTTACCTCAATCTCGTCAGCATTTCCGATGACGTGACGATTAGTCACTACAAGGCCTGCAGCATCGATAATGAACCCAGACCCCAGTGAGCGGGCTTCCATGGGTCCACGCGACCCCTTTGGAGGCGACTCGCCAAAAAACCGCTCCATGAATTCACGCATCTGTGGTTGTCCACGAAAACCAAATTCCTGATCACGTCGTCGTGAAAATGAGTTATCGGAATTGTCATTGTCCGGACGCGCCGAACCATGCTGTATCGTGCGAATTGAGATATTAACGACGGCAGGTCGCACAGACTCGACCAGGTCTGCAAAACCAGAGCCGGGTCCGCCAGAGACGGTCATTACTGTGTCGGTGCTTTGCGGCAGTGCTGTGGCGGTTCGGCTTGCGTACAGCACAGCGCTGACGGTGGCTATAGTGGCGAGGGCCACGACTGTGATCTGGGGTGCGAATTGTCGCAGGGCTCGTTGTTGTGGCATGGGTTTATCTCCCTGAGTGTGGTTGCTAAGTTGCAGGGCACTTTAGAGGGGTTCCCATTACCACGACCTAAACAAAGCATTACCGTTTGGTAATGCAATGCCACTATCTGGGAATCATTCAGGAAAGCAGGTGTTTGAGAACCCGCTCGTAGATTTGTGAAAGGTGCTCCAAGTCTTCGATACTTACGGCTTCATCGACTTGGTGGATGGTGCGGTTAAGAGGTCCCAGCTCTATAACCTGCGCTCCGGTGGGTGCGATGAACCGTCCATCTGAGGTGCCACCGTCAGTGGAAAGCACTGACTGAATGCTGACTACTTCGGCGATGGCATTTCGAGTTGCGTCTACTAGTTTCCCCGGTAGGGTCTGATAGGGTAGACCCAGAGGATCCCAGTCGATGTTGAAATGCTTCGCATGTGCTGCGCAAACTGATTCGATGGTTTCACGAATCGACTGGGCCGTGGTGTCGGGACAGTGTCGTAGATTGAATCGGGCTTGGGCCGCACCGGGAATGACGTTACTGACTCCAGTGCCTCCGGCGAGGTTGGAAACCTGAAAGGTGGTCGCCGGGAAGAATTCGTTACCCTCGTCCCAGCGGTGTCCCACGAGTTGGTTAATGATGCCGGCCAGCCGGTGCAGAGGGTTGTCGGCGAGGTGCGGATAAGCCACGTGGCCCTGGATGCCACGCACCGTCAAAGTGCCCCCCAAAGATCCCCGACGTCCGTTCTTGATGGTATCGCCAAGATGCTGCGAACTCGTCGGTTCACCGACTAGGCACCAGTCAATGATTTCACCTCGGGCGCTCAAGGTCTCAACAACACGTACGGTACCATCCACCGCTGGACCTTCCTCGTCACTGGTTAGAAGTAGCGCGATCGAGCCACTGTGATTCGGATTTAGCTCGACGAATCTCTGGCAGGCAGTAACCATTGCCGCTAAGCTACCTTTCATATCAGCAGCACCACGGCCGTGGAGTGTGCCGTCAACGACTTTGCCTTCGAAAGGCGGGTAACGCCAGCTTTCCTCTGGACCCGTAGGCACCACATCGGTATGTCCAGCAAAAACGAATAGCGGGGATCCTGAGCCGCGCTGCAGCCATAGATTGCATACCGACCCGAAGTTCATGACCTCCGGCTCAAAACCATAAGGCGCAAGCGCACTCGCAATCAGATCCTGGCAGCCCTCATCAGCTGGAGTGACTGAGGGTCGGCGGATCAGCGTCTGGGCAAGTTTAAGGGTCGCTGGCATCTGGGATCCTGGCAAGTTGACGGTAAGGCAAGGGCATACGGTTAAGACAATATTTTACATGCCCACTTCAGGCACCAGCAGTATCACGGGGTCGCAGGTGACCCAGCCAGCGCTTCTCCCAGAGTCTAAATCCAGTGCTGATAAAAAATACCAGTACCATGTAAAAGACCATGGCAGTGACAAAGCCTTCATAGGCCAGGTAGTAGCGGCCATTCAGCCAGCGGCCCACACCCAGGATGTCCTGCAGGGTAATTGTGCTGAGCACAACCGAGCTGTGCAGCATGAAGATCACCTCGTTGGAATAGGCAGGCAGAGCCCGGCGAAACGCACTGGGCAATACAATTCGCCACATCATTCGGGCCTGTGACATACCACAGGCCTGAGCGGCTTCGATCTCTCCCTTAGGTGTATTTTCAATGGCTCCGCGTAAGAATTCCGTGGTATACCCGGCAGTATTGAGGCTGAAGGTGATCAGTGCGCACCACCAGGCGCTGGATAGGATCGGCCCCCACAAAAAGCTCTCACGAACGAAGTCAAACTGGGCAAGGCCATAATAGACCAGATAGGTTTGAACCAGCAGTGGTGTACCACGAAAGAAATAAGTAAAGCCCCAGATAGGGCCGTTGAACCATGGAGTGCGGTAAGCTCGGGCGATGGCCAGCGGTACGGCCATAACACCCCCGATGAACAGGGATAGGATAGTGATCTCAAGAGTCAGTAGTGCGCCAAAGAAGAATTTGTCTATATGGTCAGCCACCAGCATGAAGTCCAGTGGTGAATGGTTCTCGCTGATATAAACGAGATACTCGAAGAAAGTCCGTTCTTGTTCTGCCATTGCCATTAAGCCCGGTCGACTCCAACGTTGTAGCGCCGGCCCAGCCAGCGAAGGCCCACGTCCGAGAAGGCGGTAAGAATGAGGTAAATGATCAATACCGCGAACATGAAGGAGAACGGTTCGCGCACGGAACGTCCAGCGGTAGATGCATTCCAGACAAGATCATGCAGGCCGATCACGGAAACCAGTGCTGTGGCCTTAATCAGCACCAGCCAGTTGTTGGTAAAAGAGGGCAGGGCATGGCGTACCATCTGCGGCCAGGTGATGCGTCGGAAAATCAACAGTGGCGTCATGCCGCAGGAGATGCCGGCTTCGATCTGACCGCGGGGTATTGCGAGAATGGCGCCACGGAAGGTCTCAGTCATGTAGGCTCCGAAAACAAAGCCGATAGACCAGACGCCAGCGATAAATTGGTTGATCTCAACATAATCCCACCAGCCTGTTGCGGCGCCCAGATCATTGACAACCTGCTGTCCGCCGTAAAACAGCAGCATCATCAGTACCAGGTCTGGTACCCCGCGTACCAGTGTGGTGTAAATGCCGGCGATACGCCGGGATATTGGGTTAACAGCGAGTTTGGCTGAAGCGCCAATGAGGCCGAGAATCACAGAGAGCGTCAGCGATGCCAACGCCAGTTGGACTGTTACTGCTGTGCCAGATAACAGCAGATTGCGGTACTCCCAGACGGAATCCATTTTGGGATTGAAAAATGAACGGGCCCGCTGGGGGCCCGTTCAGATTAAATGTGGGTCAGTAGATCAACTCAGCCACCGTAAATATCAACTGCGAAGTAAGCATCGTTCATAGTCTTGTAGGTGCCATCAGTTCGTATATCGAGGATGACCTGGCTAAGGGCGTCACGCAGCGCGGAGTCTTGCTTGCGAACTGCAAAGCCTGCCCCCACTCCTTGGCACTCAATGTCGTCAATGGCATCGCCCAGAAAATCAAAACCTTTGCCTGCATCCAGAGCCAGGAAACCCTCGTATGCCTGGAGCGAGTCAGACAGTTGGGCATCGAGTCGGCCTGATGCCAGATCCTGCCAGACTTCTTCTTGTGTTCCATACAAGACCAGTTCGGCACCGGGGTAGAGTTTTTCCGCAGAGCACTGATGGGTTGTAGCCCGCTGTACGCCCAGACGTTTCCCTTTGAGGCCATCAGCGGTGCCTTCAAACCCTGGGCTTGCCTTGGAGACTAACTTAGCCGGGGTATTGTAGTATTTGATGGTGAAATCGATCTTCTTTTTTCGTTCCTCGGTAATCGACATGGAGGCAATAATCGTATCGAACTTTCTTGCCAGTAGGGCGGGAATCATCCCATCCCATTCCTGCTCAACCAGTACGCACTCCCGATTAAGTCTTTTGCAGACTTCCATTGCAAAATCAATGTCAAAGCCTTTCAGCGAGCCGTCAGCCTCTTTCCAAGAGAACGGTGGGTAGGCGCCTTCAACGCCAACCCGCAACGGATCACCGGCGGCGGCAATGCCGCTTGCCAACGCCAGTACGCCAGCCAACCCCAGCGCCGTTAGTTTTTTCTTGATCATCTCTTTTCTCCCTTTAGTTATTGGAAATTGCAGCGCGGTAATGGTACACCGAGCCGTGTTTGGTGTCTGTCCCTGGTTAGTGCAGTGTGTTCGATAGAAACTGTCGAAAACGTGCTGATTCTGGGTTGCCAAACATGTCGGCCGGGATCCCTTCAGATTCAATCGCTCCTTCATGCAGGAAAATTACCTTATTCGATACATCGCGGGCAAAACCGATTTCATGAGTCACTACGATCATGGTTCGCCCCTCGTCGGCCAGGGCTCGCATCACTTTGAGAACTTCACCTACCAGTTCCGGGTCGAGCGCAGAGGTTGGTTCGTCAAAGAGCATCAAATCGGGCTCCATGGCTAAAGCGCGGGCGATGGCGGCCCGTTGCTGCTGCCCACCGGAGATATGAGCTGGATAGTAATCCTGGCGGTCGTACATGCCTACTTTGTCCAGCGTTGCCTGGGCGCGGTCGAGGGCGTCTGGCTTTGGCATCTTTAGCACGTGTATCAGCGCCTCAGTAACATTCTCCAGCACAGTCATGTGCGACCACAAATTGAAGCCTTGAAAGACCATGCCCAGGCGCGCCCGTAACCGAATCACTTGAGTCATGTCACTAGGCATGGGCCGCCCGGATTTATCGGTAGTCATCCCGATAGTCTCACCGTGTACTGTGATGTTTCCGCTATCGGGCGTTTCCAGAAGATTAATACAGCGCAAAAAAGTGCTTTTTCCAGAGCCGGATGCGCCCAGCATTGAGATCACATCACCTATAGATGCATCAAGGTGTACCCCTTTTAGCACTTCAACAGCACCAAATCGTTTGTAGAGGTCTTCGACCTTAAGCGCCAGGGTTGGCTGTGATGATTGGATCATGTGCTTACTAGGAGGTTTTGCCGGAGGATTTACGTCGGGCGTATGCCTCGAAGCCGCTCGCTGCGACGGCGCAACAATTCGACTGCAGTCAGCAGACAGATCGATAGAATCACCAGTATTGTCGCTACCGAAAGAATAGTTGGGCTAATTTCCTGGCGAATCCCAGACCACATCTGGCGTGGCAGAGTAATCTGATTAGGCCCGCCGATGAACAACACGATTACGACCTCATCGAAAGAGGTGATAAAGGCAAAGAGCGCCCCGGATATTACCCCTGGCAATATCAGTGGCATCTGTACCTTGAAAAAATTTCGGACTGGTCCTCCGCCCAGGCTGGCCGCTGCTTTGGTCAAGCTGGCATCAAAGCCAACTAGCGTAGCCGTTACGGTAATCACCACAAAGGGAAAGCCCAGAATTGTGTGCGCAAGAATCAATCCGGTGTAAGTGGATACAAGGTTAAGCTTGGCAAAGAAAAAGAACATGCCCGACGCGGTGATGATCAGCGGCACGATGAGTGGCGAGATCATGATGGCCATAATCAGTTTGCGAAACGGCATGATTGGCCGGCTAAGCCCAAGGGCTGCGAATATACCCAGCGTGGTCGCCAGCGCCGTCGCAATAACACCGATAAACAGACTGTTCTTGGCACCTATTTTCCAGTTGTCACCACAGACCGTGGTGATACCGGGATCCGAACAATCGCCCATCATCATCCGATACCAGCGCAGGGAGAAAGCCTCAGGGTCCAGACGCAGCATTCCCGGGGTGAATTGCAAAAAGGGTGAACTACTGAAAGAGATCGGAATCACAGCAATCAGTGGCATCACCAGAAAGAACAGCACCAAGGAGCAGATTGTGAGGTATATATAGTGCCACAGGCGCTGGGCTGGGCTCGCATAGGCAGGAAGTGCCATCGTCTTATCCCAGTTTCATGTTGTCGATACCCACGATCTTGTCGTAGATCCAGTACAGCATCAGAATTCCAGCCAGTAGAATTGAGCCCATGGCGGCTGCCAGCCCCCAGTTAAGGGACTTTTGCATGTGGTAGGCCACCATATTGCCAATCAGGCGCCCGTCTTTGCCGCCAACCAGTTCTGGGGTGATGTAGTACCCGATCGCCACGATAAAGACGAGTATTACCCCTGCACCGATACCGGGAAGTGTCTGCGGCATATAGACCCGTAAAAAAGCTATCGCTGGCGGGGCGCCGAGGTTCTGCGCGGCTTTCATGTAGTTTGGCGGAATGGTTTTCATGACACTATAGATCGGTAGGATCATAAACGGCAACAGGATCTGAATCATTACAATTACCGTGCCCGTAAAGTTGTACATCATCGACAGACGGTTTTCATCGGGAAGACCCAGCATCACCAGGGTGTCGTTGATTACCCCCTCCTGTTGCAGCATGACCATCCAGGCAACAATGCGAACCAGCAGCGAAGTCCAAAACGGCATCAGCACGCAGATCATCAAGATATTCGAATATCTCAAGGGCAGCGTGGCTAGAAGGTGGGCTACCGGATAAGCCAGTATCAGACAGCCTACAGTGACGATCAGGCTGACCAGAAAGGTTCGCCACCAAAGCATTACATAGACGCGGCGTTCTGCGGGTTGCAGTTCGATTTCGTGGTCCTTATTCCACTTGCGATCCACGGCATTAAGATAATAGCCCGTGGTTTGGGGCTCTTGCATTGTGACCAGGGATTGCCAGAAGGTCACATCACCCCAACGCTTATCTGCCTTAATCATGGCATCCCGGTACGGCGGCTCACTGACCTTTTTGAGTTTGCGACTGGATTTCTTGATCAGACTCTTGAAGCCAGGTTTCCCATAATTCATCCGAGTGCTGGACTTGCCAGAGAGAAACTTGTTGGCTGAACTAAGATCCTTGTATAACGCGTTAAAGAAGGTCTCGTCAGGTTCGCTGACGCCATCCCAGGCCTGTAATACTTTGTATAACTTGGTGCAGTCAGCGTTCGTGAGAGGCGTGAGATATGCGCAGATATTAAACTGGGCTCGTCTTGCCTTGTTTTTTTTCTCTCTTTCGGTGCCCTGGGCGTTTACACCGACCATGGCTATCTCATAAATAGGGAGCCAGGTGCTTGCTGATTGCCAGCGTGGATCGATTGCGATTATGGCGTCTCGATACGGCCCTTTCTGAGGAATACGCACCCTCCAGGCTGGATCGCTCGGATCTACAGCATCAGAAAAATTATCGCTAATCAGGTATTTGTTCAGACTCGAAAGATCCAGATATATTGCCTCAAAGAGGTCCTCGTCTGGCAGTGTTTTTCGGCCCCACTGATCGATCATGGCGAAGGTCAGTGGTAATTGATAGTTAATCAGCGAGTCGTCGGTACTGCGGGTCAGCAGGTTGCCAATCGGGATAATAAAAAGGCCAAGCAGAAAAATTAGTGGCGGCAGCACCAGGCAAATCGCCCGGAGCTTGCTGCGGCGCATCGAGCGCTGCAGGCTGGTTTTAAGAGGTATACCGTCGGCTGTCAGCAGAGGCTGGGCCGACGCCGGGTGACTATTTGTCATTCATATGAACCGGCGAGGGAGACCCGAGAATCATAGCCAGGGAGTGACAGAAAAGGGGCCAGCCGATTGACTGGCCCCAGTCTGTAAAAACAACTACCTGTCCAAAGCGGCCTTACTGACCCATCCAGGCAGTGAATCGCTCGGAGATCGAGTCACCGTTATCCGCCCACCATTCAGGATTGGCAAACAAGTACATTTGACTCAAAGCTTCCGGTGCATTGGGCATCAGCGGCATGATATTCACGCCGGTGTTGAACCAAGGCTCACCAGCTTGGATGATATCGATGCCTGAGGCGCGCATCGGCGCATAGGTGATCCACTTAGCCTGGCCAGCCTGCTGCTCTGGGGTAGAGGCATGAATCAGGAATTTCAGCGCTTCGTCAGCGTTTGGTGTGCCTTTGACCATAACCAGCCATTCCTCTTCAAGAACCTGCCCATCCCAGTTGATTACAAAGGGCGCACCTTCTGTAAGCATGGCTGCACCGATACGACCGTTGTAGGCCAGCGCCATGGAGACTTCGCCACTGGTAACGAGTTCAAGCGGTTTGGCACCTGAGGACCAGAATACGGAGTGATCCTTGATAGTGTCGAGTTTGGCAAAAGCACGATCCATACCTTCAGCTGTGTCTAATACAGAGTAAACGTCACCAGGTGCTACGCCGTCGGCCATCAGGGCCATCTCGACAAGTGCGTTGCCCCAAGTATGAATGCCACGTTTGCCTGGAAAGTTCGCGACATCGAAAAAGTCAGCGATCGTTTTCGGGTTTCCAGCAGCATTGCCATCAAAGGCGCCTTCCTGATAGAAGGGGACATAAGACCAAAAAATTTGCGGTACGACGCAGTCATTCGGTACGGGTACCATGATATCGTCGTCCATCGAACTACCGTCGGGCGCTTTGCTGAAGACATCACGGGGCAGTTCCTCAAAGAGGCCTTCATCACAGCCGACGCGAGCTTCATGTGGCAGGACATCAACGATGTCCCACGTCACATTGCCCGACTCGACCTGGGTACGTACTTCGCCAAGGCCGCCGTTATAGCTCACAAAATTGGCCGTGCCTTCGGTCCAGGTATCCGCATAGGCCTTCTGTTGGCTCATGCTATAAGCGCCGCCCCACGAGGCGACTGTGACGTCTGCGTGCGCAGGTACGGCCAGGGCCGCCCCAATCACTGCCGAGGCCAGGGTGGTTGCTAAGAGATGCTTACTCATTCTCGTTCCTCCGCTATCGGTTGGTTGTCGTCATCAAAATGACGTTAGAAAACATGTCGTCGGGACCGCTTCAGTTAGTTGCCTCGACGACATCAAGTGCCCGACAGTCCTCCATAGACCAGCCGAACTTGACTATGTCGCCCTCATTTAACGCCGCATGGTGCGACGCATTAGGGATTTTAACAATAAAATCGCTATGTCCGCAGACTGAAGCGCGGGTGCGAATATGATCACCCAGATAGATCAATTCCTCTACCTTGGCCTCAAATAAGTTGGGAAATTTTCCAGGTTCGGGATTCACTTCGACTCGCTCCGGACGCAGCGAAAGTGTGGTCCGGTCGCCTACGGCGTCAACGTTGACTTTGAATGCCTTAATATGCTCGCCGTTATCGAGCTCGACCTGGCAGTGATTCCCCTCAATGCTGCGTACAAACCCCATCAGTCGGTTATTTTCGCCGATAAACTGTGCGACAAATGCATTTTCAGGCCGTTCATACAGGTCGTTGGGTGCTGCCAATTGCTGTATGACGCCATCATCGAAGACGGCGATTCGGTTCGACATAGTCAGCGCCTCGGATTGGTCGTGGGTTACGTAGACGACTGTTACACCGAGGCTTTCATGAATATGTTTAATTTCGTACTGCATCTGCTCACGCAGTTGTTTGTCGAGTGCACCCAGTGGTTCGTCCATCAGCACAAGGTCAGGATCAAACACCAGAGCCCGGGCAACAGCTACCCGTTGCTGTTGGCCACCAGAGAGTTGGGCCGGGCGACGGTTGCCAAACGCGCCGAGTTGTACCATGTCGAGTGCGCGCTTGGTTCGTGACTCAATCTCGGACTTGTTGAGTCTACGGACCTCAAGCGGAAAGGCGAGGTTCTCATTGACCGTCATATGAGGGAAAAGGGCATAATTCTGAAAAACCATGCCGATACCGCGTTTATGCGGTGGTACTGTGTTGATAGGTTGGTTACCCAGGTAGATCTCACCATGGGTGGCCGGTTCAAAGCCGGCCAACATCATCAGGCAGGTTGTTTTGCCAGAGCCAGAGGGCCCGAGCATAGTTATGAATTCCCCCTTTTTGATGTCCAGATTCAGGTTTTTAACGACAAGGGTTTCGCCGTCATAACTTTTCTGCACTTTTATGAAGCGGACAAAGAAATCCTGATCACTCATTTGCGAGATTTTCCCTTCCTAACCATGGTCACGATAAATTACGCCGATCTGGTATTATGTTTTTAGTAACCGTCGTAGATGCACCAGTTTAGTAGGGTTTGTGGAGATTCTCAAGGTTTTAGTCCCCTTGGTTTTTGTGGTTTTATACAAGTTGGCTCTAATTGAAGTGGATAGTTTTTTAAAAGAGTCTGAATAGGACTACCAACCGTCCAGTTTTCGCGCAGCTACCAAAAGACGGATTACCAAGCTAGATTGGTGCGACAACTTGATCACTAGGATATGGGGTCGGCGAAGATCATGTTGACACAAGACAACCCGGTGATGTTGTTAAAAACTGATGCGCGTGATCAGGAGTGGATCAGCGCTTTAACTGGTGCGATGCCAGAGCTTGAGGTGCGTGTGTGGCCGCAGGTGGGAAATCTTAAGGAAATCAACTGCGCTTTACTTTGGAATCCACCGGCAGAACTTTTTAACGGCCTGGAGAACCTCGAGGTGATTTTCTCGGTCGGAGCAGGAGTCGATTCACTGTTGGCCAGTTCCGCATTGCCGGCCAAGGTGCCGATTGTGCGCATGGTGGAGCCAGAACTCACAGCAGGCATGGTGGAGTTCTGTCTATTTCAGGTTTTAAGGTTTCACCGCCTGATGCATTGTTATGAGCGCCAGAAGGCTCAATACGTCTGGAAAGGGTTGCCTCAGTTACCGGCGCGAGATACAACGGTCGGGGTGATGGGAATGGGAGTGCTTGGCCTTGCTTTAGCGAAACAGCTTCAATCGCTTAACTACAATGTGATTGGTTATCGTCGGCAATCAAAACCTAACGACGCGATAGAGATGTTTTATGGTGAGGCGCAGGTAGAGGCATTTCTGCGACAAGCAATGATACTGGTGATGTTGCTTCCAGCGACTGAGCAGACCCGGCATATTATTAACCGGGAGACGCTTGCAATGTTGCCGCACAAGGCGTGTCTGATTAACGCTGGCCGCGGCGAATCAATCAACGAGCAGGACCTTCTTTCGGCACTGGACAGCGGTCAACTGCAGGCCGTGGCGCTGGATGTGTTTAGCCAAGAGCCGCTGCCAGTCGACCATCCCTTCTGGACACATTCGGGAATTTTTTTAACCCCACATATCGCCAGTATCACTTATCCACCAACAGCTTGTCGCTATATCGCTGATGCGCTCCTGGCTTACCGCACGGGAGGGATCTGGCCTAATCTTGTCGAAAGAGGATCAGGATATTAAAGACTATTCAGGCAACCACTGCGAGTACGTTCTGGCCTGGGCGCAAAAGATGAGAGTGATAACAGACTGTTGAAATAGTTGTCGATAAGCCGAAGTCAGGCACCTGATTCCTGTTTAGCCGATGTTGGCTCAGGTTCTGAGGCGATTTTTCGTTGGATTATGATGGGGATTTTCTGTTGCAGGACGATTCGCCATTGTCCGTTATCTTCCTTGACCCAGTACTGCTCCACGATATCTGTTTTTCCTGACTCCTTGAGTTTTGTTGCCCGGGTGACCAGTTGTGTCTTGGGTCCGGGGTAGACAAAGATTTCGGTGAACTCATAGTCACCAGGCTTGGGGCGCGCCTCTGGCAGATCGTGCCGAGAGGTTTTGGCAAGACCCACAGTAACAGCTGCAGAGGAAGATTCAACCTGCTGTTGCGAAGCTAATTGAGGACCATCGTGAACGATGGCGAGGAGGTTTGCCCGGAGGCGTTGCATCTGTGTCGGGGAAATCCAGTTCGGGGTATCGTCGATGATAATCGGCAACTCGTCGGTGGTTCCAAGTAGGCGATAAAGATTCCCAAAATCAGCATTACTTAATGTAATGCATCCTTCGCTTGCACGGGGCGCGCGGTTAATCCAGCCAGGCTCAGTCCCGTGAAGCCAGATCCCGTAACCGGTTCTGCGCAGTTGTTGATCGAGTGGGTTAGGATAATTGGTGGTTAGAGCGCCAGATCCGTAACGGGCATCGAGTTGACTTCCGGGAATATAGCCATTGATCCGGTAGACGCCGACGGGCGTCTTTAGGTCTCCCTCGCGTTCTTTGCCGTAACCTTGCCGACCAACTGTGACGTAAAAATCAGCCAGTCGTTGTAGCTCACCATGAATTTGTTGAAAAACATGGAGCCGTGCTGCGGGAAGATCGACATAAAGCACTGCCGTGTTTTCTAAAGAGACTTTGACTAGTTTCGCTGGCACCCGGTTGGTCTCGACCTCACGACTCCCAATGGCATGCTGCCATCGGAGACGTAGTTGCTCGCGCAGCTTAAGAGCGCGAGTCTTTGATGAATGATCACTCAGTTGAGGCAGTGAGCCTATTCGCCCGGCAAGGGCAAGCAGCAGGTCAGAACGCAACAGATGTCCAACGCGACTATCGGGGTAATCCTGAGTCAGAGCGTTTAATGCCTTAAGTCCGACAGACCATTGTCCGTCGACAATATTCGCAGTGGCGCGAAGCAGACGGGATTCATATTCATCCGAGGCAGCCCCGGCCAGTGCCATGGCAGGTGGTATCGTGATAACAAGCGCAAGCAGCAGGCGACGGGAAAAGCGCTTCATAAGTGTCCTTCGCGTCGGGTTTTTTGGATTCCGGCAGGGCGCAAGTGTACCCATTGGTTCCCGGCTTTCCAAACTGAGGCCAGTTCCTCTATTAACTAAGGGGTTACGAGCGGTAATCGGGCGCTGGAAAGCTCACCCAGTGTAGTCAAGGGCTCGTTCTTGTTCGCTTGCGAGCCTTCTGGATTCATCGCATGACGATAGGCGCGGGCTGCCTGTTCAGCGTAAACCTGAGAAAGATTATCAAACAAAATACGGTAAGATGGGTCGGTATACAGGCCAGCACGTAACAACGTTGCGGCCTGCTCTAACCTGCCCTGAAGACTATAAAGTCTTGCAAGATTATTGTAGGGTTCCGGGCGCCCTGGATAACGGGTGATCAGCTCGCGGTAAGCCTGTTCAGCCTCATCGTGTCGTCCGCTAGAGGCGAACACATCAGCTCGTGCAAACAGTAACTCGGTTGATTCACTGGCTCCTTTGCCAATAGTGGTTTCGATCAAAATCAACGCTTCGTTGTAGCGCTGTGACTCAAGCAGGACTTGTATTTGTTGAAGTTCCGAAGCGGGTATTGCTGAGCTCAGCATCATGCCAGCGCTGATGGCGAGCAGTGCGAGAAGACGGTGTCCCGGTTGTTGCCAACGATTCTTCGCAGAACCTGGTGTTCGCGTTTTAGCGGGTCGCTTCAGAACGAATCGCATCCCAGCGTTTTTGCCAGTCGGGAGTGATACCTCCCGGAGTCGTCAATTGATCTTGTCTGATCCACCCCGCAACGGAGTTCAGTACCCGTAGGCGGCTCCAGTCGCCCTTGCGACTGATAACCTCGACTTCAGTCCCCTTGTCGAGCAGTCCGAGCACGTCTGAGTCCGGTCCGGTTGATGGCAAAGAGCGAATTCGAACTCGATCGTCATTAATATGAGCCCGGCCGCCGCTTTCGTTGATGAATTTGCCATAGACCCACACGTCCAACCCCATAGGGCTCTTTATCATTATCCAGCCGTTCTTGCTGCCTATCACTTTGACTGTTATACCCTTGTCCAAAAGACTGACTACGGGAGCGCCTGCATCTGGTCGCCCAACAACCGGGGCATTGCCAGTAGTGACCCAGGCAGTTTTGAATGGTGCAACCACGACTTCAGTAGGTGTTGACACAGGAGTAGGCCGGCTAGTCTGTCCTGGATTTGCTAAGGCATCAAAGGTATCCAGCCAGTCTTGGGTAACCGGTTTTTGGACCGCAAGGCCGGATTGCTGTGCCCAGTTCGGTAGCAAACGCCCCGCGCTAATTTGTTTCCAATCGCCAGATTGGGCATGCACCGTAACCGCCACACCTTTTTCGAAATGCAGAACGACTGATGAGTCGGCGCCGGTTGTGGGATGCGTGCGTACCCGCACACGGCCTGCAGTAATGCGCCCATTGGGCGCACCCACGACATATTTTCCAAAAACCCAGACCCTGGTTGGCAGGGGCAGTTCCAATCGGACCCAAGAATTGTTGTATTGGATGATCTTGACCGGGCTTCCTTGTTTTAGTTTGCGGGTAGCAGGGGCTGACAGATTTGGCTGGGCACGGACGGTCAGATGGCCACTTTGAACATGTGCTGCTGTGAAGCTGGTATTGACGGTTTTCCCAGAAGCGGTGGGCACTGTTGTTTCCTTAGAGGACGAAGACTCGGGTTGCGCAGTTTCGGACAAAGCGTCGGCAGAAGCTTTTGGTTTTGCCGGGGCGACAGGTTGATCATTTTTCACGACCAGGTTGTTCTTGTCGATAATGCCCAGTACGCGCTTGGCGTCGGCGTGCTGCTGTTCAGCAGATCGGCTCAACCAGTCACGCGCTTTGCTGATATCGCTCTCAGCGCCTTTGCCGAGGTAGTACGCCAACCCGAGGTTGTACTGCGAGGTGCTATCCCCAAGCTCAGCTGCACGTTCCCACCAGTCGACTGCCCGAGAGAAATTCTGTTTAACCCCTCGACCTTCCCAGTAGGCGACCCCAAGATTAAACATCGCTGTTGGATGCCCGGACTCTGCTGCTTTGCGAAACCAGTCGATCGCCTGGCCCAGATTCCGGCTGGCGCCTTTACCTTCATAGAAAACAACGCCCATGGCGTATTGGGCTTCCCGGTTGCCTTGTCGAGCGTGTGGCTCCCACAACGATACTGCCTTGGTATAGTCACCTAAGTTGTATGCGGCCACCGCCCGTCCCAGGTCTTCATTTTGAGCCTGCACAATCCCGCTGACTGCGAGCAGCAGGGCCAAAAAGGCGATTAATCTAATGTACCGGGAAGAATTCATTTTTCTGTAGTTGCTTTCAATATCTTATACCTGCGTAACTTGAATGATCTCGTATGACCCATGCCAGATCATAGTGACGGCCACATAGAGTATGACCACAAGACCAATGTACGCAATCCAGCGGTGGCGCTCAAGTAGGCGAGCCACCAGAGTTGCAGCAAAAGCCATTAGTCCAACCGACAGACTAAGGCCAATGACTAATATCAACGTATGATCGCGAGCGACCCCGGCGACTGCCAGGACGTTGTCCAAAGACATGGAGACATCTGCCAAGATGATCTGGAAAACCGCATGTTTCATTGATCTCGGAGCCCGCCTGGCGGCTGACTCCGTGTCGGATTCAGATTGTTGAACGATCTGGAGTTCTTGCCACAGTTTCCAGCAAACCCACAGCAGTAACAGACCACCTGCCAGCACCAAACCAGTAATTTGCAACAGTTGTACGGTAACCAGAGCGAAGCCAATTCTGAAGATGGCTGCCGCTGCGATACCGATCAGGATTACCCGAGACCGCAGTGGCGCTGGAACGCTGGCAGCGACCAAGCCGATGACAATTGCATTGTCGCCGGCTAGGACTAAGTCAACCAGGATAACCTGTAACAATGGCCACAACTGCTCTACTGTCATACGATCTAAATGGTGTTGGTTAAAAAAAGCGCATCTGTTTATGCGCTGGGATGGGATAGAGCTATTATACGTTTGTCCGGGTAGTTAGAGAATGACCTATGGGCTGGCTGACATGGATTAACGATCAGAAAAAGGAAATAACAAAGTAACAATGAAAGAATCTCAGACTGCAAATTTCGACTGGACTGATCCGTTAGCCCTTGAAGACGCGCTTAGCGACGAAGAACGTCTGGTGCAAGATTCCATTCGACGGTTCTGCCAGGACGAACTGCAACCCCGGGTTCTCCTGGCGCATCGTGAGGAGCGGGTTGATCGAGCTATTTTTCCGCGTATGGGTGAATTGGGTCTTTTGGGATCAACCATCGACGGTTACGGCTGCGCTGGGCTGAGTTACGTTTGCTATGGGCTAGCCGCCCGTGAAGTTGAGCGCGTTGATTCTGGATACCGCTCCATGATGAGTGTGCAATCCAGCCTGGTCATGCATCCAATCTATGCCTACGGTTCACAGGCGCAGCGTGAAAAATACCTGCCAAAACTGGCCTCAGGGGAATGGGTGGGCTGCTTTGGGCTAACAGAGCCTGACCATGGCTCTGATCCGGGAGG
>CAUZJT010000025.1:0-23504 GCA_963580215.1 Gammaproteobacteria bacterium
TGGTATAGTTGTGGTGGGTGCTGTACGACTGGCGTTTTTTGTGGCCATGCGATTAAAGCGTCAAGGTGAGGATCGGCGCTATGCCGAAATTCGCCAAAGGTGGAGAGTGGGATTTGCCTTGAAGAGCTTACCTGGAATATTCCTTTTGCAGGCGACCATGGGTTTCCTACTAGCGATTCCGCTAAGTGTGGTCATGACACGGTCCAATTCCTGGACTATGCTTGATATCGTTGCGCTGCTTGTTTGGCTAGGAGGTTTCAGTATCCAAGTAATTGCTGACCAACAGTTGACGAAGTTCGCTGCAAATGACATCGGGTCGGGTGTTCTACAAACTGGCATTTGGCGATATAGCCGCCACCCTAATTATTTCGGAGAACTTTGTATGGGGTGGGGGCTCTTTGCATTCGCAGTATCAGGTGGAGGTGCCTGGACAGTATTTGCGCCGTTGTTGCTCACCTGGTCGATATTACGATTTACCGGAATTTCCCGAATGGAAAAAGGGATTTTGAGTCGTCGCCCTTGTTATGCTAGTTATGTGCAAGCGACGAGTCCGCTTGTGCCTTGGCCGCCACGTCGAATCGAAAAGTGTCGAAGTTCACATCGCGATCACGGTAGAGATCGACAATAGGGAAATTTTTCGAGTATCTGTCAATTATGCTGGATTCAGAAAGTAAGGGTAGCATATTACTGGTCGAGGATCACCAGGATATCGCCGAATTGGTCTACGAATACATGGAAGGCTGTGGATACGAGTTGGACTATGCTCCGGACGGAGAAGTGGGTATCAATCTCATTTCTCAAAACGACTATGACGTCATTATTCTTGATCTGATGTTACCGCGCCGTGATGGCTTGATGGTTTGTCACGACCTGCGTCAGCGCCTCAGTAAATCAACGCCAGTACTCATGCTGACTGCCAGGGATACGCTTGAGGACAAGTTGAAGGGCTTTGATATGGGCGCTGATGATTACCTTGTAAAGCCTTTCCAAATTGAAGAACTGGAAGCCCGGGTACGCGCTCTTATCCGCCGTGGTCAAGTGTCCGTCCCAGCCAAAATCTTGAGGGTAGGAACTCTCGAGTTTGAGCAGAAATCGTTGGCAGTAAAACGTGATGGCCAATCGTTGGTGTTGCCGCCTATAGGATATAAGTTGTTAAAGATACTAATGGAACGCTCTCCCGGCGTTATCTCACGTCGCGATATTGAAAAAGAGATATGGGGGGACATGTTGCCGGATAGTGATACCTTGCGTAGTCATATGTACAATCTGCGTAAGGTCATCGACAAGCCTTTCGAGAAATCATATCTGCAAACGTTGCCAGGTATCGGTTATCAACTCTGCGATCTAGATGCCACTAATTAGGACGGGCATTGCTGGCCACTTTAGTAAGGCGATCGCCTTACAGTTGTCACTGGTGGCCTTGGCTGCTGCCCTAGGCACCTGGGGCGCGGGCTGGATTATGAAGGAAATGCTGGTCCGCCAAGCGCTGACTACCGAAGCCGACTATTACTGGAAGCAAAAACTAAAGGACAATAGCTTCGCGCTCCCGGATACCCACAACCTTACGGGCTTTTCTTCTGACTTACCCAACATGCCAGAAGATTTTTCAGATTTGGCGCCAGGATTTCACGAGCTAAAAGCGGCCACCAATTTTTCTATCGTTCATGTCTCGGAACATGATGGTCAGCGTTTGGTGCTGGTGTTTGAGGGAGAGCAGGTGCGCGAATTGGCCTTGTGGTTTGGGCTGGTGCCACTGGCGTTGGTTCTCGTCATTGTTTATCTCTCACTTTATCTGGGCTATCGTTTTTATCGAGGTTCGGTCTCTCCGGTTATTAAACTAGCGCGAGAGGTAGAGAACCTAAAACTTGAATCAGCCTATTCCTCTGAATTCGACGTACGCAATCTGCCACAGGTCGGAGATCGGGAAATTATGATCTTAGGGGAGGCGCTGAACCATCTGTTGCAGCGCGTAAATAGTTTCGTTGCCCGTGAACGCGCGTTTACCCGAGATGTTAGTCATGAGTTGCGAAGCCCGTTAACTGTTATCCGAGTAGCTTGCGACCTGCTACTCAAAGAGGCTTCACTCGACACTAAGCCTCGTAAATCCATCGGGAAAATCCGCCGTGCTTCGGTGCAAATGACCAATCTTGTTGAGGCCTTTTTGTTGATGGCCCGTGAGTCTGATCGTGACATCGAGACGAGTATGGTTTGTGTCAATGATCTTCTTCACGAGGAAATCGACCGAGCCAGATTATCGCTGGAAGGACGCCCGGTAGAACTGCTGATGAACTTTGCCAGCACTCTCATCGTGACTGCCCCCGAGCGCGTGGTTTCAGTATTACTGGGTAATCTATTACGCAACGCTTGCACTTATACCGACCAAGGCTCGGTCACTGTCAATATTGAAGATCAGAGGGTCACGATCATTGATACCGGAGTGGGTATGTCCGAGCAGGATCAGGACGGGGCTTTTCATGTGTTCAGTCGTGGAAGTCAGGCTCGACCGGGGGGTTATGGCGTTGGTCTAAACATAGTCAGAAAACTTGCGGAACGGTTTTCATGGTCTGTAAGTCTTAAGAGTTCCCCGGGTCAGGGGACCACCGCTGTAGTTGATTTCTGCGATGCTGGTTACATCTCGCCAGATCGTATAATTTAGACATGAGCGAGTTGCCAGAGGTGAATGCTAGCAAGCCATCACGCTGGCAAACTTTCGTTTATTGGACTACTAATGATGAACGGTACCTGGATCATGGCTCCGAGCGCTCACCTCGCGCAATTGATCCATGGCGATTGATCCCATTCGTTGGCCTTCACCTGGGTTGTCTAGCGGCATTCTGGACTGGAATAAGTGTTTTCGCTCTTAGCCTCGCACTGCTGATGTACTTGGCCCGCATGTTTGTGATCACTGCTTTTTATCATCGGTTTTTTTCCCATCGCGCTTTCGACAGCAGTCGGATTTTTAGATTCATCGTGGCCATTCTGGGTTGTACGGCAGGTCAACGTGGGCCTCTGTGGTGGGCCAGCCATCATCGCCAACACCATGTTTATTCAGATACTGAATCAGATCCACACTCCCCACAAATAGATAGTCTTTTTTTCAGCCACACATTGTGGTTTATGACCCGAGATGCCTTCCCGGTTCGATGGCGGCACATCAAAGATCTTCAAAAGTATCGTGAGTTGATATGGCTGGAACGCTTTGATTGGCTTCCTTTACTGGCGTTAGCAGCCGGCTGTTTTTTTCTCGGAGAGTGGGCGCAGGCCAATTATCCGCACTGGCAGACCAGCGGCTGGCAAAGCCTGGTGTGGGGATTCTTTATCTCAACCACTGCGCTTTACCATGCAACCTACACCATTAACTCGTTGGCACATCGTTATGGGAAAAGACGTTTCGATACCCCTGATCACAGTCGGAACAATGTGTTTCTAGCGATTTTGACGTTAGGGGAGGGTTGGCATAACAATCATCACCGATATCCCGGAGCAGTTCGACAGGGATTTTACTGGTGGGAGATCGATATATCCTATGTGGGAATCAAAATCTTGTGTCTGTTTGGACTGGTCTGGAACCTGCGACCGGTTCCATCGAAGATTCTTGAAGCGGGTCGGAGTAAACGTTGAAGATCGCCGTCGTAGGCGCTGGAATATCAGGCCTAGTGTGTGCGCTGGAGCTCAGCCGTGATCACGAGGTGGTCGTGTATGAATCAGCTAACCGGGCGGGTGGCCATGCTCATACGATCACAGTAACCGATGATAAAAATCTGCTTGCGATTGATACGGGGTTTATCGTTTTTAACTACGAGCACTACCCGCTTCTGAGTGCCCTGTTTGATCAGCTCGGGGTCAAGTCGCAGGCTTCGGAGATGAGTTTTAGTGTCTGTTGTGATGAAAGTGGGTTCGAATACAGTGGTTCTAATCTGAGTACTTTTTTTGCACAGCGCAGGAATTTACTTCGATTGGAATCATGGCAATTGCTTAGTGACATCCTACGGTTTAATCGGGATGCGAAGGCAAGTCTTGACGATGGGATTGAAGACCGTGTCACAGTAGGGGCATTTGCAGAACGGTTTGGCTACAGTGCATCATTTATTGACCATTATCTGTTGCCACTGGGAGGAGCGCTTTGGTCCTGTGGGGTCGACACCTTCCGTGATTTTCCGGTGCGCTTTGTATTAGAATTTCTGAGGAACCACGCGATGCTACAGATTGGTAACCGACCGGTGTGGCGTACTGTTAGTGGAGGCGCCCAGGAGTATGTTAGACGTATCGTCGCTCAACTGGGCGAACGAGTTCGATTGGATCATCCAGTAGCGCGGGTAGCTCGGGTCAACAGAGGTATCGAAATCCATTTGGCGAATGGCCAGGCCGAGTCTTATGACGAAATCGTTCTGGCAAGCCATGCGGATACCAGCCTAGCACTACTGGAACGTCCTGAAGCTGAGGAGTGTGAGGTGTTGTCTGCATTTCCTTACCAAGATAATTCGGTGTGTCTTCATACTGATATTTCGGTATTACCACAATCCACCCGAGCCTGGGCAAGCTGGAATTACCGACTCCCAAAGAGTGGTCACGCGCAAAACTGTGTTACCTATAACATGAACAAGTTGCAGGCGCTGGAGACAGACCAGACCTATTGTGTATCGTTAAACCAATCCGATCGGTTGGACCCGCGACGGGTACTGCGAAAGGAGACTGTCCGTCATCCCATGTTCACTCTTGGTCGAGACGTGGCACAGGCGAGCCATTTAAATCTGATTCGTCGCCGTGGCATCAGTTACTGCGGTGCTTATTGGGGCTTTGGTTTCCATGAGGATGGGGTACGCAGCGCTGTAGCAGTTTGTGATGCCTTTGGTGTAGCGCGAACGTTTTGAAAAGCTGTCTTTACACTGGTGTCGTTTCCCACCACCGTCGCAGGCCAAGGCTGCATAGATTTCGCTACCGTTTGTTCATGGTCTGTATCGATCTGGCAGAACTTCCCAGCATTTTTCAGCCCTACTGGCTCTGGTCTGCATCCTGGCCAGCTCCAGCCTGGTTTCGCCGTGCTGATCACTTAGGTGATCCGAAGCAGTCGCTCGACGATTGTGTGCGGGCGGTAGTCGAAGATCGTACGGGAACGCGTCCGATGGGTCGCATTATGCTGTTAACTCATCTGCGTTACTTTGGCTACTGTATGAATCCAGTGAGTTTCTATTTCTGTTGGGACGCGAATAATACGCGCTTAAGCCACGTTGTGGCCGAGGTCAACAATACCCCCTGGGGTGAGCAACATTGCTACGTCATGACTTATGCTGATGGATGCGATCCTGATCGACAGGTCTTCGAATTCGATAAAGCCTTTCATGTGTCGCCTTTTATGCGCATGAATCAGAGATACCGTTGGCGGTTTTCACACTCGGGTGACGTCCTTCAGGTCATGATGGAAAGCCTTGAAGATGGAGAGCGTGTGTTTTCGGCTTCGCTGAATTTACATGCTCGAGCACTCAATAGCACTAACCTAAGGTACTGTCTGTTGCATTTCCCATTCATGACGATTCGTGTGGTCACCGCGATTTATTGGCAAGCAGCATGTCTATGGTTGAAGGGAGTACGTTTTATATCTCATCCGAGTTCAACAAATACCTCTGGTGAAAATTCTTGAGTAGCCATTTGCCACTATCGGTTGCTTTTGCCAGTGACGCTCGAGGATCCTGGATGGATAGAACGTGTCGCCGACTGGTGCTGAAACGCCTGAAAGGATTACGTGGTGCTATACGGATAGAAGATACTTGTGGCTCTAAGATTCTAGGTAGCCAGAGTGGTATAACAGCACATATCGTTGTTCACCATATGTCTTTTTATTCTGATCTGGTATTACGTGGTAGCCTGGGTGCCGCGACCAGTTGGATGGAAGAAGCGTGGGACAGTCCTGATCTCACCACTGTGTTCACTCTCTTTGCTCGTAATCCTCAACTCACCGATGATTTTGACAACGGTTGGGCACGTCTGAGTTCTTGGATTGCAAGAATCCTCCATTCACGTCGGTTGAATTCGCGCTTAGGCAGTCAACGCAACATTGCCGACCACTATGATCTGGGTAATGAACTTTTTTCTCTTTTTCTCGACTCCGGATTGAACTATTCCAGTGCAGTTTTCAATTCGTGTGACGACTCGCTGGAACAGGCTGCACGAAACAAGCTTGAAAGAGTCTGTACCAAGTTGGCCCTCAGGCCTGGAATGCATATTCTGGAGATCGGTTGTGGTTGGGGCGGTTTCATCGTGCATGCCGCACGTGAGCATGGTTGTCGAGTGACTGGGATTACCATTTCTCAAAAGCAATATGAATATACTCAAGCGCGCATCGTACATGAAGGGTTAGAAGATCAGGTTGAGGTTCTGCTCTGTGACTATCGTGACCATCGAGGCACTTATGATCGAGTGGTATCAATCGAGATGATCGAAGCGGTTGGCCACGAGTTCCTGGGTACTTTTTTTGAGCATGCGAGTAAATTGACCCGGGACGATGGCTTACTTCTGTTGCAAGCTATTGCAATGCCTGACCAACGTTATGCCGACTATCTGAAGAATTGCGACTTCATTCAACGATATATTTTCCCAGGCAGTTGTATTCCATCACTAAGCGCCATGATTGACGCCATGCGAAATCAAACCGATTTAAAGTTAGTACATCTCGAAGACATTGGCCCCCACTACGCTCGAACGTTACGAACGTGGCGCGATGCTTTCAATGTGCGCCGCACCGATATAGTTGCTCTAGGATATTCAGAACGATTTATTCGACTTTGGCAATATTATTTCTGCTATTGCGAAGCAGGATTTTCCGAGCGTTACTTGTCCGACCTGCAGATCGTGATGGCGAGGCCAGACTGGCGTGGAACTGTGGGCTGTGACGCCTTGCCAATACTAAAATCATGAGCTTGACGATCATCGCGAATTTTGTGGCTTTTCAGGTAGCGTGGTTCGTCACTGTAATAGGTGCAGCTCAAGGTTATACCCTGCTGGGCGTGGTTGTCGTTGCTTTGTGGGTTTCGGTCTATTGGTACTGGCAACCTCAGGCCAGATCCGACTGGATGCTTTTGCTCTGGACCGCTGGAGTTGGTGTGGTAGCTGATTCACTGCTAACAATCAGTGGTTCGATAAGTTTTCCCGCAACAACTGGCTCGGGTTACCCCACAACACTCTGGATGGTGGCATTATGGATCAACCTGGGCGCCTGCCTTCGCCACAGTATGGGCTGGTTACGGAATCGTTATGTCCTAGGCCTGGCATGTGGAGCACTGGGTGGCCCGGCTGTCTATCTCGCGGGCCAGGCCCTGATGGCACTTGATGTGCACTTGCCTGTTACGGTGGCATGTGTGTGGGCAATGGCCATGCCGGGACTAATCTGGCTCGAGCAGCATACACGCCCGCCCGTCTCGATTGTGCCAGAAAAACCCAAGACCTCCGAGCTCTATTCTTCCGGAGATTCACTATGAAGGCTCTAGCTCGCCCGGTTTTTGCTGCTGTGGAGCGCGGTTGGGTACCGGATACACTGGTACGTCGTGGTATTCGCTCTTTATGTCAGCAACGCCTGAAAGAAATTGCCACTCCTGATGGACAGTTGAGTGCCCGGGTGGATGACTTTGCCAGACAAATGAGCACCGCACCGGTCGCACCGCTATCGTATAAAGCAAACGAACAGCACTACGAAGTACCAGCTGCCTTCTTTGAGAAAGTTCTCGGTTCACATCTTAAGTACAGTTGTGCTTATTGGGATGACGGGGCCTCACTGGATGATGCGGAAGCTCACGCACTTGCATCCACCTGCCAGCACGCCGACTTACATGATGGACAGCATGTTCTAGAGCTTGGTTGTGGCTGGGGGTCATTGACTTTATGGATGGCTCGTCATTATCCCAACAGCCGCATAACTGCAGTGTCCAATTCAAGTTCGCAAAAGGCATTTATCGAAGCCCAAGCATGTCGTGAAGGCTTAACGAATGTGCAGATTATCACTGCCGACATGAATCATTTTTCCATAGACCAACGCTTTGATCGTTTGGTTTCAGTGGAGATGTTTGAACATCTGCGTAACTATGGTTCTATTTTCGACCGACTCTCTGAGTGGCTTGTACCTGAAGGTCGATTCTTTATGCATATTTTCTGTCATCGCACGACGCCTTATACCTTCGAAGAACACGATGATAGCGATTGGATGAGTCGTCATTTCTTTACTGGTGGGATGATGCCAAGTATTGATTTACCGTTGCGTTTTCAGAAATCTCTGGAGATCGCACAATGTTGGAACTGGAGCGGTATTCACTACCAGAAAACTGCCGAGGCCTGGTTGATGAAGCTAGATAAGGAACGCGATGCGATCAAGTCTTTGTTTGCTGATGTATATGGTGTGCATCAAGCTGACCTCTGGCTTAATCGATGGCGTGTGTTTTTCATGGCCTGTGCGGAACTTTTTGGCCTGCATGGTGGGCGCGAATGGCTAGTGTGTCACTATCTTTTTGATCGGCGCTGAATCTTGTTTTCTTGGAATTGGGGAAGAAGACTTATCCGTGTTCAGCAGTTGTGTCTTGGTGTGTTCTGTACGGCGTACTTGGTCAGTTCTGCTATGGCATTAGATCCACTCAGACCGGTAGATCGGGTGGATCTAGAACGGTTTATGGGTTCGTGGTATGTAATTGTGTCTACACCGACTTTCATAGACCGGGATAGTTTCAACGCAATAGAGAGTTACTCACTAGAGCCCGATGGCACCATTAGCACCACTTTTACTTTCCAGAAAGGGGGGTTTGATGGCCCGGAACGCATCTATCGACCCCGGGGGTTTGTAAGACCAGATGGTTCAAACGCCGTGTGGGGGATGCAGTTCATCTGGCCGATAAAAGCAGATTACCAAATTGTCTACCTAGATAAAGACTATACCCGTGTGATTATCGCGCGCGAGAAGCGCGACCTGGTATGGCTTATGGCGCGCGACCCAGTGTTACCTCAAGCCGAGTATAGGGCCCTTGTAGACCATATCGTTGCGCTGGGTTATGCTGAGGACAGCCTGCGCTTAACCCCACAGAAATGGGATTAACAAATCTCGGTTGAATGTGAATTTAGAGTCAGCCCGCGATCAACTCAAGCACAGCATATCTTTGAACTTGTTTTTGGTTCAGAGTGGTTGTTGCGGATTCGGGCTTGTTTTCATGGAGGCGTTGTTACGCCGACGGGCTTGAAACGGTGTGATCGTGGTGTATCAGGAGTCCGCAGCCGCCTAGGAGGTTGCTATAAAACGCTACATTTATCAGACATCTTTCAAGCTACTTTGAGTGTTCAAATCGTAATCTCCATTGCCGCGCAACTTAGTCACATGAGCTTAGGCAGACTGGATTTTCGATAACAGCAACATGAAATGAGGAAGCTGTAATCGAAATCTTGCCGTTGGCAATTGGCGCCACCTGTGTCGGCACTTTTCTTTATACTTTGTTAACCGAAAGCCCCACGTACATCAACCTGTTTCATTATCGGCCCGGGTTAGTTATCATAAAATCAGAGTCTTACAGGGCCCAATAGGCTTGAGTTGCGTTCCAGGGTCTCAGTAGACTCTGGAGTAAAATAGGATCTCTTTGAGGTTTACTACCACTTCCATGGACAGGATTATCATGTTTTCCCGCTCTATTTTGATTGCCCTAGGACTGCTTGGGCTTAGCATTTCTGCTGCGCAGGAATTACCCCAAGAGGTACTGGAAACCGCTGCAACCCTGATACCAGGTACCCCCCCGGATGAAATCAAGGCTACGCCTCTGCCAGGTCTGTACCAGGTTACATTCGGCCCACAGGTGGTGTACCTTTTTGCAGATGGCCGTTATCTGTTGCACGGTGATCTGATTGATTTGGATACAACCGCCAACCTGACTGAAGAGGTTAGACAAACCGGGCGTCGTAGCGCAATTGAAGATCTGGACGAGGCGGGGATGGTGGTTTTTTCCCCGGCGGAGCCAAAGAGCACGATCACCGTATTTACCGATACTGAGTGCGGTTACTGTGTTCGTCTGCATAAGGAAGTCGATCAGTTGCTCGCCGGGGGCGTTAAGGTGCGTTATCTGGGGTATCCCCGCGCCGGCACGAAGTCATCATCTTTCGATACTTTGGTATCGGTATGGTGTGCGGATAATCCCCAGCAGGCTATGACTGATGCGAAGTCAGGACGAGCGATTGAGCCGCGCATCTGCGACACGGACATCGCTCGGCATATGGAAGTGGCTGGACTGGTCGGGGTGCGCGGAACACCGACGATCGTGCTGCAAAATGGTAAAACTATTCCCGGATATGTTCCTGCTGATGAGTTAATCGGACTGGCGAACGCCGCGGCTGCCGCTATCAACTGATCTGGTACAGTGGCTGGGCGACTGACTGTAGCCGCGTTCATAGTCGCGGGACTTATTGCCGGTACTGCCGCTAGTGTGGTGGCGTCAACCACGACGCTGGGCGATCTGTTTACGCCCGTGCCAAGCCAGCATGCATCGCCGCCCGAATTACGCCTTGAGGATCTTGATGGCCACCCGCGTGCGCTGTCCGATTTTTTGGGGAGTGTTGTGGTAGTGAACTTCTGGGCGTCCTGGTGCGCCCCATGTGTGAAGGAATTGCCGTCGATGCAGGTGGTCCGTAACCGCCTGGCGGCAGAGCCTTTTGAGCTCATCGCGGTCAACGTGGGCGAGGGCGTGGGACAGGTCGCGGCTTTTCTCCAGCGTTTTGATCCTCCGCTCGATTTCCCGGTACTGCTGGATGAGAACATGGTCGTGACCAAGCAATGGAAAGTCCGAGCTTTGCCGACCAGTTATATTGTCGATCGCTCTGGTCGAGTACGCTATATCGCAACCGGCGCCAGGAATTTTGACGCCCCCGAAGTATTTCGCGCGATCAGGGCTCTGATAGCCGAGCATTCCACGACCGAGCAGGGTGGCTGAGAGCGCGCTGATCATTACCGTGGGCCGGCGGTTTTACTTGCCCGGGGGCGTACGCTGTACCGGACGGTTAGCGGTTTTTGTGCTGATATGAAATCACTTCGTTATCTTGTACCGCTTGCGGTTTTCCTCGTGATCAGTGCGTTTCTGGCAGTAGGCCTGACGCTCGATCCCCGTGAGGTGCCCTCGCCGTTGATTGGTAAACCGGCACCGGCCTTCGAGTTGCCACGTTTGCTGGCCATGGATGATTCGGTGGGCAGCGCAGATCTGCGCAGTGAGGTCTGGCTGCTGAATGTATGGGCATCCTGGTGCGTGGCTTGTCGCTCTGAGCATCCTTTGCTCAATGAGCTCGCGGCGCAGGACCTGGTTACCCTGGTTGGCCTGAACTACAAGGATACCCCAGCGGATGCCCGAGCCTGGCTTCGCCAGTTGGGCAATCCTTACCACATGATTGCGGTCGATGGGCAAGGTGAGGTGGGAATCGACTGGGGGGTTTATGGGGTGCCCGAGACCTTCGTTATAGACTCCGAGGGGGTGATCCGCTACAAGCATATTGGCCCGCTTGACCGCAAAGTGTTACAGGAAGTTATCGTGCCGTTGATCAGCGAATTGCGCGGCTGACCCTTTTCGCAGTGATAAATAATCGCGTATGCGATAATTCGCCGCCCTTTTTCTCGGATATCAGGATCTTTCCATGAATCAGTTGAAACTGGGTGTACCCAAAGGGAGCCTTGAGCAAGCCACCATCTTGCTGTTTAAGCAGGCCGGTTGGAATATCTAGTCGGGGTCCCGCAACTATTTTTCCAGCATCGATGACCCAGCGATATCGTACATGCTGGCGCGATCACAGGAGATGGCGACCTACGTGGCCAAGGGCACCCTGGATCTGGGCCTGACAGGACTGGACTGGATTCTCGAGTACGAACTGCGCAAGATTATCTGATCTGGGGAATGTCTCAAGTAGGGATCTCAGGCAACAACCGGGAGTAAGAAGATGTTTATCGATTTTGGGAATATGACACCCCAACAGATTTATTTTACGTTGACCCAGACAGTCATTCCACGTCCCATTGCCTGGGTGCTGTCGGAAAATGCCAATGCCAGTTTCAACCTGGCGCCTTTTTCCTATTTCAACGCGATCTCAAGTAACCCCCCGCTGATGATGATTTCAGCCGGCATCAAACCTGAGGGTAGCGCCAAGGACACACGGGACAATATCCGTGATCGGCACGACTTTGTGATCCACATCGTTAGTCTGGATCAGTTGGATGCCATGAATGCTTCGTCAGCCAACTTGCCCCCGGGTGAGTCCGAAGTGGTAAAGCTTGGCCTTGAGACGACGGAGTTAGAGGGGTCTCGGTTGCCCCGCCTCGCCAGCGCACGGGTCGCATTCGCCTGCAGCCTTTACGATATTCAATACATTGGCCCCGACCCCCAATCGCTGATATTGGGCGAAGTTCACGGTGTTTTCGTTGATGATTCAGTCATTGGCAAAGACGCCAAGGGTCGAGTCAAATTTCTTGCTGACAAAATCGACCCGATTGGCCGGCTGGGAGGAAGTGAATACATGAGTTTTGGTGAGTTACTCACTCGGCGCCGCCCTGACTAGCGTCTTGCTTAGCGCACCTCGGCCAGCAGGCGGAGGATCAGTTGCTCGGATTGGGGCAAGTAACTGGCGCCAAACAGGTTAAAGTGGTTGAGTACGTGATACAGATTGTAAAGGTTGCGGCGCGTGCCATAGCCGGCATCGAGTGGCCAAGTATCACTATAGGCGCTATAGAAGGTTGGCCCAAACCCCCCAAAAAGCTCAGTCATCGCCAGATCGGCTTCGCGGTCACCAAAATAAACGGCCGGATCGAACACCACTGGAGAGCCGTTGGCCAGGGTGCCCCAGTTACCGGCCCAAAGATCTCCGTGTAGTAGTGACGGAGTGGGCGAATAGTCGTTGAAAAAAGCATCGCAAGATTCCAACAACCTGTCGCCGGATTTTTCCAGGACTTTGCCGCTGACAGTTGACGCCGCGAGGTCCAGTTGCGGTCGTAGTCGGCAGTCGCACCAGAATCTTACCCAGTCGTTTCGGCGACGGTTTAACTGGGTATTGCGACCGATGAAGTTGTCGTGATTCCAGCCAAAGGTTTCATCGGTGATGCGATGCTGGCAGGCCAGTTGAAGGCCCAGTTGCGCCGCACTGTGGTCAGTTGCCCGGGCGAAGCGTAGTCGCTCGAGTACTATATAAGACCAAGAACCAGCGAGGCCGCTGACGATGACCCTCGGCACCGTGAGTACGTTAACTTTTCGCAGCGCTTCAAGTCCCTCAACTTCAGCAACAAGACGCTGAACTGCGTCAGCGGCAGCGCGCTTGATAAAGTATTCTTCGCATCCATTACTGATAATCTGAGTATCACTAACTTTGTCGCTGCTGATGGGCGTTGGGTGTGCACCGCTAAACTTTGTACCGGTGGCTTTGCTGATCGCATCAAAGATGCAGTCCCAGTTCTTCATGTGCGAGCATTCCATGGCGGTTGGTTTGTAGCAGGACATAGGTCGATCATTTGTTGTGAGCGCTCAAGTCTGTTACCTAAATGTATGATCAATAAAGAGCATAAGTATTTTCTAATGTATTTAGCCAGGCACTTTTTGTGCACACCTCTAGGGTTGTTCGCAAGATTGCGCACCGCGCTAAGGGATATAGTGACAAAAGTTAGGCCAGTTATCCTAAATGACTGAAATACCGCTCAAATTTACCTGCCTAAAAAATAGGCAATTGAAGAAATCCCGACTCCGTCGGTTAGGATTGGCCCGGTCTCGAGAACTTGTACACAAAGTTATCCACAGAGATTGTGGGCAACCTTAATTCTCCTTGTGCCCTCAAATGTTTATGAGCGATTACTTGTGTGTGACAAAAAGTCTACCGCCTAACTTGGGTGGGTTAGATCAGGCGGTGCAAGGTTGACTGATACACAAGTTGTACAGGTGGCGCTGCCCGTACCGATGCGTCAGTTGTTTGATTATTCCTGCACGGACAATCAGTCGCCGCCCGTGCCGGGCATGCGGGTTATGGTACCCCTCCAAAAACGCACAGTAGTCGGGATTGTCTGCGGTATGTCGGCGCAAAGCGCGGTACCGATGAGACGTCTGCGCCGCATCATCCGGGTGCTCGATGACGAACCCTTACTGACACCGCAGGTTTTTGCACTAGCGCAATGGGCTGCACGTTATTACCACCATCCTATCGGCGAGGTGATGCAAGCAGCCATCCCTTCTTTGTTGCGTCGCGATCGACCCGCCGCACCCAGGGTTGCCCCCAATTGGCGTATCTGTGATGCCGGCCAGCAGGCGTTAGCGACATTGCCCGCGCGCTACCACGTGCAGCATCACGTGCTCCAGGTGCTGGTCAGTGCTGGCACAGCAGGTTTAGCGGGTGAAACATTATTGGGTCTGGCACCCCGATCATCGTCGACAGTCGCGCTAATGGCAGACCGTGGCTGGATTGAGCAGTTCACGGCTACATCAGTATCACCGGCACCGTTGTCGGCGCCACCACACCTTAACTCAGCGCAGCGGGATGCCTGCTTAGCGATTGACCAGGCCAAAGGCGATTACGCGCCATTTTTATTGGATGGCGTAACGGGTAGCGGTAAAACTGAGGTTTACCTGGATTGCGTGGCGAAGACGGTCTCCCGTGGCTGCCAGGCGATGGTGCTTGTGCCGGAGATATCGCTCACCCCCCAGTTGGTGGAACGCTTCCAGGCGCGCCTGGGGGGGTCTTTGGCGGTGCTGCACTCGGGACTAACTCCTGGGGAGCGTCATCGGGCCTGGTGGCGTTCCCGCGAGGGCAGCACCGCGGTCGTTCTGGGTACCCGCTCAGCCGTTTTTGCACCCCTGCCCCGGCCGGGGCTGATTATCGTGGACGAGGAGCATGACCTTTCCTACAAGCAGCGTGATCGATTCCGTTACAGCGCGCGGGATGTGGCAGTAAAAAGGGCTCAGTTAAGTGGGGTTCCGGTGGTGCTGGGCTCGGCCACTCCATCTTTGGAGAGTGTTGCCAATGCTCGAAGCGGCCGCTATCGGCGCCTCGTGCTACCGGTTCGGGCGGGTGTCGCACAAATGCCCAAGGTACAGATCCTGGATCTGAACCGCCTGGCCGTCAATGAGGGCCTGACGGCGCCGGTAGTTGGCGCCATCGGCAAACGCCTGGAGCGGGCAGAGCAAAGCCTGGTATTCGTTAACCGGCGTGGTTTTGCCCCATTGCTTGGGTGTTCCGAATGTGGATGGCAGGCGCAGTGTCAGCGCTGTGATGCCAGGCTGACTTTACACCGGGGCAGTAATCGCCTGATCTGTCACCACTGCGGGGCTAATGCACTACCGCCACATTGCTGTCCGCAATGTGCGGGCGAGTCGCTGTATCTTGTAGGTGAGGGCACCCAACGCGTTGAAGAAGCGCTGCTGCGGATATTCCCAAGCGCCCGGGTGTTGCGCCTGGATAGTGATGCTGCAGGAGATTCCCAGGATCTGGCACAGGCCTTAAGTGCGGTGCGCCAGGGTGAGGTGGATATCCTGGTCGGCACGCAGATGTTGTCCAAGGGGCATGATTTCGCCGGGATCACTCTGGTGTGCGTGCTGGCCATGGATCAGGGGCTTTACAGTATTGATTTTCGTGGGCCGGAACGGATGTTCCAACAGTTGGCGCAGGTGGCAGGCCGGGCTGGGCGCGGTCAACGACCAGGCGAGGTACTGGTACAGACGGAGCATCCGGACAACCCCGCCTATGCGCGACTGGTTCAGCACGACTTTGCCGGCTTCGCAAATACCGCTCTGGCAGAGCGCAAGGCTGCTGCATACCCGCCTTTTGCCCGGTTTGTACTGCTGCGCGCAGAATCAGCACGCAGCGGGCCACCTCTGGATTTTCTGCGCTCGGCGGTACGCGTCGGTAAAGCCCGGGCCGCCCGGGCCGGTGTTCGGCTGATGGAGCCCGTGCCTTCGCCGATGGAGCGCCGCGCCGGGCGTTACCGGGCACAATTGCTGTTGGCGGCCTCTAACGAGGGGCAACTGCACCGCTTTTTGGACGATTGGCTGGCCAGGCTTGAAGGCTTGCGTGAAGCCACCCGAGTGCGTTGGTCGGTAGATGTGGATCCGCAGGAGATGTACTGACGTACCGTGTCGCACCTAGAAATCTCTTGCATCTTCGGGCTCAAGCCATGGATGATCCGATATTATGGTTTGGGGGAGGTTCGAGTGTGATTCCATTAGATGTCAGCCAGATTCTTCAGGATGCCAGTCGTGCGCAATCGCTTGACCCGTGCTGTTATCGCGAACCTCAATTTCTCTCTTTTGAGCACGAAACCCTTTTCCGGGCCGGCTGGATCAGCGCCGGGCGAGCCGATCAACTGCCGGATCAGGGAGATTACTTCGCATTCTCGGTTGCTGACACAGAGTTGGTGGTGGTACGCGATGAGGAAATGGTGGTCCGGGTTTTTGCTAACACTTGCCGGCATCGGGCAATGCGGCTGTTGGAGCCGGGTCGGGGGAGTTGTCGCCGCCTTACTTGCCCATTTCATGCCTGGACGTATGGACTTGATGGAACGCTGATCGCGGCGCCGCGAATGCACAGCGCAGAAAATTTCAACCGGTCTGATTTTGGCCTGATCGAAGTGCAAAGCGCAGTGCGTGCCGGTTTCATTTTCGTCAATATTGATGGCAGCGCTGCCCCGGTCGATACCTGGTTGGGTGATTTCGAAACACTACACAGCGCTTGGCAATTTGATACGCTGGTGACGGCCAGCACCCGGGAATTCCAGGTCGCTTGCAATTGGAAATCGTTTCTTGAGGTTTTCAACGAGTACTACCATCTGCGCAAGGTACACCCGGGCACATTCTCGGGGCTTTACGCCGAGCCTGACCCGCTGCAGGCGACCCGGGGCTCTTTCGTCAGCCAATTTGGCGAGCACCGCATTGTGGGTAGCGTCGGTGTTCTCGAAGAAGCAAGCCGCACGCTGCCTGTTTTGCCAGGTCTTTCAGGAAGGTTGGCCAATGGAACTCGCTATACCTGGGTATATCCTGCGCTGACTTTTGCTGCCTCACGTGATGCCGTGTGGACGCTGGAGGTAACCCCGAACGGCGCATCCAGCACCCAGATTCGTCTGACCCTGCTGTTTGGCCAGGACAGCGTAGCAAGATCGGATTTCGATGAGGTGCTGGCCCGCTATGAACAGCGAATGGCCGTTGGTATGGACGAGGACATAGCAGTGCTTGAGGCCCAGCAGCATGGACTTAACTCGGTACTCGCCCGGCCCGGCCGGTTTTGTTCCGACCTTGAGCCCAGCATCCATGCTTTTCACCGCTGGTATGCAAATGCCCTGATCGCCGACGGATTGGCGAGTGGCTGAGATCTACACCTGGAATCAGGGTCGGTGCGCGCTGGAAAGATAGTCGGTTGACTGGAATTCATGCAGCCGACTGGCGGCTCGGGCAAAGCCCCGAGCCATTCGTTCACCACGGTACAGTGCGTCAGGGCTGGTGACTGCCGAGACGATGACATTGACTCGCCGGTCGTAAAGCTCATCAATCAGTTCGACGAAGCGCCGCGCTGCGTCATCGTGCTCCGCGTCCAGGTAGGGGACATCACTGATCAGCAGGGTATGGCAAGCCCGGGAAATCTCAACGTAATCGGCCTTTGAGCGCGGCCCGACGCACAGCGTCTCAAAAGTGAACCACATGACTCCGTCGCCGAGCGCCAGCAACTCAATCTTTCGATCGTTGATGGTAACAGCGGCAGGCGCAAACGTCCCCCCAGGACTGATCTGGTGGAACATCGTTTCCATCCGGGTCTGTGCCTGGGCGTTGTGGGGTGCATGGTAAGTGGGTGCCGAGCTGAGCATCTCAAGACGGTAATCGTACGCGCCGCCGAGATGAATTACGCGGGTATGCGTTTCTATCAGTTGGATAGCCGGCAAAAAGCGCTCGCGCTGTAACCCACCTTGGTAAAGTGACGATGGCGGCGTATTCGAGGTGAATATCAGAGTCATTCCTTGCTCGACCAGGGCGTGCAATAGCCGGGAAAGAATCATGGCATCGCCGATATCGGAAACATAAAACTCATCGAAACCGAGCACCCGGGTTTTGCCTGCAATCTCGGTGCCGATTCGGCGCAAAGGGTCGCTCTGGTTGCGCAAGGTCCGCAGGCGCTCGTGAATCTCGAGCATAAAGCGGTGAAAGTGCACCCGCCGCCAGCGTGATTCATGCAGGCTGTCGAGCAGTGTATCCATCATCACCGTTTTACCGCGCCCGACCGAGCCCCAAAGATAAATACCTTTTTCACCGAAAAACGGCCGACGACGCAGATGCCGCGTCCAGTCCGACAACTTTGTAGGCCAGGCGCGCTGGGATTTGTCGAAAGAGTGGTTGAGTTCCCCGGCCAGATGGATAAACGCGTCCAGAGCCGTCTGTTGATCAAGGTCCGGTGTGGCCCCAGGCCGTGATAGGCGGTCTGCGAACTCGCCCGCGAACGTGTCGGACAGGTCCACGCTTAAGATAATGGGGTCGATGCAACGAGGATACCGTCGCTGTCGGCCCACAGATAGTGGCCTGGGGTAAAAGTGGTGCTGGCGAAGCGTACGGACAGTTGCGGTTGCCCCTCACCGCGTTTAACGCTCTTAGCCGGACAGGCCCCGAGCGCCTTGGTGCCCATTGGTAGCGCGCACAGTTGTTGGCTATCGCGGATGCAGCCGTAGACGATCAACCCGTGCCAGCCGTTATCTTGCGCAAGCGTGCCGATCTGGTCACCGACCAGTGCGCAGCGCAACGATCCACCACCATCGATAACCAGGACCTTTCCCGCGCCCTCGCCCTCAAGCGTTGAACGTACCAGGCTGTTGTCTTCGAATACTTTGACCGTGGCAATAATGCCTTCAAAGTGTTCCACACCGCCAAAATCAGCAAAAATCGGCTGCACCACCTGCAGACGGTCGACATGGGCATCATAAAGATCAGCAGTTCTGGTCATGTGGCACCTGCCGAGGTTGCGGTTTCCTGGGTTGTGGAAAAACCGTTGAGTTCCTCGAAGGCATATAAGCCGGAGAACTCTTCGGGGTCTACAGGCCCGCCGGTCGAGTCGGGATGTATCACGGCAAGGAGGTGGCCAATGCCGTAGGCCCCGGCTGCGCGCAGTACCGCAAGATTGTCATCAATGAAAAGAGTGCGATCCCCCGCAAACGGCTCAATGGCTTGCAGATGGGTCCAGAAAGTCGCGCACTCCTTTGGATAACCCAGCGTATGGGAACTTACAATACGATCAAACATGGGTTCCAGGCCGGTCTGGTTCATCTTCAGGTCGATGCTGGCGGGGTGAGCATTGGTGACCAGTACCACCCGTCGAGCATCGGTATGCAGCGCCGTGAGAAAATCCCGGGCGCCAGGACGAATCTGGATAAGGTGGCGTAGTTCGGCTTTAAGGCCAGCAATGTCCAGACCCAGTTCATGGGTCCAAAAGTCTACGCAGTACCACTCGAGCGTCCCGCGCAGGGCATGCATCCGGGCAAAAAGTGTGCTGCGTGCGCCATCCAAAGCGATTCGGTGCTTGTTTGCGTATTGACGCGGGATGAAGTCGGTCCAGAAGTAGTTATCAAAATGCAGATCCAGCAAAGTGCCGTCCAGATCCAGGAATACTGAGTCAATCTGCGTCCAGTCAATCACAGCCATAGTATGTGTAACACCTGTTATAAAGGTAAAGGGTGACAAAGCACCCAGAATAATTAGACTGTACCGACTATTTTAGCGCCGACCACGGGCTGTCGGATTTACCCTACATTGCAGTGGCCTATGCCACAGGTACTGGATTGTTTCGAAGAGTGGTCTGGGTTAATCTGCACTCCCATCAGTATCCCGCCAGGCAAGCTCGCACCCGCCCACTCATGAGCGTGTTACCCCAAATCCTCAAGACCACGGTAGTGGCGCGTAGTCGTCTTTTTAATATCGAAAGCGTGGACCTGCGTTTTTCTAATGGCAATGAGGTCAGTTTTGAGCGGTTGGTAGGTCAGGGTACCGGGTCGGTACTGGTGGTGCCTCTGCCGGCGGTTGATCAGTTGCTGCTGGTTCGTGAGTATGCAGTGGGCCTGCAACGTTATGAACTGGGCTTCGTTAAAGGGCGTATCGACGCCGGTGAAACGCCGGATCAGGCAGCTCATCGTGAATTGCGGGAGGAAACGGGATTTGCTGCAGGCGTGATTGAACGATTGGCGACCGTATCGCTGACCCCGGCATATTCGAATTATCAAACTCATGTGTTTATTGCGCAGGATCTGTTCGAATCGCCTCTGGACGGCGATGAGCCCGAAACCCTTGAAACGGCGCAATGGCCGCTGGCGGATCTTTGTGGATTGCGGTCCCGGGAGGATTTCTCCGATGCCCGCAGTTTGCTCGCGACCTACCTCGTGGCTGAAAAGCTGGATCAGAAATAGTGAGTAACCATACGCTGCTGGCACAGGTCGTCAACATTGCAATAGCAGCGGGCGATGTGATTCTCGATGTTTACGAGAAAGAATACGAGATTACCCGCAAGGCTGATGGCTCGCCAGTCACCACGGCGGATCAGCGTGCTCATGACCTCATTGTTGAGGAACTTCAAGCCTTGACACCCGATATCCCGGTTTTGTCCGAGGAATCCAAGGGCATTGATGTTGAAGATCGCCTGCAATGGCCACGGCTGTGGTTGGTTGACCCACTCGATGGCACCAAGGAATTCATTCGCCGTAACGGTGAGTTCAGCGTCAATATCGGCCTGGCTGAAAACGGCAAACCGATCCTCGGCGTGGTCTATAGCCCGTGTACTCGGACCAGCTATTTTGCAGCTCAAGGTGCAGGCGCCTGGCGGCAGATCGCGCAAAAGCCGGCTCAGCGTATACAGGTAGAGTCGTATGACCCCTCCCGGCCACGAATGGTTGTCAGTCGCTCGCATTCTGGCGAGGCGGTAAATGCGTTTCGTGATGCGCTCACAGCGGCGAGCGGAACTGTCCCCCAGATTGTCAGCATGGGTAGCGCACTAAAGGCTTGTGTGATCGCGCAAGGTGATGCCGACGTGTATCCGCGGCTTGGCCCCACCTCCGAATGGGATACCTGCGCATCCCATTGCATTCTGAACGAGGCCGGCGGTCAACTGATTGATTGCGCGGGCGCGGAGTTGCATTACAACAAAGCGAGCGTCCTCAACCCTTGGTTTCTGGCTATCGCTGACTTGAATGTTGACTGGGCTCGGTTTTGCCCTCCAGAGCCTACGCAGGGGTGACACGGCGCCGGGCTGGCCTGCCAAGGCGATGGTCCGCCCCGGACTATAATTACGCTGGCGTCAGACCGAATGGGCCTGAGTGCCCCTAAATCAGCATGCGCAAGCTTCCTTTTACCAAGATGCATTCGCTGGGTAATGATTTTGTCATGCTCGATGGCGTACGCACGCCACTGGACCTTGACACTGTTATGGTGAAACAGTTGGCAGATCGCAATCACGGCATTGGCTGTGACCAGTTGATCGTAGCGCAGCCAGGCATTGGTGATGCGGACTTTTTCATGCGCATTTTTAATGCCGATGGTAGCGAGTCCGGCCAGTGCGGCAACGGAGCGCGATGTTTTGGCCGTTTTCTGATCGAGCAAGGTCTTACCGAGCGCCGTGAACTTGAAATACAGACCATCAGCACGCGTATCCGTCTGACAGTGGCCGACAACTGGCAGGTTACCGCCCAACTTGCGCCCCCCAGTTTCGAACCTCGGGACATCCCTTTTAACGCGCGCGCGGTGGCCGATGATTACCCGATTGTAGTTGGGGGTGTATCGCACCGAATCGGAACCGTATCGATGGGCAACCCCCACGCGGTGCTGATCGTCGATGATATTGATGTCGCTGGGGTAGATCAATTAGGCCCAATGCTCGAGTGTCACTCCGATTTTCCGCAGCGCACCAATGTGGGTTTTGTCCAAGTGGTTGACAGGCAGACCTTGCGCCTGCGGGTCTGGGAGCGCGGCGTGGGAGAAACGCTTGCCTGCGGTAGCGGGGCTTGCGCGGCTGTTGCCGTGTGTCGTTTACAGGAGCGAATCGATGATACGGTTTGTGTGACGCTCCCGGGCGGCCCACTCAGCGTGATATGGCCCGGCCATGGTCCTATCAGTATGAATGGCCCGGCCGTCAACGTTTTTGATGGTCAGTGGCCGATTTTTTGATATGACCTCGCGCCCGACCTCCGACGATACGTCAGGGCTTGGCCTTGAGGAGCGTGAGGTTGCCGATTTTCTGCGCCGTCACCCAGATTTCTTTGAGCGCCACCTCGCCTTGTTAACCGAGCTGGTGGTTCCTCATTCGGGTCGTACCGGTGCGGTATCGCTGCTGGAACGCCAGGTTACCGTCCTGCGTGATCAGCTTGGTGCTGAACGTGGTCGCTTGAAGTCGTTGATGAACGCGGCGCACGAAAACAGCCGGCTACAACAGCGGCTGCAACGCTGCTTTCAGGCGATCGCCTGCGCCTGTGATTTGAGCGACCTGGCACGGGTTGTGCCCGAGGTGTTGCAAAAGGAATTTGACCTGGATAGCGTTGTTGTCAAATTCCTCGATACGGTTGTGGGCACGGCGGCGCCAGTGCAAGCTCTTGCCGCTTATTCTGATGAAACAGTACAGGCGCTGATTCAGCGTTTTCAGATAAACGCCTGTTTGGTCGAGGCGCCACCATCGGCCGAGGTGATATATCACCTTCCACCGGCCAGCGCTTCGCGGGTTGGTTCATGCGCAGTGCTACCGATATGCAATACAGATCAGGTTCTACTCGGCTGGGTGATCCTGGCCGCACACGATTCGCAGCGTTATCGTGCTGATATGGACACGGTGCTGCTTGAGGGACTGGGGGGGCTGATCGGTGCCGCCTGCACTCGCCTTAATCTTCCCTGAGTTCGGGTTATGACTGGCAAAGATAATTTGGTCAGTGCTTTTCTTGATTACCTGCGTTACGAGCGCCGATTTTCCACTCACACTGTGTCGGCGTATGAGCGTGATCTTGCACGACTTGTCACATTTGCCGCCGAGCGTGGTGTCAGTAATCTGCTCAAGCTTGCGCCGGCGCAGGCGCGGTTGTTTCCTGCGCGTTTGCATCATGCGGGGCTGGCCAGCCGCTCTATCAGCCGTAGCCTGTCGGCTGCGCGTTCGTGTTTTCGCTATTGGCTGCGCGAGAAACAAATTAAGGCCAACCCCTTTGAGGGCGTCTCGGCCCCGCGCGGCCAGCGCAAACTGCCCAGCACCCTTAATATCGAACAAGCGGCACAACTCGTTGCGATCAAGCCGCGCACGGACCTGGACTACCGCGACCGGGCGATGCTCGAGCTGTTTTATTCGTCAGGCCTGCGTTTGTCCGAATTGGCGGGTACGGATCTTAACGATATTGATTTCGCCACTTGTACTATCGTGATTACCGGCAAGGGAGGGAAGACCCGGGTGGCGCCGGTCGGGCGCTATGCCATCAAGGCCATTACTGACTGGCTGGAGCACCGAGAGACCCTGGCAAAGCCGGAGGAAGTCGCGGTGTTTATCGGACG
>CAUZJT010000026.1:0-22966 GCA_963580215.1 Gammaproteobacteria bacterium
GCCTCGATTTCCAGCACCATCGCGATCAACCGCGACGTCAGCGGTGTTGCAACATCATTTTTCCGCCCGACCACAATGATCGGTCCGAGTTGCGCCTCGGCTTCAGTTTTGCGTTTGCGCACGGCCAGATCACGCCAGATGCCGGAATGCGATTTGGTCGAGCGGCGATTATGGGCCACCATTTCGTCAAAAGATCGGCCAAGTATGGCTTTTGGAGTGTCGGGTGCGAAGGCTGTCGGATTGAAACCGTCAAAAGCCTCGGTTTTGATGCCCTCAGAGACCGCAACCGCACCAGTTTCCTGCCCCAAACGAGTCAACACGTCACGCGAAGCAGGGTTGTCCAGTACATCCGCAATGCTGTCAGGGGTCACTGCAGTAGCAAACAAAAGCGCGCCATAGATCAGTTTGCCCCACAGATAGCCCCAGATATTTGAGGTAAGAATCGCGTTTGAGTCAAAATCGCACATTAACTCGTGCAGTGCGATAATTCGGTCTGTCCTTTCACCATTCAATTCTCCAATCACCACCGCGCCACGACCGCCGTAAGTCACAACGCCTGGCTCAAGATAATCTGCCCCGAAATTGACAAAACAACCAATTGTTCTTTCGACCCCTACAACACGGGAGATAATAACCTCGTTCAAGCCATTTTGAGCCGACACCACTATGCCGTCGTCGGTCAGATGCGGCGCCAAAGCCTGCGTCGCGGCCTCGGTGTGAAGCGCTTTTACGCATAAAAATATTTGGTCATATTTTCCAGTGAGGTCTTCAGGAAGATAGGCCGTCGTTTTCACTACATCCTCAAAGATCGGCCCGACGATGCGAAGCCCGTAGTTATTGATCGCATCCACATGCGCCGCAACATTATCGACAAAGACGACATCGTGGCCAGCTCGGATAAATCCTGCGCCCAACGACCCGCCGATCGCCCCGGCCCCCCAGATTAGGATCGGGGCTCTCAACTCCATTTCCCTTCCAGGATGCGACGCGTCTCGATTGTTGCCACGTCCCAGATCGCCTGCATTTCCTCGTCAGGCCGCTGGTAATAACCACCAAAATTTCCATCCCCCAGATATTCGCGTACGCCTTCCGGATTCATCAGACGCATCTTTTCTAGATCAATCATCGGTTTCTGATGCTCTGGAAAATCAATGCCATCCAGTCGGGTCCAAGCAAAATTTTCCATCCAGGATGCATGCGACGCAACTGTGTCTATCGATTGCACCTTAGCCATAGTTTTTGGCGCATTCCACCAATTGTGGAATCTTATCTGACAGTCGGGATTGTCGGCCATCCACTCGATCGCCAGACTGGCTGCGGGCTGATTGCCGCCATGCCCGTTAACGATCAGGATCCGACGAAATCCCTGTCCGTGGAGGCAATCCAGAATATCGCGCACCACGCTGACATAGGTTTCCACCCGCAGGCTGACAGTTCCGGGATAGCCCAGAAAATAGGGTGCGAGTCCGTAAGGCATCACAGGGAAAACTGGAACCCCTAGTGGCTCTGCCGCATCCAAAGCAATTTTTTCTGCTAAAATCGAGTCAACTGAAAGCGAAAGTCCGGCGTGCTGTTCGGTACTTCCAAGTGGTAAAATGGCAAGGTCGTCGTCCTTGAGCCAGGCCTCTACTTGTTTCCAGTTCATATCTGAAACTCTCATGATGCTTCCTTTCTTGAGCTTTCATAATCCAAGCATAATATATATATAGACTCTTAAAATATATAAGTGTACCTTTTTTTACACAATATATATTTAATTAAAGCATAACAATAAACAACATGGAGGTTTTAAGATGAAAATTTTTTCTGCAGCCGCTTTATTTGTGGCATTAATTATTGGCGGATTGCAATCCGTCACTGCTCTGGAACGTGGGGGCGTGATGAGTTATGGCCGTTATACCGACAGTATGTTCCTTGATCCGGTCCTGAATGACGCTAACGTGGATATCTGGATTATGGGAAATATTTACGATACCCTTATTGTTCCGACAGACGACGGGAAGGGCCTGAAGCCAGGTCTTGCAACTGATTGGTCTGTTAGTCCCGCCGGCGACGTTGTTACGTTGAAACTGCGCGAGGGTGTTAGCTTCTCGGACGGAAGTGCAATGACCGCGAGTGATGTTGTCTGGTCTTTTAATCGTGCAAAGAATCCCGATAACGGTATCTGGTACTTCCTACTTGCTTCGGTTGATACAGTTGTGGCAACAGATTCGTCGACAATACAACTAAATTTGAAATACTCTGACCCAACAATTTTGGCTGCGCTTAGCGTTTTTAACGCTGCCGTGATGCCGCAGAAATTATTTGAGGCAATGGAGGGTAAAACTGACGCGGAGAAAGCTCAGAATTTTGGTAAAAATCCAATCGGAACTGGTCCCTTCATGCTTGAAAGCTGGGATCGTGGTTCGGTTATGAAGCTGGTCAAAAACCCTCATTACTGGGGTGTTGGGGAAGATGGTCAGCCGCTGCCATATCTTGATGGAGTGACATTCGAAGTGATCCCTGATGACGCAACCCGGATTCTGAAATTGCAGTCTGGCGGTTTAGACGGAGCCGAATTCATCCCGTTCGCTCGTGTGAACGAACTTGATGCCGATCCTGAAATCAATATGGAACTTTACCCGGGCACAAGGGTGAATAACGTTATCTTGAATGTTCGTCCGGAACTTAATGGTGTGGAAAACCCGTTATCGGATGAGTTGGTTCGTCAGGCAATGAATTATGCGACTAACAAGCAGGCGCTGATTCAGGTTGTCACCTATGGCGTTGGTACACCGATGTCATCGTTTATGGCTTCAGCAACGCCGATGCACTCTGGCGATTCACCGCTGTTTCCGTACGACTTGGAAAAGGCTAAGTCGCTGTTAGCGGAATCAGCCTATCCCGATGGATTCTCTAGTAACATTCTCATCATCGCCGGAAATCAGGATGGTGTCGCCGTAGCGACGGCACTGCAACAGATGTGGGGTGCAATCGGTATCGACCTTGAGATCAAACAGGTTGATAACGCATCGCGGACTGAACAGTATCGCAATGGTACGTTCACCATGCGTACCGGTGGCTGGACCAACGACATCGCGGATCCAAGCCAGATATCGTCATATTACGCATATAGCCCGACAATCGATGCTGTGCATTCTGGTTGGAAGAGTGATGAGGTCGACGAGTTGTTCGAAGCCTCGCAACAGGAAATGGACCTGGGAAAGCGCGCGGCACAATTTGCGCGTATTCAAGAAATCTTCAACGCCTCGGGGCCAACGATCCCGACCTACGAAACGCCCTATCCTGTTGCGTTGCGTGATGTCGTGCATGGTTTCCATCAAATCCCGCTTGGCAACAACGTCTTCCGCGAAGTTTGGCTTGACAAGTAGTAAACTCGGGTGCGGGGGACGAAACCACCCCCCGCACCCAACCCAAATATAACAGGAGCCAGATGAAATGCAGTTGATAAGGTTCATATTTTACCGAATATTGCATCTCATACCTACCCTTCTTTTCATTCTTATCGTCGTTTTCGTCTTGGTGCGACTACTACCCGGAGATCCGGCGAGTGCTATTCTTGGCGACCGTGCGCTTGACGCTGATGTAGAACGGATAAATCGCGAACTTGGTTTAGATCGCTCAATGGCAATTCAGTTTTTGGCATTCCTGAAATCGGTGTTGACGGGTAATCTGGGCGACTCGATCCATTTGAAGGTACCGGTAATGGAGTTGATCCAGAAAAGGTTGCCGGTGACAATCATGCTTACTATCATGGCTTCGTCGATCGCCGTCTTTGTGGCGGTGCCGTTGGCCTTTGTGGCGGCGCTGTGGCGTGGTAAAGCCGGGGATATCGCAGTGCGCGGTGTGTTTCAGGTTGGGCTTTCAATGCCGGTTTTCTACCTTGGTCTGATATTGCTTACAGTATTTGGTGCCCGGTTGGGCTGGTTCCCGGTTGGGGGATACGGGGACGGATTTCTTGATAACTTGTATCACTTGTTCCTTCCGGCGGTGGTGCTTGCGTTCAGCCTGTCGGCAATCTTGATGCGCAATCTGCGTTCGGCGATCATTGAGGTTCTGGATGCAGAATATGTTCAGTTTGCAAAAGGTAAAGGCATTGGTCCAGGGATGGTGCTGATTCGCCACGTATTACGGAACGCACTGATCTCCACGGTCGCCCTATTTGGGCTTTCAATCGGCACCTTGCTTAGTGGTGCAGTTATTACGGAATCTGTTTTTGCGATTCCCGGCGCCGGGCGCTTAATGGTCGAGAGTATCTATGGCCGCGACTACCCCGTTGTGCAGGGCATGACCATTTCGCTTGCGGTGCTGGTGTCACTGACTTTTCTGCTGACAGATCTTGTGCAGGCATGGCTTGATCCGAGAGTTGGTTGATGACCGGGGTCGTGATTCCATCGGTGCTGCGGTCACTACGCGGTCTGCCAAATTCATTGGTCGTCGGCGGAACTATTTTGCTTCTCAGCGTTTTTGTGGGGATTTTCCCGTCTCTGTTCGCGCCCTATGATCCAAACGCATTTGATTACAATGAGCTGCTTAGCGGACCAAGTTTACAGCATCCGATGGGCACGGATAATTTTGGCCGTGACGTGCTGTCACGTGTGACCCACGCATATAAGATTGACATGCAGATCGCATTTTTCGCGACGGTGGTTCCGTTTATCTTTGGAACCACCATAGGAGCGCTTGTCGGGTATTCGGGAGGCATTGCCGAGGTTCTGTTTGGGAGAGTGGTTGATGCTGTGATCACCTTTCCATTTTTGGTTTTGGTTATCGCAATTGTGTCCGTGCTCGGGCCGGGTCTTGTGAACATGTACATTGCCGTTGGCGTTGTTGGTTGGGTGTTCTACGCTCGCATCATTGCTGCCGAAATCAAGGTCCAGAAGCGGCTCGATTATGCCGATGCTGGGCGGGCAATGGGCTATACACATATTCGCATTATATTTTTTCACCTGTTGCCCAACTCAATCACACCTGCGCTGGTTTACTGGATGACCGACATGGCTTTGTGCATCCTCTTAGGGGCCAGCCTTGGCTATCTCGGGCTTGGCGCGCAACCGCCGACGGCGGAATGGGGCGTTCTGATTGCCGACGGCAAGAACTTTATGGTGACCGCTTGGTGGATATCGGTCTTTCCAGGGTTGGCGATTGTGCTGACAGGCCTGGGGTTTAGCTTAGTGGGCGATGGTCTTGCCGAACTTCTGAGGAGTAAACGATGAACGTATCAGATCTAGTGCTGGAGGTGCGCAATTTGACGACGACTTTCGGGGGAGGGCGCCTCACTGCGGTTAATGATGTGTCTTTTTCTGTGATGGCGGGTGAAGTTCTGGGCCTAGTCGGCGAAAGCGGGTCTGGCAAGAGCGTGACTTTGCGGTCAATCATGCAACTGCTGCCCGCCTCGAGTGCGATCTCTGGCCAGGTGTTCTGGCAGGGGGATGACCTCATGGAAATGAGTAATTCGGAATTGCGCGTGGTCCGTGGTGGGCAGATTTCGATGATCTTTCAGGAACCGACGACGGCATTGAACCCGGTTTTGTCCGTTGCCACTCAGATTGAAGAAAACCTGAAAGTACACACGCGGCTGGATCGGGCTGGTCGCGCGGCCCGCGCGCGCGATCTGATGGATCTTGTTGGGATCCCCGATGCGAAGCTTCGGCTGAAGGAATATCCGCATCAGTTTTCCGGCGGTATGCGTCAGCGCGTGATGATCGCGATTGCGCTGGCCAGCGATCCTGCACTGTTGTTGGCGGATGAACCGACCACCGCGCTGGATGTTACAATTCAGGACCAGATATTGAATCTGATCCTTGATCTGCGCGACGAGCTGTCAATGAGCGTAGTTCTGGTTACCCACGATCTTGGCGTCGTTGCGGCGACTTGCGACCGGGTGGCAGTGATGTATGCTGGACGGATTGTTGAGACAGGAACGGTCCAGCAAGTTTTCGCTGAACCAAACCACGCCTATACTCGAGGGCTTTTGGGTTCAGTGCCGCATGCAGGAACCGAACGAACTATGCTTTTGTCTATTGAGGGAAAACCTCCCGGACTGAGCGAGATCCCACTAGGATGCGCGTTTAACCCGCGTTGCGAATTTTCCACGGCTCGCTGCGGCGTTGATCGCCCCGAGCTTGAAGATATCGGGCCAGGCCGTCAGGTCGCATGTTTCAACCGCGATGCTGTTGCCGCCAGCGGATCACCTATCGGATGAGTGGGCCAATGCAAGTAACATTGATTCAAGTCGAGGACGTCAGCAAGCGGTTCCCGTTGCCCCAGAGTGTGTTGAACCGGTTATCAGGAAAACCCGCCCCGGCGGTTCACGCCGTGAATGGCATCAGCCTGACAATTCACCGTGGCGAAACATTAGGTATTGTCGGCGAAAGCGGTTGTGGCAAGTCTACCCTCGCAAGGTGTCTGGTACGGCTACACGAATGTGATGGCGGACGTATTCTGTTTGAAGGCGCGGACATCGCGAAATTGAAGGGGACAACACGGCGTGCATTCAACAGGCGCGTGCAGATGATCTTTCAGGATCCCTACAGTTCACTTAACCCACGCATGAAAGTTCGTCGGATTCTTGGCGAGGCACTGAGCGTGCATCAGATGCGTCCGACCAAGGACATTCCTGCCCGTATCCTTGAGTTACTGGATCTTGTGGGCCTGTCACCGGATGCCGCCGACCGCTATCCGCACGAATTTTCCGGCGGTCAGCGGCAGCGTGTTGGCATAGCTCGTGCCCTAGCTGTCGAGCCGGAAGTTTTGGTCGCCGATGAACTCGTCTCAGCACTTGATGTTTCGGTTCAGGCGCAGGTGGTTAATCTGTTGCTGGATCTGCAAGATCGGCTGAATTTGACGGTTGTGTTCGTTGCACATGACCTTCGGCTGGTCCGCCACATTTCGCATCGGGTTGCGGTGATGTACCTCGGTAAAATCGTCGAGATCGCTCCAACGGCGGCGCTGTTTTCAGCACCACGCCACCCCTATACCCGAGCCCTTCTTGACGCGGCACCAGAAATCGACCCTACCAAGCGTAGTCGGACGGTTGCGATGCATGGCGAACTGCCCAGCCCGATCAATCTTCCGAAGGGGTGCCTGTTCAGCACCCGTTGCCCACATGCTTTCGATCGTTGTTTTACTGAACTCCCCCAACTGGACGACCGTGGCCCCTTGCACCAGTCTGCCTGTCATCTTGTCGATTTTGGTGCGAAGGGTGATCACACAAATTCCAACATAATGGAGGAAGGACCATGAGCTCTACCGCGTTTCAGACTCTGGTTGCCCAAGTCAACGATATTCTGTGTACTATTAACTTGCTGAACTGGGATTCACGAACGGTGATGCCGCCTGGCGGCGTCGCGGCCCGCAGCCATCAAATTGCGACCTTGACCAGCATGGCCCGCGACCTCTCCACCGGTGACGATATGCGTCGCGCGATTGATGGTGCACGCAGAGAGCTATCGGAGGTTCCAGCCAGCGATATCCGCCACCGGGCGTTGAATCAGGCCAGGGCTGAAATCCAGACACTTTCACGGATCCCCGCGCGAATTATCTCGGATATGGCAATGCTTAAAACTCGTGCTAACGCTGCTTGGGTTTCCGCCCGTGCTACCAATGATTTTTCTGGATACGCACCACTGCTCAACCAGATGATGGCAATGCAGCGCGAGATATCGACAGCCATTGGTGGCGGAAGCCATCCTTATGATCCGTTGATCGGAATGTATGAACCCGACATGACATATACCGGGCTTCAAACGATTTATAGTCAGCTCAAGACCGCACTCGTTCCTCTGATCGAACGTGCAAAGTCCGCACCACAGCCAAGAACAGATTTCCTGAAGCGCTCCTTTCCGATTGCTGATCAACGGAAGTTCGGCCTAAAAATGGCTGTAAAGATGGGCTATGACCTGACACACGGTCGGCTGGACGACACGACCCATCCGTTCGAGATTTCCTTTAGCCGTGACGATGTTCGTATCACCAGCCGGTTTCGAGAGACTTCGATTGCGGGCGGTATTTTCGCGCTCTGGCACGAAGCCGGGCATGGGATGTATGAACAGAACGTGGCACTAGACTATTCGCGTACCATTTTCGCTACCGATATGGTCAACCTTTATGCGGTGGGAGGTGCCAGTTTTGGTGCACATGAATCCCAGTCGCGTCTGTGGGAAAACCGAATCGGCCGATCACGCCGGTTTTGGGAACTTCATTTTTGCGATTTGCGAGACCATTTTCCAGCTCAGCTTGCGGACGTGTCGGAAACCGAGTTCTGGCGCGCCATCAACCGCGTACAGCCAGGTTTCATCCGCATCGAAGCTGATGAACTGACCTATGATATGCACATCATTCTGCGCACGGAAATTGAGGCAGCTTTGATGGCGGGAGATATGCAAGTGTCTGAACTGCCTGGCGTTTGGGCCGAAAAAATGCGTGAATATCTGGGGCTGGAGGTGCCAGACGACACACGGGGTGTTTTGCAAGACGTGCACTGGTCGCACGGCTACGTTGGATCGTTCCCAACCTATACCGTGGGCAATATCATGTCGTCGCAGTTTTTCCGGAAAGCCGGGAAAATACCCGAAATTACGCGTGGTCTGCAAGAAGGCGACTATCAGCCTCTTAAAAACTGGCTGGTGGAAAATGTTTATCGCCATGGTCGATCCTCAACGCCGAAAGAAACGCTGTTGCGTGTCACTGGCGACACGCTGAATGCGGAGCATTATATTGCAGATCTGACCGAGAAAGTGGAAATGCTGATTTGTAATCAATAGGTCCGCGGTTCGAGTCCGTGTGGGGGCACCAGTAAAATCAATGACTTAGCACGTCATTCAAGACCAATAGGTCTTTTAAACAGTGCTAAAGGTTTCACTTAGGTTTCACCGTTGCCATGAATTCAGTAGGAATTCAGCTTTTTGAGATGTCCCAAAACTTCTCGAGAATCCACCTTGTACCTCGTTCAATCTTACTTAGGCTTAATCAGGCCACTGGAGCAGTACTTATTATGCAGATAGGTAGGATCCCTAGGGCAGGGGTTACTGAGCCAAATCCATATCAATGAAGCGCGCAAGGCTCACCCCAGGGCCCAGAACCCAGCGCCGCGCGCCTCGCACCTCGGGCTTTTAGTATTAGAGTGGTGGATTCATTCGGGGGTAATTTTGTTGGGAAAGCGCCACCTCTACTCACGCACCAATTTCAAGTTAAACCGTGCCGCAGCTCTCGCTGAGTGGCGTCAATTATGGATCGCATCGATTTAGGCTATGCCAGCAATCCGATGCGAGTTATCATTTGTTTGACAGCACCGCCCAACTTGACAATCTACTTTTGTGCCTTGATGGTAAACCCAATCGTCTAGCAACTTTGCGAGAAGCACTGCGTGTTCAAAAACTGATCGAAGTCATGGTGACGCTAAAGTGTATAACCAATTAAAATACTGAAGAAACCGCCCAAAAGGAACATGATTTGAAACTGCGCACGTCCCATTCCTACCCGTCTCGCCGCTCGGCCATTTTGGCCGACAACATGGTTGTTACGTCACAACCGCTCGCAGCACAGGCTGGGCTGAGCATGTTGGCCAAGGGGGGTAACGCTGTTGATGCCGCCATTGCCACGGCGATTGCGTTGACTGTCGTAGAACCAACTGGAAACGGGGTTGGGTCCGACGCATTTGCAATCCTTTGGGACGGTAAGGAATTACATGGCTTGAACGCATCAGGGCGGTCACCTACTAATTGGTCGCCTGAACGCTTTGCAGGGTTGGACGAAATGCCGATGCATGGATGGGAAAGCGTCACCGTTCCAGGCGCTGTGTCTGCTTGGGTTTCGATTTCTGAACGGTTCGGCAAGCTGCCTTTTGAAGCTTTGTTCGAGCCTGCGATTTCATATGCACAAAACGGTTTTATCGTAAGCCCAAAGATTGCTCAACTTTGGGCGCTTGGGCTGGGAATTCTATCCGAGCAACCGGGGTTCGCAGACCACTTCGCGCCGAACGGTCAAGCGCCCCAAGCCGGGGAGAGATTTTCCAATCCATCATTGGCGCAAAGTTTGCGCCAAATTGCAGAAACACGCGGAAAAGCGTTTTATGAGGGTGCTTTGGCGCAAGCAATTGTGGCGTCGTCCAAGGCACATGGTGGTGCGATGACACTTGATGATCTCGCGGCGCATAAACCTGATTGGTGTGGCACAATTTCTAAAGGATTTGACGACGTGACCTTGCACGAGATTCCACCAAATGGTCAGGGTATCGCTGCGCTGATGGCTTTGGGCCTCTTGTCCCACACCGATATTCGCGAGAAGGATGCGGACGATCCACTGGCCATTCACCTCCAGATCGAGGCGATGAAACTGGCCCTATGGGACACCGAAGAATATGTAGCTGACGTCGATCATATGGCAGCAGTTACGGCAGACGATTTATTGAACGACGATTATCTGGCAGCACGTGCAAAGCTGATAGACCCTAAAAAAGCCCAAGACTTTGGTGTTGGCGCCCCTAAAAATGGCGGCACTGTTTACCTGACCGCAGCCGATGCGTCAGGGATGATGGTATCCTTCATTCAGTCAAACTACGCTGGTTTTGGATCAGGCGTGGTTGTGCCAGGTACGGGGATCCACTTGCAAAATAGAGGCTTTGGCTTTTCGCTCGACCCCAATAGCCCAAATTATGTTGGCCCAAACAAGCGCCCTTTCCAAACCATTATCCCGGGGTTCCTGATGGGGCCAGACAAGCCGTTAATGAGCTTTGGGGTTATGGGTGGGCCGATGCAAGCGCAGGGGCATCTGCAAATGGTTCTTCGTACGCAGTTGTGGAGGCAAGAGGTGCAAATGGCTGTTGATGCACCGCGTTGGCGGATCACCGAAGGGCTGGGTGTTGCGTGCGAAACCACTTTGTCAAAACTGATTTGTGATGCTTTAACGGCAATGGGGCATGAGCTGTCCTTCGAAGAACCAGACGCGGCTTTTGGATTTGGTGGCGCGCAACTTATTCATCGCTTGCCAGATGGTGGATATGCTGGGGGATCGGACCCTAGAAAAGACGGAGTGGCGGTTGGATACTGATCTGTACGGCTATTCTGTGCCTGCGGGTGTTTGATTTCCGATGGTATCATCGAGTCGGTTGGAAATATAGCCTTGCAACGTTTCACGAAGTTCTGCGGCACCAGGGTCGTGGAACAGATTGTAGAGCGCATTAGGATCAACTTCCTTTATCCCGTGTTGACGCGGCTTCGATGAAAAAGGGCAGCCTGTGCCAAAATTTTTCCTTTTAGTGAATATCTGTAGTGGGCAACTTGGCTATTTCAGACCTATCCCAAATCTAATTAGCGGCAAGCGTACTGGAAAGACTGAGAGCGGGATAGAGCGGGCGCCGACCATTAAGTCGGCGCCTCTGTTTGTCATTCGCCAGAATCGTCAGTCACCGGTCTTGATGCCTTTCAGTCGGATCAGGCCGTCGGCGTAGGGGACGAAGCCCGAGACATCTGCTCCTGTCGCCCAGAACGATTTGTAGTGGTAGAGAATGATCTGGGGCATTTCCTCAAGAAAGATCGCGTTTGCCTGATCGTAGAGAGCCTTTCGCCCGGCCACGTCGGTGATCTGGCGGGCCTTGTCGAGTAGCGCGTCGTATTCAGGATCGCACCATTTGCCCCAGTTCAGAAAGCCCGTGCAGGCCGTCCACGGGGTCAGGTTCGCGTCGGGGTCAGGTCGGCCGCTCCAGATCGGTATGGTCGCTTCGTACTCTCCGGCTTTTGCGGCAGCAACCCAGGATGCTGGGGAGAGGGCCTGGATCTTGATGTCGAATCCGGCCTCGGCCGCCATCGCCTGAATGATCTCTGCAAGTCGCGTCGAGGTAGGATTGTTCGATGCCATGAGCGTGAAGGACGGGTTGGGCACACCGGCCTCTGCAAGTAACGCCTTGGCCTGGTCGATGTCACGCGGCATTGCCGGCGAGGATGCGTCCCAATAGGGCGTGCCGTTCAGTTCGTGCTGATTACCCGGCACGAAATGACCGTCATAGACTACCTGATTGATCACGTCCCTGTCGATGGCGAGGTTCAGCGCGCGCCGGACAAGTGCGCTGTTGCCCAGCGGGTTGTCTCCGGCGGGGCCACTGTTGATGTTGATGTTCAACTGATCGTAGGCGATGGAGGGGCCATCGATCAGCGTAATCGCGGGGTCGGCGTTGATTGCAGAGATGTCGGTGGGCGAGACGCGCTCGATCATGTCAAGGTCACCCGACCGGAGGCCGAATAGCCGTACCGTGGAGTCAGGGATGATGCGATAGGTCACGGTGTCGAGAAAGACGTTGTCGGCATCCCAGTAGTCGGGGAATTTCTGGACAGTGATATGGTCCTGTGCGATCCGCTCGACAAAGGCGAATGGACCGGCGCAGACCGGCGCAAGGCCGATATCATCGCCTACTGCAGCGACTGCCGTGGGCGAGACCATCATGCCGGAGCGATCAGACAGCGCCGCCACAAGCGGCGCATAGGGTTTACTTAAGACGATGCGGACGGTCAATTGGTCCACTACTTCGACGGTGTCGATAGATTTAAGTTCGTTTTTGCGCCGCGAGATCGGGTTGGTCCGATAGCGATCGAGGTTGGCCTTGACCGCTTCGGCGTCCATCGAAGTGCCATCGTGGAACAGCACTCCCGGACGCAAGGTTAGCGTCAGGGAAAGATTGTCGTCGGACCAGGTCCAATTGGTGGCCAGTTGAGGCTGGAACCCGCCATCGGGGGTCACGTCGACCAGCTTGTCGCACATCGCGGCAAAGACTACGCGTCCGGCAACGGAGCCCCCCTGCGCTGGGTCCAGCACGTCGGGGTCAGAGTTCATTCCAATGGTGAAGTTTGCCGCCGCTGCCGGGAGCGCCAGTACAGGAAGCGCCAGTACGGCGAAGATTGAAAGCAAGCGGCACAGGGATGAACTAACTTGTTTTAGCGAAGTGGTCATATCAACATCCTTTTCTGTTTTGATTACATTGTTATACTTTAATTAAATATATATTATATATAAAATGATATATGTATATATTTTAAGAGTCTATACATATAATAATATATATAACGAATCGGGTTATGACGTAAGTTATTTCTCGGATATCCCATTTGAACTTCAGGAATGACGTAGCGGGCGCTGTCAGAGAAAACGGCCTTGAGGTGAGCAAGGCGGCTTCGTAAGCTTGCCGCGGAGATCCGAAGAAAACGGTTCCACGACTTATTGCTCATTATTGCTCATTCGAATTGGCAATGGCATTTGGACAAGGTGTTCGTAAAGATCAACGGTGAACCCCACTACCCCTCTGGCGAGCCGTTGACCACGAAGGAGAAGTGCTGGAAAGCTATGTCACCAAGCGAGGGGATCGCAAGGCGGCATTGAAATTCCTTAAAAAAACGATGAAAGGCTATGGGAACCCGCATGTCATCGTGATGGACAAACTGCGATCCTACGGCGCTGCAATGAGAGAAATAGGCAATGCAAAGAAGCAGGAAGCCGGTCGTTGGCTGAACAATTGGGGTGAGAACTCTCATCAGCTGTTTCGACGACGAGAACGTGCGCTGTTGGGCTTTCGGAGTATGCGAAGTTTGGAGAAATTCTCTGCCGTTCATGCTTCCGTCCATAACCATTTCAACCTAGAGCGCCACCTTTACTCCCGCTACTCCCGCGCCATTTTCAAGCTCAACCGCAACGCCGCTATCGCCGAGTGGCGTCAACTTGGCGTGGCACAAGGGACAGCCACGTTGTCCTTGCAGAGACGAGTTCTCATCCGTCTGACACCACCATCTGATCGACTTCCGGCTGCTGCCCGGACAGGCTCACGATCTGCGCGGCACGGCGGCTTTGATCGACGGGCTAACTTGTGGCCAGTTCCTTGCCGACCGGGTATTCGACGCAAACTGGCTACGTGATGCGCTGACCGACGCCGGGATCGAGGCGGTCATTCCGCCAAAATCCAACCGTCGGTTCCCGGCTGACTTCGACCGCGATACCTACAAATGGCGGCACTTGATCGAGAATCTCTTTGGAAAGCTCAAGGAATACAGAGGAATCGCAATGCGATGCTGCAAAACTGACGCCAGCTTCAACGCATTCATCTCCCTCGCGGCAACCGTGATCCGAATGAAGTGAACGTCAACACGTCCTAGATCTCGGCCAACATTTCTGCCGTCGTCATCGTCCGGCAATACCCTTTGAAGGCGTGGAGCGCGTTTTGGTGCCGCACCTCACTGTGGGTGGCACAGGCGTCGGAGATACAGATGGGGTAGAACCCCCGGTCTGCCGCGTCGCGTACGGTATGATCGCAGCACTGATCGGTCAGGAAGCCCGTCAACACCACGGTATCGATGCCTATATTGCGCAGGATGTATTCAATGTTGGTCGAGTTGAAGACCCCGGAGGAGGTTTTTGGGATGACAATCTCGTCGCCTGCCGGGGACACGGCGTCTAGCACCTTCGCATCCCACGACCCCCTAGCGATGAAAAACTTCGACAACTTGTAGTCGAGACTGCGATCGCGGCCATCATCGGTCAGGTTTTCCATGACGGTGTAAATTACTTCGCCACCAACAGCCCGGAACGCTGCCAGCAAACGTTGAAGGTTTGGTATTACAGTCGCTTGCAGGACACCGTCGAAATAGGGTTCGCGCGCGGCGACGTCCGGGTTCCAGACGTAGTTTTGGGTGTCGATCAGCAGCAGGCACGTCCGCTTTGGATCGAACGGGCGGGCGCGGGTCAAGTTGATATCTTCGGGTCTTTGCATTTGTTCCTCATGGTTATGTGGGGGGAGCCGGTCAAACCGGCAGGGGCCAGACATCGGCGCCGGCGAGGATAAGCTCGATATGGCGTGCGATGGCCAGCAGGCGGGGTTCGCATTGGGGTGGACCGATAATCTGCAGGCCGACGGGCATGCCTTTGGCGTCAGTGCCAGCGGGCAGTGTTACGGCACAAAGACCGAGGAAGCTGACCACGCAAGTGTTGCGCAGGACCGCAAGGTTTAGCCTGGCATAGGTTTCGGGGTCGGCCAGCAGTGCCACGGCTGGGGGTGTGATCGGGATGGTCGGCGATATCATGGCGTCGATTCCATCGAATGCTGCCGCTGCGCCCGCACCCAATGTGAGATAGCGAGCCTTCCTCTGAAGATATTCCCACGCCTCTAGCGCGCGGCCGTCGTCCATTCGCCGTCGTACACGGGGATCCAGGGTTTCCAGCCATTGGGGCAGATGGCCGCGCAGGAAGGCGTAGAGCTCAGCAGAGACAATGCCTCCGAGGCGATAGGCGTCAAAGACCTCTTCGCAGCCGGGTAGGTCGCGGTTGGTCACATGTGCGCCCGCTGCCTCGATCAGGAGTAGAGCGGCCTCCACCTGTTCGGCGATGCCGGGGTCACAGTCCTGCCAGAAGAACGCGGGCGCAATTGCGAGGCGCAGTTTGCCGCCGTCCACCTTAGGCACTGGTTCGCCGTCCAGCGCCCCGAACGCGAAAGCCGCGTCATCGGCGGTGCGGGTCAGGATGCCCGGTGTGTCAAAACTGGGACTAAGCGGCACGATGCCATCGGTAGACCAGCGTCCAAGGGTTGTCTTTAGTCCGAAGCAGCCCGTCAGGCTGGCCGGGATGCGAACCGACCCGCCAGTGTCAGTCCCGAATGCCACGAGTGCGGTGCCCTCGATCACCGACACGCCTGCGCCGCTGCTCGATCCGCCGGGCGCACGGTGGGTGTGGAGGTCGCGCGGGTTCCACGGCACAGGATGGTGGCGGCTGGTACCGAGCCCGCCGAAGGCAAATTCTACCGATTGCGTCTTGCCAACGATGACGCCGAGTTGATGGCGCAGCCGCGTGACCAAAGGCCCCTCGGCGGACAATGCCGCGGGAAGGGCGCGCGGGGTTCCGGCGAAGGTGGCCATCCCTGCGACACCGTACAAATCCTTGAACGAAACCGGGATGCCCTGAAGTCCGCCAAGCTGCACGCCGGCCGCAAATGCAGCACCCGCCGCCAGTGCCTGCTGTCGCGCTGCCGATGGTTCCCAGGCCATATAGGCGTCAAGCGTCGGGTCGTGCAGCGCAATCGCTCGCTCGGTTACGTCGCAGGCGTTCAGTGATCCATCCGCGAGGCCGGCTGCAATAGCCCGCAGCGGGCGATTTAGAATTGGATCAATCATGATCTGACGTCTTCAGGACTTGCTCGACGGTGGGCATCTTGCCGGTGTTTCGAAACACCCCCATTAACGGTTCGAGCGACGGGGGAAGCGGGAAGACTTCGGTTAACGCATGGCCCTGAAGTAGTAACTTGCGCGAAAACTCGTCTTTGGCCATCGCTTGTTCATACTGAGCCAGCAGGCGATCCACTAGGGCGGGAGTCAGGAACAGAACGCCATCGCGGTCGGCCAGAACCCAGTCGCCGGGCATGACCGTGACACCGGCAAAGCGCACAGGACATTCACAGGCGGACGGGATCAGCGAAGCATGGGCCGCCATCGGGGCCACGCCGCGGGCCTGCACTGGCAGTCCCGATAGGGCGATCCCGTCAAGGTCGCGAACAGCACCATCGACGACGACCCCAACCGCGCCGCGATGTAGCGCCCGGGTCGCCAGCATGTCGCCCAGCACGGCCCCCGCCGCCGAACCACCCGCGCAAAGGACCAGCACCTCACCGGGGTTAAGGGCATCGACCACGGCAAAGTTGGCAGGCGGACCAGGCCTGCGCAGTTCTGGGCGGCCGGGCAAAAACTCAATCATGCGGACCGGACCTGCAAAGCCAGAGGCGGGCGTCATCGGGGAAAGCCCCTGCGCCGTGCGTTCCGACAGGGCCTGATCCTTGAGGATGTCACAGGCTATCGTGGTTGGAACGCGGGCCAGGCGGGCGGCAATTTCGGTGTCGATCATACCATGATGTCCCCCCCATTGGGGTTAAAGGTTGCGCCCACGTAAAACGCCGCATTCTCGGTGGCGAGCAAAAGCGCAGTCGGCGCTATTTCTTCGATCCGCCCTTGACGACCTATCACCAGCTCCCCTTGCTTTTTCGCGGCCCATTCCGGGGGAAGCAGCATGTCGGTGTCGATCGGGCCGGGACAGATCGCGTTGACGGCAATGCCGTACTGCGTCGCTTCATACGCCAACGACCGGGTAAGGCCGAGGATCCCGGCCTTGGCAGCGGCGTAATGCGCCATCCCCTCACCACCCTTGTGGGCCAATTGCGAACTGATGTTCACGATGCGCCCGTAGTGCCGCGCCTTCATGTAGGGAAGTACCGCGCGGGTACAGAAAAACACGCTAGTCAGGTTCACGCGAAGCATCTGATCCCACATCGCGGTACTCATCTGGTCAAGAAGAGACACGGTGGCGATGCCGGCGTTGTTCACCAGAATGTCGGGCGAGCCCAGCGCTTTGACCGCTTGGGCAATAGCCGCCTCGACGGCCAGTTCGTCACCGACATCCACCGTGATGCCGATACTGCGCCGATCTGTCGACGCGATGGCCTGGGCCACCGCCTCGGCACCCGGGCCGTTGAGGTCAAGCACCGCCACATCGGCCCCTTCGGCCGCATAAAGCATGGCGATGCCGCGACCCAGGCCAGTCGCGGCCCCCGTCACAATGGCCACGCGGCCGTCAAGTTGTCCCATGTGTGCCTCTCCATTCAATAAATTTCAGCATAGCGATTGCAGAGCTGTTCGGGGTCCCAGTCGCGGGCGATGTCGAATTCGTTGCGCTTATTGGAGAGGTAGGCTTGCAGCATCCGCTCGGGAAGGAAGACCTGCACTTTTTTGTCGGCCAGAAGAGCCTCTAGTGCGGCATCGGCCGAGCTCGGCAATCGCACAATGTTTCGCGCGGCACGGGCCTCAGGCGTCATCGTCTCGGGGTCTTCGTCCATCGTAGGTTTGGGTGGCGGCAACGCGTTACGAATACCTGCTAGGCCTGCATGGATGATTACGGCAAGCGCGAGGTAGGGGTTTGCCGTCGCATCGGCAGCGCGATACTCAAAGTTGAACTGGCGCGCGACGTCCTCGGGTGAGGTGCCGAAGGTCGGACAGATGCGAAGACCCGCCTCGCGGTCGCGGAAGCCGACGTTCGACCACACGCCCGTCCAAGCATGTGCTACAAGCCTCAAATACGAAACTGGGGACGGCGCGGTGAAGGCGCAGAGTGCTGGCATATGACGCACGATTCCTGACAGAAACTGGCCCGCGGCCTCACTGATCCCGAAGTCGCGCGTGGGATCGTGGCTGACCGGCTCACCCTTCGCATCCCACAGGCTGAAGTGGATGTGCACGCCGCTGCCCAGCCCGTCGGGCGTGACACGTGGAGAGAAGCTGACGGTGTGGCCAAGGCGGGAGGCCGTGGCTCGCGCCATTTCACGTACCTTCACAGCCGTGTCGCAGGCCTCAATCGCTCCCATCGGCGGTACGGTAACCTCAAACTGGCCGGCGGCGAATTCGGCAAGATAACTGTCCACCTCTACCCCAGCCGTCCTTAGCGCGCCAAGGTAGGTTTCGCCAAACTGTCCGTGACGACGCACCGCCTCAAGAGCGTAGTTGTCGGCAGCGCGGGCATTGGCGCCGGAGTAGATGAACTCATGCTCAAAGGTCGCACGCAGTTCCAGCCCAGTCGCGGCCTGAAGGTCAGCCGCCGCCTCACGCAACAGGGTGCGTGGGCAGCAATCCCACGGCGTGCCGTCTGTGTTTTGCACGTCGCAGAGGTAGAACCGCTCGGCCGGCGTGCCATCCCCAAAATCGACCTCAACCCCCGTCGCTGGATCTGGCATCAGCATTACGTCGCCATGCGAGCCCCAGAGCCCTGGCGCGATGGAGCCGTGGGCGGTGAACATGATGTTGTTCGGCGTCCAGCCGATCCCGCCCTTCAGCCGCTTTTCAATCTGGCGGGTGGGAAAGCCCCTGCCGCGCACCTGCCCTGAAAGGTCAGTATAGCAGAACATTGTCAGTGGGTCATTTTGCATCGTGGGCCTCTTGAAATTTCAGATTGTGGTCATGATCCGAGAACGAACGGTTTGCGTAGGGTTTCGAGCGTGGTAATGCGGTCTTTCGACTGGACGCCTAGGCCATCGACGACGGCGGCGGTGATGATCTCAACCATCGCTAGACCGGTGAGGCCGCTGTCAAAGGCGGTGGGGATTTCGACTGGGCAGACCACGACGTGATCGGCAAAGGCGGCAATGGGTGAATACCAGATGTCGGTCACGAGGATGATCTCGGCTTTCTGCGCGGCGGCTCCGTGGGCGAATTCCAACACGTCGTGCTGGTAGCGGCGAAAATCGAATACGACGACGATGTCGCTGGGCCGAAGGTCGAGCAGGTAATTCGCCCAAGCAGCACTGCTGTCGCTCACCAGCCGCACGCCGGGACGCAGTTCACGAAGGTAGTGGTACAGGTAGGATGCAATCATCCAGCTGAAGCGTCCACCAATGCACAGGATGTCGCGTGCCGGATCGACAAGACGCGACACGATGCGCGGCAGATCCGGTCGCAAATCGCGCGCAGCCGCCTCGATATTCTGGCACAGCGTCTGGGCTACACGCTGATCTGGCCCGACCTTTGCATCATTAACAGGCTGAGCGTCGTAGCGCGACAGCGGCCCTTGCAGGCGCATCTGAACCTCGGCACGCAGAGTATCCTGGAACGCGGCGTAACTGTCAAAGCCAAGCCATGCGACGAACCGCAGGATGGTGGGCCCGCTAGTTTCGGCGCGGCGGGCAAAACGGGCGACAGTCTCCAGACCAGCCATTGGATACTCACCTAGTAGCGCAAGTGCGACGCGGCGGTGGGCATCCGTTAAATTGGCCAGCTCGCGCCGGACCTTATCCTGGAGCGAGGCATGTTTGCGGTCAGGCTGGCGATTGGCTGGGTGGGGTGCCATCTGCTTCAATCCGCCACCAGTCCGGACCGGGTCAGCACCGTTGGAAACAGTTTGGTCAGCAGTGTGGACCATTCCAGCTGTCCCGCATCATCACCGATCAGATCCTGCCGGATCTCTATCTCCACATAAGGGATGCCGTTGGCCACGGCGTGGACTGGAACGGTGTAATCCATCGTCATGTTGACGGTATAGGGCTGATTGATGCCGACGTTCAGGCCAGTATTAGATTGCAGAACCTGAACCAACGCATCGCCCAAACGCCAGTCGTTTTCTGCGATAACGGCTATTTCCCATGGCCGCCACTGGTTGTCGCTGCGTAGCCGGTCGGTGCAACTATGCATCGCAATCAGCACGGTAGGACGGCCTGATGCAGCACGGGCCTGTAGCTCAAGAGCGATAGCCTCTTGATATGGAGCCAAGATTTCGGTTTCACGGGCCGTCAGCTCAGTTTCGGTCAGATTTGCGTTGGCAGGTACGATGGTGGTGTCGCTGGCGATGACCACGGATTGCGGATTGCCGGGCTGGCGGTTGCAATCGATCACCAGCCGGGAATATGGCTGAAATATGTACGCAGCCTCTAGTGCCTGCGCGATCCTGGTCGTGACTCCATAAATTCCGATATCATAGCCGATGTGGCGCGACAACTCGGCCTGGTCCAGACCGAGGTCACCCAGTTGCTGAGGGATTGCGCCTCCGGCGTGATCTGATACAAACAGAAACGGCGATGATCCGTCAGGGTTCTCAATATAAAACGGGGCTGGATCCTCGGGTGACAAAAGCTTGGTGATCGTGCGCACTAAGAAATTCCTTTTTCTTTCTCTGAGTTGAACGCGGTCGTCTTGCCCGACCCATTCGGCCCGACCAACTCACCCGATTGCAGGTCCATGTGGAGCCCGTCGAGTGCCCGCACGCCACCGAAGCTTTTGCTCAGCCCGCGTACTTGAAGAAGGGACGATTCCGCCGCATTCATTCCGATTTCCCATTGGTTCGTGTGCACCATTCCGGTCTGGATTTTTGCACTTTATGTAACATACATAACATGATGTAATATACATAACATTCGTATTGAAACTTTTGCAAGTATTAATATTGTAGACCTAGAGCCTGATTCCGGGCGCTGAACTGGAGATATAGATGACACATGACCTGACCCGAGACGTCGCCATCGTGCCGGCAGAGGCCGTGCTTTTGTTCATTGATATGCAAAACTACGCCGCCCACCCGGATGGTGGAGAGTTCACGACGATGTCCCCCGCTGAACGCTCAACCCACATTCATGCAGCAGATTCTTGGCATTGCGAAGGGAAAGCGGGAACCGGACATACATCATTACAGCAAGGCGGATGATCTCCGGAGACGTTTTGAAATACCTAAAAGGGGAGCGTTTTGTCATTCGACAACCTTACGAAGCCGCCTTGCTCGTCTTAAGGCCGTTTTCTCTGACAGCGCCCGCCAGCCGGACGCCCTGCCCGCCTCAAGCTAGTTTCTTCTGACAAAGCCCAACACTACCACTGGGCATGCTGCAAGTTCAGGCGACCACCGTCCCTTGCTAAAGAGAGTTGTACTTAAAGCGCCGTTTACTTGGTGCGCTACCTGCGCCGCAGCGCCTCCAAATACAGATAAAGCCCGGTTTCGAGGGAGATATCGGCCTTGAAGCCCAACTCAATCTCAGCCGCTCGGTTGTCGATGAACGAGGGGGCCAGATCTGGCGGGACAGGTCGAAGAGAAATCCGGCCGCCAGTTGCCAGGCCGTTCAGCACCCGTACCACCTCGCGCATCGGCACGGCTGCGCCAGCGGTTACATTGAAGCATCGTCTCGATAACTTCGTGATCTCAGCCGACCGCACGAGACCGATCACTGCGTCATCGACCCACAGGTAATGCGTCGGGTCGTCAGGATCGGCGGCGATCTGAAAATCCTCACCCGCAACCAGCGCCCGCAACGCTGTTTCAAGCATGGTGGGTGTGCGTCGGCCGGGGCCGTAAATCCACGACAGGCGCACCGCCACCGCGTCGACGCCCTCACAGACATAGCCCTGTACCGCTGCCTCGGCCGCAAGCTTGCTAGCACCGTATACCGAGCGCGGTGCTGGCGGCGTCGTTTCGTTCACGGCACCGGTCAGGCAGCCGTAGACCTCGGACGTCGAACAGACGATGACGCGGGCCTGACCATGGCGCCGCGCGGCCTCCAGCACATGGGCGGTTCCACTGGCGTTAATGCGCCATACCTCTAGCGGACGGTCGGCCATCACCATTGGGCCCGACACGGCGCCGCAATGGAAGATGGTGTCAAAGCCACAGGCCACCAAGCCCTCTACCTGCGCGAAATCTGTCAGGTCACACGGCACATCACAGGGCAAGCTGCCGCCAAGATCGGTGGCTGTGACTTCCTCAGCCAACGTCTTCAGTCGGGACACCAGCGCTGCGCCAATGAACCCTCCTGCCCCCGTCACAAGAATGCGGCCAAGTGCGCGGGCCATCACCGAAGGCCCTCAAGTTCGGCGCACAGCGCGTCAGCTGAGCGTTGGCGGCAGTAGCCCTTGATCGCCCTGACAGACGCCTCTTGCCGTTCTGCCGTTTGGGTTGCACAGGCGTCGGGCACCAGTGTCACGAGGTAGCCAAGATCGCAGGCATCCCGCACCGCTGATTCGACACATTGATCGGTGACCACGCCGCACAGGATCACCTGACGTTTTCCCAAACTGCGCAACAAGTAATCAATATTGGTCGAAACGAAGACGCTAGAGGAATTCTTGCGCAGCACGATCTCATCCTCACCGGGCGCGATGGCGTCGTGCACCTGCGCATCCCACGACCCCTTTGCCACGTTGATACCAGAAATCTTGTAGTCAAGGCTACGATCACGGCCGTCCAACGTCAGGTTTTCGATGACAGCATACATCACCTCCACCCCGGATTTTCGCGCCGCCACCTGCAACCGCTGCATGTTGGGCAAGGCAATTTTTCCAAGCCGATTAAAGTAGTAATCGTGGGTTGAGCGTTCAGCGGGGGACATCGTCGTGAACTCTCCACCATCCGGGTGGGCGGCGTAGTTTTGCATATCAATGAACAAAAGCACGGCCTCTGCCGGCACGATGGCGACGTCTCGGGTCAG
>CAUZJT010000027.1:0-22450 GCA_963580215.1 Gammaproteobacteria bacterium
TCAGTGGGTTTACCGGGGCATCGCCAATATCGGCAATGTTACACATTTCATGAGGCTGGATACCCGTCGTCTGGTGAACCTCGCGAATAATGCGGCTGTGGTGGCGCACCGCGCCGGGGGCTTCGCGGGGGCCTGTACGATAGTTCAGGCCGATATCAAACGGCACACCACACAAACCGATATCAATGTCTTCATTGACATCTACACGTTTGGTACGCAGGAATGTGGCAACGTCAGAAAACCGAGCCACCTTGGCGGCATCGACGGGTGCATATATATTTCTTGGCATGAGAATTTTCCTAATAGTTAGAGTGGGTCAGCAACGGTCAGGTGTGTGCCGCTATCAACAACGAGTAACTGTCCTGTAGCGGGTACTGATCCCAGGGTGAACCAAAGGGCAGCTTCCGCGATGTTTTCCGCCGTGGGAATTCGTTTGAGTGGCGTGATTTTCGCCGCCTTGTCTTTAAAATTGTTTAGCGCCTCGGCGTCCAGCCTGGCAGCCATCCAGCCTGTGTCTACAAAACCGGGGCAGACTGCATTGACGCGTACCTGTGGAGCGAGTGAACGTGCCAGGCTAAGTGTGAGGGTGTTCAATGCGCCTTTCGAAGCCGCGTAAGCAATAGATGATCCAATACCCGAAAAACCGGAATGGGACGAGATATTAACCACCGAGCCCTTCGCGTTTCGAAGATGATCAGCAGCAGCGCGTGTCATCTGATAACAACCTGTCACATTGACGGCAAAAATTCGCTCGAAATCATCGGAGTTTATTGCATTCAAGTCTGTGGCATCAGCGAAGCGTGTGGTGCCCGCATTGTTGACAAGCACATCAATTCGACCCCATTTGTCGAGAGCAGCTTGTGCAACAGCCCGGCAGTCTTCATCGGAAGAAATATCGACTTTAACAGTGATCGCCTCAACACCTTCACTTTTGCAAATTGTAGCCGTCGCCTCGCCACCATCCTGATTGCCCCCATAGGTGGTCACGACATTGCACCCTGCTTTGGCCAGTGCCACAGCAATGGCAGCTCCGATACCTGATGATGCACCGGTCACAATTGCTACTTTCCTAGACATCAACCAATTCCTTTAGCTATATGGGTCTGTGCGGCAAATTCAAAATCACTCAGCGTAACGTCAAGCCGGGCAATCATTTCATCACACTCATCTTCCGTGATGGTCAACGGTGGCGCCACCATGAACCAATCACCATATCGACCATTTTCCGTACGACGAGAGTAGATAATCAAACCGCGTTCCAGGCCGCAAATGCGAACATGCTCAGTCGGTGGGAAGGAGGCCGGGTAGGATGTCTTGGTTTCACGGTCTGTCACCAGTTCCACCGCCATCAACAGGCCTTCACCACGAATGTCACCAATACAAGGATGCTTATCAGCCAGTTTGTCCAAACGTGTCTTCAAGGTTGCGCCGCGTTCGGCAGCCGCCGCAACCAGACCATAGCGTTCATATTCATCAAGCACAGCTATGCCCGTTGCGCAAGCCACAGGGTTTGCACTGTAGGTATGAGAAAAGTTGAACCCAGTCAGATCAGCCAGTTCATCAACCATTGTTGCAGGCAATAGTGCCGCGCTTAACGGCGCATAACCTGACCCAAGCCCTTTTGCCAGGACCACGATTTCGGCATGTGCGTCGGGCCATGCATGGCTGGCCAGAAAACGGCCTGTGCGTCCTGTGCCACACAGAATCTCGTCATAAACAAGGTAGACGCCATGCTTGGTGCAAATTTCCCGCACCCGATTGGCGTAATCCTCGGAAAGCATTTGTGCACCAGTGGCCAGACCTCCTACAGGCTCAACGGCAAAGGCCAAAACATTTTCTGCACCCAGTTTTAGGATTGCCGTCTCAAGTGCTTCGGCACATTCCATGCGGTAACTTGTCTGCGTATGGCCATCTGGCACCCTGTATTGAAGTGGGGCTGGGATGCGTTCGGATTTAACCGCAAATCCATCGATGAACGGACCAAGCGTATCATCGCCTGTGATAGCCAGTGTGGCGATGGTGCCGCCATGATACGATGGTGCCAGCGTAATGATTCGCTGCTTTTTGAACTGCCCTTTGGCCACCATATACTGGCGCAGGAACTTGAGTGCTAATTCCATGGCTTCCGATCCGCCAGAGGCCAGGCAAACCCGTTCATACCCGGGGCCTGCCAGTTCGGCGATACGCCGTGTCAGCTCAATATTTGGCTGGTGGCGTGACACCCGGGAATAAGCAAAGTCCATTGTCCTCGCTTGCTCAGCCATAGCCTCGGCCACCCTGACGTTGCCGTGTCCGATGTTGCTGACGACGGGGCCAGATGAAACATCGATGTAATCGTTACCCTCATCGTCATACATCCAGATACCTTCCGCCCGCACAATCAACGGCAGCGGCACAATATTGCTGGTGGAATAGAATATGTTCTGAGGGCCGCCTAGATCATTTCTTATCATCACAGTTACTCGTACTTTACTCGCCCGTTTGCTGCAGCCATTAGGGTGTTTGCTAAAACGTCTGCGCCAGATTTGCAGTGATCAGACTCTGCCCATTCACTTTCATTGTGGCTGATACCATCACGACAGGGGATGAAAATCATCGCAGTTGGCAGGAAACGCGCAATGTTGCACGCATCATGGCCGGCACCTGTGAACATCCGACGATATGGTTTTTCGGTCGCGATAACGGCTTGTTCAATTGCGTCGGCAAGCGGCTGGTTAAATTGCAGCGGTTTAATAAACGTGAACTCGTTGAGACTAAGTTTTAAGCTCATTTCAACAGCTATATCATTGGCAATAATCCGAAATTCTCTATCCATTGCAGCCAGCTTTTCCGGGTCGGGATGGCGCAGGTCGGCTGTGAATTTCACGCGCCCAGGAATGGTGTTGCGGGAATTGGGGAATACCTCTACAAATCCAACTGTGCCACAAGCTGGCATGTTGTCGCGAGCTATTCTGTCCACTTCAAGCGCGATACGGCTCATCCCCATCAGGGCGTCTTTGCGCAAAGCCATGGGGGTTGGACCAGCGTGGGCTTCTGTTCCGTTAAGCTGAAGATCATACCAGTGTTGGCCCTGCGTGCTGTCCACGACACCGATCCACTCATCAGCATTCTCAAGAACAGGTCCCTGTTCAATGTGCAGTTCAAGATAACAAGCCACTTTTTCGCGCTCCATCAACGGCGCTGTACCGACATAACCCATGCGCTCAAGGCCCTCACAGATTTTGAAGTCAACCTTCTCGTCACGCATTTCCAACGCTTCCTTCAGTGGGATCATACCCGTCCAGACGGCTGAACCCATCATGGGCTGGAAGATGTAACCTTCTTCGTTTGTCCAAACCACGACTTCGATGGTTGCTTCAGTTTCAACACCCGCATCATTGAGCGCGCGAATTGCTTCCAAGCCACCCAAAACGCCATAAACGCCATCGAATTTACCGCCCGTAGGCTGGGTATCCAGGTGTGATCCACACATAACAGTCGGTGCATCCGGATTTTTACCCCGTCGGCGCGCGCGAATGTTGCCAAAGCCGTCAATTACAATTTGACAGCCAGCATCGCGCGCCCAGGAGCAAAACCGGTCCCGCGCTTCCTTGTTAAGCACTGTAAACTCAACACGGTTACAGCCACCCTTGTCGGTTTCACCAAGCTTACCCAATTCCATCAGTGTGGACCACAGGCGGTCCTGATTGGTTTCGATCTGCATCACTTGATCTATCGCCTCACATATAAAGATAATTCAATTATTTCGAATATAACGCTAACCAATAGAATTGCCGAAAAATCGCAATATCTTATTCCACCATGGTAATGCCGTGAGGCAAAAAAGATTGCAGATTCTGACCCGAGATATACTATTCGAGCCAAATGATAATCCCGCAGTACTCCTATAGTTACCGCTAAAGTATCAAAAATTATCCGGTCGTAACCATAAGAATCTTGACTGATAGTCACATCCGGAATAGCCAGTTCACACTTTCTGGAATCAAAGCCTCTGAGTTCTAGGAAGAGCTCCCCCTTGCATCATGCGTCATCGATGGCAGCCAGCGAAAGTCATGCAGATTAGCCCCAAGGTCGACGTCCTGACGCAAGGCGACGAGCCGGCGGGTTAGTGCGATACCATCCAGCCCGGCACGCAGTTTCTCACCGAGTTTCCCTCCAATCTGTGGAGCTGCTTTGATCACGCCATCGAGGCCACCGTAGTCATGTAACAGTCGGGCTGCAGTGTGCACTCCGACCGAACGAATGCCTGGTAGTCCCAGTGAGGGATCACCCGCCAGGCTGAAGAGATCGACCAGTTGCACGGGTTCGACTCCGAAACGATCACGTATCCAAAGACTGTCGTGCGCCACATCATTGAAGTGATCGTGAACGGCAATATGATCACAGACCAACTGGCAAAAACTTTTGTCCGTGGACAAAATGACGACAGAAACACCCTTCGTAGCGGTACGGGCAGCAATCGAGCCGATGAGATCATCTGCCTCAAAGCCTTCTGCAGACAGGGCATTGACCCCAATCCCAGCGAGGGCCGCGAGAATAATCGGCAGATTGGCTCGAAGATCTTCTGGCATCCCGACCCGATTCTTTTTGTAATCCGGATACTCCAGGGAACGCCAACTCAGCTCTTGGCCTTCCATTACCAGAATTACGTGACTGGGATGATGCCGACGCAAAGCCCGGCGTGCCGACGCCACGCAGGCTGTCAGCACTCCATCGTCACGATCCTTCGCCGCATCCGGTACACCAGCATGAATTCGGCGTATCAGGTTGAGTCCATCTATCAGCAGTACCGCCATCCGTGTCCTCCCCGGCGAGGGTGGACGATCCAGTATACGGCTACCGCCAGATTATTGCGCTGGAGAATCTAGAGAATGTAGCGCGAGAGATCCTCATCCTCGGCGAGATCAACCAGGTGTTGATCCACATAGTCCCGATCGACCAACTCCACTTGTCCTGAGCGATCGGCCGCTGCAAACGAAATCGTCTCCAGCAAGCGCTCCATGACGGTATGCAGTCGCCGCGCGCCAATATTCTCGATCCGTTCATTAACCTGCCACGCCACTTCGGCTATTCGCTCGATACCGTCCGGCGCAAACTCCAGGCTGACCCCTTCGGTCGCCATCAGCCCAGCGTACTGCTCGGTCAGCGAAGCATCCGGTTCGGTCAGGATGCGAACAAAATCGCCGGCGTCCAGCGCATCCAGTTCAACCCGTATTGGCAATCGACCCTGCAGTTCCGGTATCAGATCCGAGGGCTTATTCATCTGAAAAGCACCCGAGGCAATAAACAAAATATGATCGGTCTTGATCATGCCATTGCGGGTGCTGACGGTGCAGCCCTCAATCAGCGGTAGCAGATCGCGCTGGACGCCCTCGCGAGACACATCGGCACCCTGGGCCTCGCTGCGGCCAACAATCTTGTCAATCTCGTCAAGAAAAACAATACCATGCTGCTCTACCCGCTCAAGTGCTTCATGCTTAAGTTCGTCGTCATTAACGAGTGCGCCGGCCTCTTCTTCGGTGAGCAATCGCAATGCTTCGCGCACCTTGACCTTGCGCGTAGTCTTGCGCTGACCACCCAGATTCTGAAACATGCCCTGCAACTGATCAGTCATTTGCTCCATTCCTGGCGGACCCATAATCTCCACCCCTACGCTTGGAGTCGCAACTTCAATTTCGACTTCTTTATCGTCCAGCTTGCCTTCACGCAACAATTTGCGAAGGCGCTGGCGGCCAGCTCCCTCTTCTTGATCAACGGCTATAGCGTCATCAGCGGAGTCAACGCCGCGGGCCTGTGGCAACAGCAGATCCAGCAACTGCTCCTCGGCAGCATCTTCAGCACGCGGACGTACGCGCTCCAATGCTTCCTCGCGGCTCATCTTGATCGCCATATCCACAAGATCACGAATGATTGTATCGACCTCACGACCCACATACCCCACCTCGGTGAACTTGGTCGCCTCGACCTTGATAAACGGCGCACGGGCCAGGCGCGCTAGGCGCCGGGCAATCTCGGTCTTACCCACCCCGGTAGGGCCTATCATCAATATGTTTTTTGGCGTGATCTCATTGCGGAGAAATTCGTCTGGCACCTGAGCCCGCCGCCAGCGATTTCGAAGAGCGATCGCGACAGCCCGCTTTGCGTGTGCCTGACCAATAATGTGCTTGTCGAGTTCCTCGACAATCTCCCGGGGCGTCATCTCGGACATAGTATCGTTCTGTTGGAAAAGTTCTTGGGTCTACGAATGCAGGAAGATAAAGTGTCCGGCACAGTCAGTCCAGGGTGGCTTACGCCAGCTCACTTCGGTGCAATCTCCAGTTCTTCAATGGTAAGTTCGCAGTTGGTGTAGATGCAGATACCGGCAGCAATATTCAGTGATTTCTCAACGATCTGGCGGGCATCAAGATCGGTCTCCGAAACAAGCGCCTGGGCGGCGGCCTTAGCATAGGCGCCGCCAGAACCTATCGCCATGATCCCGCCCTCAGGCTCTATGACATCCCCCGTACCCGAAAGAATCAGTGACACCGATGCATCGGCAACTGCAAGCAGGGCCTCCAGCCGGCGTAGCATACGATCTGTGCGCCAATCCTTGGACAACTCAACCGCAGCGCGAGTGAGATTGCCCTGATGTTTTTGCAGTTTGCCCTCAAAACGTTCAAACAGTGTGAACGCGTCCGAAGTACCGCCCGCGAATCCCGCGATCACCGTATCATCATGCAGTCGCCGAACCTTGCGCGCGTTACCTTTCATCCGGGTATCACCCAGTGTGACCTGGCCATCCCCACCAATCACTACCTGATTGCCTCGGCGAACCGAGAGAATGGTAGTGCCCCGCATTTGGGTTGTGCTCATTAAATGGTACTCAGTGTGTCCTAAAGGCAATATCGGGTCTGGCCCAACATCTTTCAACCACTAGTCCACCAGTTTAAGGTGGGGTTTACCGCGCACAGGCGGTTCGTTCAGCGCCTCATTCTCATCGGTTTCGAGATCCTCGGGCAGATCTTCAAAAGACATGCCCTGACGGCTCTCGCGGCCAAATACGGCAATAACTGCTGAGACCGGCACAATCACCGACCGCGAAACACCCTGAAAACGGGCTGAGAAAGAGATAAAGTCATTTCCCATGTCCAGATTATCCGCTGCATGAGGACTAACGTTCAGCACAATCTGTCCGTTCTCAACGAACTCACTGGGCACCTCGACACCACTGACCGTGGCATTAATCAGCAACTGTGGCGTCAGATGATTATCAATAGCCCAGTCGCGGATCGCCCGTATCAGATAAGGGCGGTTTGAACTCGCCTCAATGTCATCAGATCCCATCAGACCCGGCAAACAGAAGTGCGCCTTAAGCGGCGCGAATCTCTCGCTCGGCTTCGCTCAGGCTTGCCTGGAAACCCGGTTTATCAAACATCCGGCCGCCGTAGTCAAGAATCTTCGAAGCCTGTCGAGGCAGATCTAATTTCAGCACAGGCAACCGCCACAACAGTGCTGCCAGGTAGCAATCAACCAGGCTGAATTCATTGCCAAGCGCATACTTTTGCTGCCCGAAATGGTTCGACATTGCCATCAAGCCATCCCACAGACTTTTACTCAACTTCTTGTCGACGCGCGTACCGGTAGTGATACAAAACTGTAGCGCATCCAGCCAGTCACGACGTAATCGGGTCACCATTACCCGGGCCTGAGCCCGGGCAGTCGGGTCGCTGGGCAGTAGCGGTGGGTGCGGAAACTTCTCATCGAGGTATTCGCTGACGACCATGCTGTCGTATAGAACCAAATCACGGTCCACCAATGTCGGTGTTTCCCCGTAAGGATTCAGTTCGGCAACCTCTTGATCTGTACGCCCATTCGTTGAGTAAATGACTTCGTAGCGAATCTCTTTCTCGCTCAAGACAAATCGGCAAACGTGACTGTAGAGGCAAAGTGGTCCAGAGTAGAGTTTCATAGTTGATTAACCAAAGCATTTATCCTGTATACCGGCGCAGTGCAATAGTGCCCCACCAGTGTGCCGTCAATGGATGTCTCGCCAGTATTCCTTTTTTAAAGCGTAGGTAAGCCCGATAAAAACAAGCATGAAGCCCATCACCCAGAAACCGATATCGTAACGCACCAGTTTGGCTGGCTCAGCGAGGTAGACCATAAAGTTGGTCAGATCACTGATTGCCTCGTCATAGGTGGTCTCGCTCATCTCGCCCGATACGATCTGCTCGAAGCCGCTGAACTCGCTCACACCCTGTGACTCGTCAAAATGGGCTTCACGCAACCCTTGCCATTCGTACAGCACATGGGGCATCGCAACGCTTGGAAAGAGCGTGTTGTTCCATCCAGTCGGGGTAGTCTCGTCACGGTAAAAACTTCGCAGGTAAGTATAAATCCAGTCTGGCCCACGAGAGCGCGCGGTCAGGCTGAGGTCGGGTGGCACAACCCCGAACCATGCCTTGGCATCCTCAGATGCCATATTTATCGTCATCAGTTCCCCCGGCTTATCTGTCGCAAACATCAAGTTATCAACCAGCGTCGGGGTATCGATCTCGAGATCAGCAGCCATCCGCTCATATCGCATATAGGAGGCCGCATGGCAGGATAGGCAATAGTTGACAAAAGTATGCGCTCCACGGCGCAGCGAGCCTTTATCGGCTAGATTAATGTACACCGAATCCAGGTTTTCTCCTCCTCCAGACGCCAACAGTGCGGGCGATACGAGTAGGGATCCGATCAGTAATAGCTTTGTTATCATGCTCATCATGAACTCCTACCTCACCCGGTCCGGTTCGGGCTTTGTTCGGTCGAGCCGGGTATAAATTGGCATGAGCAGAAAAAACGCGAAGTACATCACCAAGCCAATCTGCGCCCATATGAGATTCTTGAACCAGAAAATATCGACGTGTCCGGGATTCTTCGTTCCCAGATAACCGAGCATAAGAAAAGTCGCCACAAAAAGCATGAGAAAGGTCTTATATAGCCAGCCACGGTAGCGAATCGAGCGAACCTTGGCCCGATCCAACCACGGCAAAAAGAAGAACATCACAATTGCAGCACCCATCGCGATCACGCCCCACAGCTTCGCGCCCCCGGGCAACCATTCAAAGGTGACAGCCCGCAGAATGGAGTAATACGGAGTGAGATACCACAACGGCACGATATCCGGCGGTGTCTGCAGGATATCGGCTGGTGCAAAATTGTCCTTCTCTAAAAACCAGCCGCCAAGTTCGGGCACAAAAAAGACAATGGCCAAAAACACGGCCATAAAGACCGCCACGCCAAAGGTGTCTTTCACAGTGTAGTACGGGTGGAACGGAATCCCGTCTACAGGGATACCATCCTTGTCTTTGTTTTTCTTGATCTCAATTCCATCAGGGTTGTTTGAACCCACCTTGTGCAGGGCAACAATATGTAAATAGACCAACAATGCCAGCAACAAGGGCAACAGAATGACATGGAACGCGAAAAATCGGTTTAGCGTAGCATCGGAGATCACGAAATCACCGCGGATCCACTCGGCCAGTGGCTCCCCGATTCCAGGGATCGCGCCAAACAACGAGATGATGACCTGAGCGCCCCAGTAGGACATATTGCCCCAAGGTAGCAGGTAGCCAAAAAAGGCTTCAGCCATCAGTGCTACGTAGATCACCATACCTAGCAACCAGATGAGCTCACGCGGATGACGGTGCGAGCCATACAGCATGGCGCGGAACATGTGCAGGTATACGGTGAGGAAAAACATCGATGCCCCGACGCCGTGCAGATAACGTACGAACCAGCCTCCGGGTACATCGCGCATGATGTATTCGACCGAGGCAAACGCCAGGTCGGCATCAGGCTTGTAATGCATCGTCAGGACAATGCCGGTGACAATTTGCAGTACCAGCATAAGCAGAGACAACGACCCGAAGTAGTACCAAAAATTGAAGTTTTTCGGCGCGTAATATTGCGCCATATGCTCCTGCCAGACTTTGGTCAAGGGAAAGCGATCATCTATCCAGTTGAGAAGGCTCATGCAGCCGTCTCCTTTTCATCTATCCCTATGACGATAAGGTTTTCCGAAACATAGGTATGCGGTGGCACCTCGAGGTTAGTAGGGGCAGGTACGTTCTTATAGACGCGACCGGAAAGATCAAACTTGGAACCGTGACAAGGACAGAAGAATCCACCAACCCAGTCATCGCCAAGACCCGACCCAGCCCCTTTGTCAAAATTCTTACTGGGCGCACAGCCAAGATGGGTGCAGACTCCGAGCACGACCAAAACATCGGGACGAATGGACCGGTGTGCGTTACGGGCATAATTCGGCTGCTGTTCAACCACAGCCGAATCCGGATCGGACAGATCGTCCACGATGCTGGCGAGTTCCAAGAGCATGGCCTCGTCACGGCGCAGTATCCAGACTGGCTTGCCGCGCCATTCCACAACCTTCATTTGCCCCAGGGCCAGATCAGTTATATCAACTTCGACCGGCGCTCCGGCCGCACGTGCACGGGCGCTGGGTTTCATGCTGGCCACTAGTGGCACAGCCAGCGCAACAGCGCCGGCAAGGCCAACGCCTGTGGTCACAGTGGTAAGTACGCGACGCCTATCGTTATTTATATTGTCAGCCATGAAGCTCTCTTGTGTTAATCACAAAAGGCGCCCTGCAAACATCTCAGGCACCAACTAAAAAAGAGGCGCGATTATAGCAAATCAGCTTGTTTAGCCGACATCTGGAATCGCCTTTTGGGGTTATCCCCCATCACTCAGGGCCAGCGCCAGTGCGGCCAGGCGGGAGGCGTGGGGAAAAGGGTTCTGCGCCACAGTATCATAGGCGCGGTCAAGCATCGCTCGGGCCCAACGGGAAAGTGCAGGATCTGCCCCGGCACGTGCCAGTTGCAGGCTGACTTTCGCCAGTACCGCATCAGGCGCTGGTAAAGAATCATCGGAGAAAATCTCGTGCAGTCCCGATCCAGCCAACGCTCTATCTGGCTCGCGGCGCCAACCGTTAGCTACCCTAAATTCACGCCAGCCTGCCTTGGCCACCTCGGTTGCAAGCCTGAAATCGGCTGAGTCTCCCGACCAGCGGGCAAAATCCAGAAAAGCGCGGGCAAGGTAAGCGTAATCTGCGAGCGCGACCACTCCCAGTGGCTCGTCATTGGCTATAGCACGGTAGAGCGTGCCATCGCACCACAGCGTCTCCTCTAGATAAGCTTTGATTCCCCTGGCGATATTTGTGTATCGCGCAGCACCGGTCTGGACCGATGCCGCAACGAAAGCCTGCAGAGCCAGTGCGTTCCACCCCGCCAGCTGCTTGTCGTCAACCGGAAGGCCTCGGGTACGGCGCAGGGTACGCAATGTTGCCATCGCACTGGCCAGCAGCGTGTGTACATCGGCCAGTGGCCGCCCGAGAGTATTTGCAACCTCGTTCAGGGGCAACTGACTTACCAGAAGATATCCCTCCTCGAAAGGCGCCGGGCTATCGAGCGACCATGTTGCGCGCAGAACTTCAAGCTCGTCTTTATGTAATGTCCGCTGCAAAGTCTCAAGGTCAAACAGGTAATACGCCCCTTCCCGGCCCTGGGTGTCAATCGCCGAAAGTGACGCGACCATGGCCTCGTCATCGCTCAGCATATGATCCACCATGAAGTCCAGGGTAGAGAGTCCGACCTCAATGTAATCCTCACGCTGCAATACCTGCCCGGCTCTCAGGTACAGCGAAGCAAGCTGCGCATTGTCATAAAGCATTTTCTCGAAGTGCGGCTGGCTCCACCCTGGGTCTACGGTATAACGGAAGAACCCTCCATCCACATGGTCGCGCAGGCCGCGCCAGGCCATCGCATCGAGCGAGCTTTCCAGTACCTCACGCACCGGTGCACTGGCCCGGTGCTGATAGCGATCCAGCAGATATTCCAGCTGTGGCACGTGTGGAAAACGTGATTCATCACCAAAGCCCCCTTCGAAAGTATCAGCGAAGGCCAGCGCCATCGTTTCAAAACTTTTACCCAAAGAAGCTACTTGAGCCGGATCAATCTGGCCAGCGCTGTCCGGAAAATCGTCGGTGCCGACAGGTCGGACCATTGCGGTGAGGTGCTCGGAGTCTTCGCGCCAGACTGCATCCAGTTGCCGGATCACCTTGGCGAACGAATCTGGTGGCAGATACAGAACCGCATAGAGTGGATAACCCTCGGGGGTCAAAAAAACATTCAATGGCCAACCGCCACGACCCTGGGTTTTCTGGACAAAATCCATAAGCGTCTCGTCCAAAGCAGGCTGTAACTCGCGATCGACCTTGACCGGCACAAAATCCCGGTTCAGCATCTGCGCGATTTGCGGGTTACGATAACTCTCGCGCTGCATCACGTGGCACCAGTGGCATGAGAAGTAACCCACCGAGACATAAACCAGTTTGTTTTCTTGGCGGGCTTTTTCAAATACCGACTCACTCCAGACTTGCCACACCACAGGATCATCGCTGTGCAACGCAAGATAAGGCGAAGGGTGCGAACCAAGCTGGTTGGTCAGCGCCTGTGCTGGGCTCGCCAGGGCCAGCCAAAAGCAAAGAACGCCCAGCGTTCTCATGTTTCCAGACCGTTGTGGCGCAGTAAAGCCTCAACCGAGGGCTCGCGACCGCGAAACGCGGTGAAATTATCTAATGGATCATTGACACCGCCACTCTCAAGTATCAATTGCAAAAAATCACGACCACACCTGGGATCAAAAATTCCATCTTCCTCGAAACGACTGAAGGCGTCTGCTGACAGCACCTCGGCCCACTTGTAACTGTAGTATCCCGCCGCATAACCCCCAGCAAAGATATGCGAGAAACTGTTTTGGAAGCGATTCCACGCGGGCGTTTGAACAACTGCTATTTTTTCGCGCACTGTATCCAACGTCTGTTGAATGGCCTGCGCTGTCGGCAATGACTCGACGCCATGTACAGTCATGTCAAAAATCGAGAATTCCAGCTGGCGCAACATCTGCAACGCACACTGGAAATTGCGAGCACCACGCAGCTTATCGAGTAAATCATCCGGCAGCGACTTCCCGGTCTGGTAGTGTCCGGAGATCGCTACTAATGCCTCAGGTGCCCAGCACCAGTTCTCCAGAAATTGACTCGGCAGTTCCACCGCATCCCAGGGAACGCCGCTGATACCCGCGACAGCGGGCTCATCGACTTGCGTCAGCAGGTGATGCAGACCGTGGCCAAACTCGTGAAACAGCGTAACCACATCATCGTGGGTCAACAACGACGGCTTGTCGCCTACGGGTGGCATGAAATTACAGGTCAGAAAAGCCGCTGGTAACTGGACGGTGCCATCAGCCAAACGCCGCCGGCCAATGCAGTCGGCCATCCAGGCGCCGCCGCGCTTGTGAGCGCGCGCATACAAATCGAGAAAAAAACATCCGCGCGTCACACCGGCGTGATCTCGCAGTTCAAAAAACTGCACGTCTTCGTGCCAGGTGTGTTCACATTCCGCCCTAACGGCACGTATGCGAAAAAGTTTTTCGGTCACGGCAAAGAGCCCCTCGAGCACCCGCGGCAACGGAAAGTAGGGTCGAATCTGCTCATCGGAAAAAGCAAATCGTGACTGTTTGAGTTTCTCCGAATAATAAGGAATATCCCAGGCCTGTAAATCGTCGTGGCTATGTGTCGAACTTGCGAACTCACGCAACTCGTCAAACTCAACCTGCGCCGCGGAACGGGCGCAGGCAGTCAATCGCTCAAGAAAGTCACTGACCTCCTGTGGCGACCCAGCCATGCGATCTTGCAGTGCATACTCGGCGTAACTGGCAAAACCCAGCAGCTGGGCCATCTCGCCACGCCGGGTGAGAATCTCGACCATCAGATCACCACTGTCGAAACGCTTGGCGTCAGGGCCGACCTCACTTGCCCGGGTGACGTATGCCTCGTACATCTGCCGCCTCAACCTGCGGTGCTCACTAAACATCATGAATGGCAGATAGAACGGCGCCTGCAGCGAGAACCGCCAACCCGGGCAACCTGCAGCGCTGGCCGCCTCATGGGCCAACTCGACCACGCTGTCCGGCAACCCGGCAAGATCTGCCGTCTCATCCAGATCAAGAACCCAATGATCGGTAGCGTCCAGAAGGTTCTGCTCGAACCGGTTGGCAAGGCTTGCCAATTCGGTCACGATTTCACGAAAACGCTCTCGAGACGATCCTTTAAGCTCTGCGCCGGCGAGTCGAAAATCGCGTAGCGCATTTTGCACCACCTTGCGCCGTGCCGCAGAGAGCCCGGCAAACTCACTGCTGTCGGCTATACGGTGGTAACCGCGATAAAGAGCCCGGTTCTGACCGACCTCACTCTGAAAGGCGCTGATTTTAGGCAAACAAGCGTCAACTACCGTGCGTAACTCCTGGCTGTCGCGCACGGCATTAAGATGTGACACCGGCGACCAGACTCGCTCCAGTTGCTCTTCCATATCCTGTAATGGTTCAGCAAAAGACATCCAGTCCGCATCATCGGCGTGTGATTCAAGGGCCTGTATCTGCAAACGGTGCTGGTGCAGCACAGCATCGAGTGCTGGCTCTACCAGCGACGGCTTGATCTGGCGAAAACGTGGTAAACCGCTCAGATCCAGCAAGGGATTGTCAGTGAGGGGACTATCTTGGTTACTCATAAATTGATCACCATCGGTCATGGCAGGCGCCTCACCTGCCCACATGGACATTTGCGTCTGCCAAAATTACTTCGATTACTCTATCATTATGGGCCGTCAGCGCGAGTTAAAGCGCCTCTTTCCCAGATCTTTAAAATATGACTGAACATTTTGATTTCCTCGTAATTGGTGGTGGTAGCGGCGGCATGGCAGGTGCGCGGCGCGCAGCCGAGTACGGCGCCCGCACGGCGATCGTAGAGAGCGATCGACTTGGCGGCACCTGCGTCAATGTAGGCTGCGTGCCCAAGAAGATGATGTGGAATGCGGCGCACTTTGCCGACACTCTGGCTATCGCTGATGACTACGGCTTTGCCCTGCCGGATACCACATTCGACTGGGCATCGTTCAAAGATGCGCGCGATGCCTATATCTTAAGACTGAACGGTATCTACCAGCGTAATCTGGAATCCTCAAAGGTATCACTGTATACCGGTTGGGCTCAGTTTGACTCCACCTCAACCGTTCGTGTGGGTGACCAGCGCCTTAGTGCTGACCACATCCTGATTGCGACTGGCGGACGGCCGATGGTGCCCAAGGTGCCCGGAGCAGACCTCGCTATTACCAGCGATGGCTTCTTTGATCTTGGCATCCAGCCACAGCATCCACTGATTATCGGTGCCGGGTATATCGCGACTGAACTCGCCGGGGCGCTTAATGCGCTTGGATCCAATGTCACCATGGCGCTGCGCAAAGACATCCTGCTGCGTGGGTTCGATATCACCCTGCGCGAGAGCGTTATGGACGAAATGACATCTGCTGGAATCAATATTCTGACCGGCGTGCAGATAAGCGGTATTGTTCGCGAAGAAAATGGGCTGCTGGCGGTGCAACGCCAGGACGGTGCGCAGACAAGCGGGTTCGACTGCATTATCTACGCCATCGGCCGCGATCCGGCCACTGACACCCTGGGCCTGGCATCGACTGGAATTAAACCCGACAGCGTGGGCTACCTACGCACGGATGAATGGCAGAACACGACTGTGCCAGGGATTTACGCTGTTGGTGATGTCACCGGGCGCCAGGCCCTGACCCCAGTGGCCATTGCTGCCGCAAGGCGCTTGTCGGATCGGCTTTTTGGCGGCCAGGATGAGGCGCGCCTGGATTACTTGAATATCCCAAGTGTGGTGTTTTCCCACCCCCCGATTGGCACCGTTGGCCTGACAGAAGACGAGGCACGACAAACTTACGGCCATGACAACGTCAAGATTTACCAGAACCGCTTTACCGACCTTTTTTACTCTGTGACGCACCATCGTGTACCGACCGTGGTCAAACTGGTAGTCACTGGTGCGCAAGAGACAGTGGTCGGCTGTCACGTCGTTGGCCGAGCCGCCGACGAGATGATTCAGGGTTTCGCCGTAGCGGTAAAAATGGGTGCGACCAAAGCGGATCTGGACAACACCGTGGCAATCCATCCCACTGCAGCTGAGGAGTTGGTCACCCTGCGGTGAAGTCGATCTCTAGCTTGCCAAAATAGCACTGCAAAACATGATCTAAGCACCAACAACGCGGGCTCCTTTACAATCTGCAACTAAAGGTTTTCAGGAGTACACAATATGGCGTGGTGGGGCAAACTGATCGGCGGTACGCTAGGCTTCATGATGGGTGGGCCGCTGGGTGCACTGCTCGGCAGCAGTATCGGTCATCAATTTGACAGTGGCAGGCGCCGCGCAGGTGGCTTTGATGTCGGCGGGCAGGAACGTACCCAGGCTGCGTTTTTTACCGCAACTTTCTCTGTCATGGGACACCTGGCCAAGGCTGATGGGCAGGTATCGGAGCACGAGATTCAGGCGGCACGCAGCCTGATGCACCAGATGCGGCTAAACAAAGCCCAGCGTGAAGCGGCGATCGATCTATTCGAAAAAGGCAAGGAACCCGACTTTCCCCTCGATGCGGTACTGCACCAGTTTCGCAGCGAATGCCACCGACGCACCACACTGCTGCGCATGTTCCTGGAAATACAGATACAGGCTGCCTGGGCCGATGGCCGTATAGATCCGGCCGAAAACCGCATCCTCGCCCATGTGGGTGAAGTCCTCGGTTTCAGCACTGCTGAGATTGAACAGTTAGTGAATCTGGTCTCCGGCGCGGCGGGCCAAGGGCAATCAGGCCACCGGATGCAGCCACTCGAAGACGCTTACCAGGTGCTGGGCATCTCGGACGACGCACCTGACGGCGAGGTCAAGAAAGCCTATCGCCGACTGACCAACCAGCACCATCCCGATAAACTCGTCGCCAAAGGTATGCCTGAGGAGATGATCCAACTTGCCAATGAAAAGACTCAGGAAATCCGAAGCGCCTGGGAGCGCGTCCGCGATCACCGCGCCGCTCAAAACTGATTCGACCTGTACCGTAGATCAAGGCTGATCTGATGAACTTATCCCGAATGCTCAACCAGCGTGCAGCCGACAATAAGCCGGTTCGAGTCGTGATGATCGGCTGCGGCAAATTCGCCACCATGTACCTGGCTCAAGCTCGGCGAACCCCGGGCATTCACGTCGTTGGGATCGCCGACCTTAATATCAGTCGGGCCAAGATTAATCTCACCGCTGCCGGATGGCCCCCTGAGCAGTTCAGCGCCGCCACCCTTGATGATGCCCTGGGCAGCGGCCGAACAGTCCTGAGCGAAAACGCATCAGCCCTGATCAGCTCCGGGGCGATCGACGTGGTCATCGAGGCAACTGGCATGCCCCGGGCGGGTATCAGCCACTGTCGCCAGGCGATCGCTGCTGGCCACCATATTGTGATGGTCAATGTCGAAGCCGATGTTCTGGCCGGGCCGTTACTGGCACGCGAGGCTGCCCGTGCCGGCGTAGTCTATAGCCTGGCCTGGGGTGATCAACCAGCGTTGATCTGCGAGCATGTCGACTGGGCGCGCAGCTGTGGCTTTGAAGTCACCGCTGCAGGCAAGGGTACCCGCTACCTGCCAGATTATCATTCGCTCACCCCTGATACGGTCTGGGCTGTGCTCCAGGAATATCTGGATATCGATGATCCAGAAAGTATCAACCTGCAGATGTTTAACTCTTTTCTCGATGGCAGCAAATCGGCTATTGAAATGACTGCTGTGTGTAACGCAACAGGTCTGATACCCCAGGATGCTGGTCTGCAGTTTCCCAGCGCGTCGAGGTTTGAACTTGCTGACATCTGCAAGCCCAACAGTGATGGCGGTGTGCTGACACGCTCAGGCACAACCGAAGTGGTATCGTCACTGACGCGCGCCGGCGAGGCTGTTGCCCACCACCTCGCCATGGGTACTTTCGTAGTGATCCAGGCAGGCAGTGACTATGCCCGCCAGTGCCTGCGTGAATACCATATGCTGCCCGATAAGACCGGGCAATACGGAGCGTTGTACCGGCCAACACACATGATTGGACTGGAGCTTGGCGTCTCGATCGCCTCAGTTGCCTTGCGAGGTGAACCGACCGGCCAACCCATGTGTTTTTCGTCAGATGTGGTCGCCATTGCTAAACGGGATTTGAAAATCGGCGAATTACTGGATGGCGAGGGAGGGCACTGCGTCTTTGGCCGGCAGATGCCCTCGGAAAAATCACTGTCTGCCCGAACAATCCCACTGGGTCTATCCGCTGGGATGCGCCTGGTTCGCAACGTGGCCAGCGGCCAGATGCTGTGCCGCGATGACGTAGACGTCGGCACACCTGACGAAGCGTCACGTGCACGTGACGAAATGGTCAGTGCATTTGCGCCGCCCAAGATTCCGCCTGGCGCCGAAAAATAACTTTAGCTCGTAACTATGGATCACAATGTACTGATTACCGGCGCTAGCCGGGGCATTGGGTTTGCACTGGCCCGTCAGTATCTCGCTCGGGGCAGCCGGGTGGTCGCCACCGCTCGCAATACCGGGGGAGATGATCTGCTTGCATTGCAACAGCAATACCGTGATCAGATCGAACTGCTGACACTGGATGTAACCAGTGCACAGGCAATCGCAGTGATGCAGGCAACCCTCACCAAACAACCACTGCATTTACTCATTAATAACGCTGGACTCTATACCTCAGGCGATGACAGCATGGACACGCTGGATAGTGACACCTGGCTTAATGAGATACGGGTTAATACGATTGCGCCCTTTATGGTCACTCGGGCGCTACGGCCAAACCTCGCGGCGACCGACCACGCTACGGTTGCGATGATCTCCAGTAAAATGGGCAGTCTGGCGGAAAACCAGTCGGGTGGTGCATACAGTTATCGCTCCAGCAAAGCTGCCCTCAATGCGGTCACGCGAAGCCTGGCTCATGATCTGGCGTGTAACAGTATTTCTGTGGTCGCCCTGCATCCGGGGTGGGTACGCACCGATATGGGTGGACCCAAAGCGCCGGTAGACACAACAGCCAGTGCCATCGGTCTGAAATCCGTGCTGGATAAGGTTGGGCCAGATGACAGTGGCAAATTCTTTGATTACACCGGGGTCCAGATTCCATGGTAAACCCCGAGTATCGATGTACTGTTCGCGAGTCGCCAGATAGAATCGCCCTCCGACCGCGCTCAGCGCTGATCGGCACTCTACTGGCCATCCTGATAACTGGACCGGCAATGACCGCGACCGAGGCAGGCGCCGTGAGCCAGATTTACCCTCTGATCGAAGATGAGGACGATGTTCTGATCTGTGATGACATTGACGAAGATGGAATACTCGATGCGCTCGATAATTGCGCCGGATACTTCAACCCGGAACAGTCTGACCAGGACCACAACGGCATCGGTGATGCCTGCGAATAATCCGTAACGCCACCAAGGGCCGCAAGCCCCCGATAACATGACAACACATAAAATTGCTCTGCTGGCCGGTGACGGCATAGGTCCCGAGATCATGGCTGAGGCGGTCAAGATCCTGAAACTCATCGAACAGCGTAACAAGGTTTCCTTTGATCTTAGGCCTGCCCTGTTTGGCGCCTGCGCCTGGTTCGAGACCGGAAAGTCTTTTCCTGACGAATCGATCGCCATCTGCGACGAGGCCGACGCCATTCTTAAAGGAACGATCGGCTTGAATCACGAGGAATCAAAGAAGATTCCCATCGATGAGCAGCCCGAGCGCGGCGCGTTACTGCCGATGCGCCGGCGCTACCAGACTTATGCCAACTTCCGCCCGGTCACCCTGCCGCCAAGCCTTGCCCACTTTTCACCGTTACGCCCGGAGATCATCGGTGACGGTATCGACCTGGTCATTATCCGTGAACTGGTGGGAGGCTTGTATTTCGGCGCTAAGACCACTGGTGTCAATGATTCTGGACGGCGCTACGTCCACGAAATGCTCGAATACGACGAAGACCAAATCCGCCAGGTGCTCGAGGTGGCTTTCAAATTGTCATCGCAGCGCAAGAAGGTGTTGCACAATGTGCACAAGAGTAATGTGCTTATGTCCAGCGTACTGTGGAACGAGATCCTTGAAGAAGTTCGCGTGGATTACCCAGATGTACAGGTTGAACATGTGTTGGTCGATGCGGCTGCCACCTACCTGTGCCTTGACCCGACTCGATTTGATGTCATGGTAATGGAGAATATGTTCGGTGACATTCTCAGCGACCAGTGCGGCGGAATTCTCGGATCACTCGGTTTAATGCCTTCGGCCTGTGTCGGCCCGGAAAAATCCTACTACGAGCCCTCACACGGTTCCGCACCCGACATCGCCGGGCAAGGCATCGCCAATCCCTACTCAATGCTGGGGTCGGTGGCGATGATGCTACAAATGAGTTTTGGCATGGAAGCCGAGGCCCGCAACCTATGGCAGGCCATGCAAAGCGTTTTCACCGATGGCTACACCACCCCTGACCTGGCACGTCGCGGTAATGCGGAAAGACAGATCAGCACCAGCGAATTTGGTGACCGGGTGGTCGCAGCACTAGACTTAATGCCCAACAACGGCTAACGCGTTTTACTCCGGCGTATCCAGCGGTTGTGATTCGCCGCCGGGTACGTCCTGGTGCATTTTCATATTAAGCATGCGCAGGGCTGCGTTGACACTGGCAAAAACCTGATTGGCGTGCACGCCCCGTGTCTTGAACTCGTGGCCGTTGTCATCCCAACTAATAAAACATTCGGTAAGGGCGCTGGTATGGCCGCCCTTGGGAATACGAATCTCAAAATCCGTCAGCTCCGGGAGCACAAAGCCATCCGGCTCAAGCACCTGTTTTATCGCCTTGATAAAGGCATCAAAACCGCCGTTGCCCGAATTCGATGACTTGTGGATCTGATCACCGATGCGCACTCGTAGGCTGGCAGTCGACTCGATCTCGTAACCGCTGGTAATCGAACAGTTCAGCAGTTCGACATGCCGGTAGTCACCACTTTCCAGAATATCAGCAATGATAAAGGGCAGATCTTCGATAGTGATGGTTGCCTTGGTATCGGCTATCTCCACGATTTTTTGCAACACCTTGCGCTGATTGTCTTCGGACAATTCAATGCCAAGCTCCTCCAGGTTCTTGGTCAGCGATGCCTTGCCGCTCATCTTGCCCAGCGCATAGCTGTGCTGACGATCAAAGCGGTTCGGGCTGAGTTCGGTCTGGTAGAGCCGGCCCTTGCGGTCACCATCGGCATGGATCCCGCTGGTCTGGGTAAACACATCGCTGCCAATAATGGGTGAGTTCGCAGCAACTCGCTTGCCGGAGAAATTCTCGACCATCTGGCTGAGATCGTGAATTTTGGATTCGTCTATCGCAACACTTACCCCGAGCTTATCCTTAAGGACGACAGCCACTTCAGCCAGTGAGACGTTGCCGGCCCGTTCACCTAAGCAGTTCAGCGTTACGTGAATGGATGCGACACCGCACTGCACTGCGGCCATGGCGTTGGCGGTGGCGAGCCCGTAATCGTTGTGCGGATGAAAATCAAAATCCTGCTCAGGGAAACGATCACACATATCGCCAACAGCAGTGGTCACTTCTTGCGGGCTCATTACGCCGAGCGTATCAGGCAGCATCAGGTAACCGATGTTCATGGCCACCAGGCCTTCCACCATCCGGTACACGTAATCGCGACTGTCACGATACCCATTGGACCAGTCTTCCAGATAAACGTTAACCAATAGATTCTGGTCGTGCGCATAAGCCACAGTACGCCCAATGTCGTCCAGATGCTGATCAAGGGTCTTGCGTAACTGCTCGGTGCAATGCTTCTCGCTGCCCTTGGTCAAAAGGTTAAGCACCCGGCCACCAGTGCTCATCAGCCAATCGACACTGCGCCGGTGATCTGTGAAGCCCAGCACTTCGACCCGGTCCAGGCATCCGTTAGTTGCGGCCCAGTCATGAATACGAGTCACAGCCTCTTTTTCGCCGTGTGAGACTCCGGCGGACGCTACTTCAATACGATCTACTTTGAGGTTGTGCAGTAGCGCGCGGGCAATGCTGACCTTCTCGTCCGGTGCGAACGAGACTCCCTGAGTCTGCTCCCCGTCCCGCAACGTCGTATCCATCAACAACACATGTTCTCGCATCGAGCATCTCCCGCCGAGCGGGTTAATCTGTCAAAGAACGCGATATTCTATAGGTAAATGATTGTTTAATTGAATGTGTTTGCCAACCCCTGCCTTTGAGGCGAACCCCGGGGGCCACAGCAGGATCTCAACCCCAAGTAGATCGTCAAACCCTATGTGATCTGATCATGGCCAGCTTGCCACGTTGGTCCTGGCGATAAAAACGGCGCAACTCCCGGGTCAGTCCCGGCCCGTCCTGAGCTCTTAAGTATCGGCGATCCAACTGGCCACAATAGTTGCTGGCATAACAGTTGGCTGCCTGGTAACGAGCCCGCGCCTCGCAGTTCAACCCGCTTTCGAAGGC